>JAAEMV010000050.1 GCA_024225195.1 Planctomycetaceae bacterium | reverse complement strand
TAAGCAATGGATGCTGGAAAATGAGGAGGAACCCGGTGTCAAGAAATTGAATCGTTTGGCATTTGGTGAGCGTGATGATGAAGAGCTTTACGAGTTATCGTCTGACCCGAATCAATTGGTTAATCTGGCGAACTCCCCCATGTATCGGGAGGTGCGTGATCGGATGTCCGCGCAGCTAACCGAACAGTTGCGGGAAACGCATGACCCTCATTTTAAATTGGAAAGTCATACGAGTTTTGATGTTCGTGGATGGAAAGTAAATCTTCACGATCGACTTTGGCAAGAGTCTCCCGCTAAGACCAAACAGATGTTGAAATTGCTTTCGCAGCAATTGGCCAGGCTGATGGCCGTTGTACCAGGCAAAGCTGTGAAACAAATGCAAGCGGTGCAAATTTGGGTCAATCCGCCTTACCCCGGTGTGCGGCCCGGAGCTGAATACCACGGGAATCGTGGCTGGTTAAAAAATAATGGGCGAGACGTGCGGATGGGGAAGTCGGTAGAAATCACCAATGTGGCTAATTTCGAGTTTGAAAATATCCGGATGCCCTATCTGATGCTGCATGAACTGGCTCACGCGTATCATGATCAGGTGTTGGGATTTGGTAATCCTAAAATCCGGAAGCAGTACGAGGCCGCTCGTGACTCCGGTAGTTATGACTTGGTAAAACGATTTACCGGGCGAAAGATTATCGATGACAAAGCGTATGGAATGAATAATGGCAAAGAATACTTTGCTGAGTCAACGGAGGCATTTTTTGGAAAGAATGATTTCTTTCCATTCAACAAAAAAGAACTCAAAGACCACGATCCGAAGATGCATGATCTTTTGATTGAGCTTTGGGGAGTGAGTGTTGGTGCTACCGAGGCGAACGACTAGGCACGCGACGGTAGCTTGTGAGTTCCCTGAGGAGGCAGAGCCTCACGAGAGTGGTTAGGCTTCCGCGATCACTTCGTCGAGGATTTGGGAAAATTGTTTGCTCGTAAATTCCATTCGCCCGGAAGCAACGGCACACAGTCGTTTTTCAGGCTCGGCCATGACGCCGTCAATCGCCATCAAACGAATCATTTCTTTGAGCATGATGACGCGATCTTCCATTTTCTCAGGGATCTTAACCGAGAATCCTTCTGTTGAGATGCCGGCAAGGGCGGCTTCGAACTCTTCGCTTGGAATGTTCCAACGTTCCGCCCGCTGAATGAGAAACCGAATTTCTTCATCCGTAAACTTGTTATCAATAGCGGCGAGATGAACGAGGCTATGGAAGAGTTCGATGTTATTCATAAGATCAAAAGACTTAAATTTGGGTACTAAACCTTGCGGATGAAGTCTGCAGCATAGCTGCGCACGTCCTTGCCGTTAAGTACATGCACCATTCTGAGTTGTTGAATGGTCGAATCGCTAAATCGAGACAATGGGATATGAACTAGTTTTTTCTTGAATTTTTTGGCCAGTTGTCGCCAGGCCATGCCGGGAGGCGAGGGGCTGACTAACGCAATGTTGGGGCAGCGGCTGTGGAGGCAAGCTGCGGCTAATAGGCGTTCTTCAAGCGTTGTGGCAAAATCGAGCCGTGGGTCCTGCCAGATATCGTGAATTGCGACCGGCGGGTAGAGGAATAAAGCCCCCCCATAATTAGCCAAACAGATGCCCGGGCCGACCGGTTGGTCAGCAAAATCACTCGCGAAAAAAGCGAGTGTGGATTCATTTTTGTGTTCTGCAAACCAGGTGGTTCGCCAGGGGTATTCGCGTGGATCAGCGGGTGAATCGAACAGCATCACCGAACAGTCAAGTTTCCCAACAGAGGGTGGTAGAACTTTGACATAAATTTCACCATTGTACCAATGGCGGACGGTGTCTCGAATGTCGATCCCGTCTTTGATGCTGGTTGTAAATTTCTCGGTTTGAACGAGATCGACGCCCATCGCCTCTTTTGCGCGGTCAAAAACAGTTTGCCGGAAGTTTTCAATTAGATCATCTTCTGGTGGCCAACTGCATTGAGAATAAGGATCCCAGCTTTGTTGCCAATCGACGATTTGATTGTCGTCGGGTCGAGGAATCAATTCGATTTGACTAAGCGACACAGGCGGTCCAGGCAGGCGACTGACGACATCGACGATTTCTTCGCCAGGCAACTCTGCTCGATCGATTGACAACCGCGCTGTAGGCAGGCCAAGGTTTTTGGCAAAGCAAAACTGTTTTGATTTTTCGAGCACATGAAGAGCATAGCCATCGCCGGCGACTTGCTGTGCGGCGGTCACGATGGTTGTTAATTGCGGTGTAAAACGATTGTCAATCAGTGTTAGGTTGCGAATGTACTTGAGGCATTGGGAGAGTATCTTGGGAGTGATCTTTCTCGCTCGGTTTTTATATTCCGCTTGATAGTCTTCCCGTGCGGCAATCAGTAATTCTTTTAGACCGTCGATGGAAAGGTGTTCATCGTCGCTCAGTTCCTGCCGCGCGTGTTCGTATAGGCCAGTAATGAATGGCAACTCTCCCAGAAGGAAATAGAGCGAGTCCAGTGGCAGTTGGTAGGCTTCGGGAGTGAGTGAATTCTCTTCTTGTGGCGGAGTTAAGTTTTTGTCATGAAAGGCCTGACGAATCCATGGGAAATCCAGAACACTTGTGACTAACAGGATATTTTTGTAATCGATGCACAGTTCTCGAACTTTCCAGGCTTGGCAAGCGATTCGAGACTTCCATTGGTCGTCAGTCGAGGCAGTGATGTGGGGGACGATTGCGGCAGTGAATCTTTCGATAGGAAGCTTTTTTAAGGCATAGGCATCGGGTAGTGAGCGGGTGTGGGGGTGGTAGCAACTCGTTTCGAGATCAATGAATTTCCTCGGAATATGATCTCCCATTGCCGTGCGGATGGCAGCGATCACACCCTGGCACGGGTCGATGGGGACATAGCTTGCTCCGGAGTCCCGTGCCTGGACGTCCGAATCGGATGATGGTTCTGAGCTTTCACCATCCTCACCTGCTGGTCGGCTCTCGGGGGTCCACTGCGTCTGATATTCCGGCATGTCTTTTTGGAATACGACGCTTGGCGTTGGTAAATTCAAAATTGCCTTTTCGACAGGCGTTTGAAACGAGGGAGGAAGTGGGATCGCGACGCAGTCGAAGGAGTGTTTCAGCATCAAGCGTCTGACTTCCCACGCAAAATCCCCGCTGCCATGAACAATGGGTAGGCAGGTGACACGGGAGCCAATTTTGAGCATTTCGTGAATCAAGTGTTACGCCTCGTCTTCATCTTCATCGTCCAAATCATCGAGTTCATCAATGTTATATTCTTCGAGGTCTGGTCGGAGGGGATCTCCCGGTGAGAAAAAGAAATCTCCGAACCCCATGGGTAATGTTTGTCCGCCGAGTGTTTGCGTTCGCTGTTGTGAAAGTCGATTGAGATCAAGTGCCTCTTCACCAAGACATTTTTCCAGTGCCTCTCTCCAAGCAACGTCCGTGGCGAGTGGATGTTCGGTCTCCTGAGCAATTCTCTTCATGGCAAATCTTAAAAGATTAATTCCGTCTCGGGTTGAAAAGTCTAATTTGAGTTCGTGAGACTTTTGTAAAAAATCAACTGTCATCGCCAGCATGTCATCGGCGCAAAAAGGCAGATGATAACTGAGGATATGTTTTTCATCTTCGCGAGATGGAAATTTGAGCGTAAGCGTCGGTTGCAAGCGGCTGAGGATGTAATCAGGAATTTCAAAAGTCGATTCATCCTGATTCATCGTTACCGCGCATCGGAAATTAGGATCAGCTTGGATTGTGACGCCCGCGACAATGGACTCGATATATCGTCGGTGGTCGAGCAGTGGTGCGAGGGAAGCCCACGACTTTTCGTTCATGCGGTTGCCTTCATCGAGGATGCAAACTCCTCCTCGGATCATCGCTGTGACTAAGGGCGAGGCGTGATAGGCGATAGTGCCATTTTCTGCAAGCACAGGCGTGACCAGCAAGTCTTCCGGGCGGGTATCAGCGGTGCATTGGTAAATATAAAGTTCTTGACCTCGAACTTTGGTGGCGGCCGTTACTAACGCTGTCTTGCCGATCCCCGGAGGTCCAATGATTCGGGGGGTTAGTGGCGAATCGGCGTCATTAATCGTAAGCCAGCAGGCAAGAACCTGTTTTAATATTTCGTGTTGCCCAATCCATTCGCCAGAGGAATCGTGAGGATCAGACAGCGTTAAATTTACGTTGTGGACGGATTGGGTTTGACCCATTTGGAATTGCCCTTGGAGTCAGCAGTGACTCGTTCGTTGATTAAGTAAAAATGGTCGGCCGGATTTTGAAAACGCATGCTGATCCGCCGCGGAGTTCAGAATATCACGAATTATCTGTGATCGACATAGACACCCGAGGTATTTTTTTGCTTTGTCGGGCAGCAATCTTCTCGGATGTAACAATTGAGCCGACCGTGCGGTGGACCTTTGACTGTTTTGTCAAATGCACAACACCCAGAAGGACGAAGTGAGCCGGCGCCGCATAGGAATAACGACGTGACTTCGGCAATGATGATGGCCTTAGATTTTGATCTTGTGAGACGCGTTAATCGGCGTCGCACGCGTTAATCGGCGTCGCAGTACGCTTAATTAGCAGGGTTGAGTACGCTCTCCCCCGATAGCGCTTTCAAGAATTCAACTAGGAAACCAATCTCTTTCTCCGAAAGATTTAAGGGAGCCATTTTTTTATCAAGAGAGGGATCGTTTGGGTCGCCGCCGCGATTGTAAAACTCAACTACTTCCCTGAGTGTTTTGACACTGCCATCGTGCATATAAGGAGCCGTGAATTCAACATCACGCAAAGTTGGAGTTTTGTATTGAAACTCGTGACCAGGATTTTTTGTCGCCTCGAAGCGTCCCTGATCTCGGCCCGACTTACCAAAGCCAACTCCAGTATTGTGGAAGGCTTCATCCGTTAAGTTGGAACCCGAGTGACACTTCCAGCATCCGCCCCGACTTTCAAAAATCCACAAACCCTGGCGGGCTTCTTTTGACAAGGCTTCGTATTCGGCAGCGCGGAAACGATCGACCTTCGAATTGCCAGACGTCAGAGTGCGTTCAAAACTCGCAATGGCCTTAGCGAGGTTTTCCGCAGTGACCATTTCGGGAGTCGGTGATTTCGCATCGCCTCCGAAAACAACTTGGAACTGCTGGACGTATTCAGGGTTCTTTCTGATGTTCTCGAGCACGAGTTCGACATTGCCGCCCAACTCAGTTTCGCTCTTAAGAGGCCCTAGTGCCTGCTGTTCTAAACTGTCGTCACGTCCATCCCAAGAAAATTTCTTCCCAAAGACACGGTTGATCACGGTTGGAGCATTTCGCTTACCGATTTTTCCACCGACTCCAACAGCGATCGGGTCCGGGCTTGCGAAACCGTGGTCAGGCTGGTGGCAGCTTGCGCACGAGACCGTCCCATCCGTGGACAAAATCGGATCAAAGAAAAGCTTTCGCCCCAGACTAACTTTTTCGGCAGTCGTCGCGTTGTCAGCGGGTGCCGCAGGAATTCCATTAAACCCGCCCGGTATTTTTGTCGTGCTGATTTTTGCTGGGAGGCTATCGACCGGGAGTTTGGGAACTTTACCAAGAGGTTTGTCGTCGTCGGTCTTGGCCGTCGGCAGTGCCCAGCCGCACACGCTTGCCGCGGACAGGACAACTGTGAATAGAAGGAGGCAGCGAGACAGCGAAGATTGCTGTCGGACGCGATTCGAAAAATACAATTTCATGATTTCGGCTCTTAGATTAACTGACGACCACAGTCTAACGACTTTTGCAGTTAAAACCAACAACTTCCGGTAATGAATGTTTCAAGAACGCCGAAACGTGCGGCGATCAAACTTCATCCAGCGTCCAAGCGACGACCTTGGCGTGTTTGGCAAAGTGAAGCAATGGAGTTTCACTTGGGAGCTGGACACCCATCCAATCGGTCATCGTGTTTTCGCGGACAATCGCTTGCGCCTCGTGCAGTCGCCAAGGATCGTGGTCAATTTCGCCCCGGAAGATCTTTCCCTGACTGTCTGCGGAGTAAAGACAGTACCGGGAGGTCAAAAATTCTTCGAGTGATCCGGGCCGCGCGAGAAAGGATTTGCCGATTGGCCGATAATCAATCTTAAATGTAGCGGGGAGTTCCCCGGGGTGAGAGCGAACCGAACGATACCCAATCCACTGTCCCTTATTTTTTTTGTGAGAATCGCCAACCTCAATCCTGGCATCCATGTAGGGCAGGTGAAAGAATTTCCGGGCGATACGAACCGCGATCGGATTCGTAGCTTCGAGACAGAAAAACCAAACCCCCGGTTTACCGTTGATCGTAACGTATGTCCGGACGTTCAGTTCGGGGAAGCATGACATGAACGGAACGTTGGGAACGTACCGAGGTGCCACCCCTGACATCTTAAAGGGTACGACACCGATCCACGCGGAGCCGTCAAAGGTGTCAATCTCAAGACCATCCGGGATCAACCTTCGCAGGGCATCCTCCTCGATTCTCCAGTGCATGAAAAGTAGGTCGTGCCACTGCATTCGCATGGCCCAACTGCGGTCTGGGAGCGCCCACATTCGGTCGCTCGCCGTCTGCTTTTCTAGTACGGTTGTAATCGGATTCTCCTTAATGCAATACCTCCTTTGGAACCGCGTATCTCCTGCTTACATTAACTCGTCTAAGGGGGACTTTTTCGGCATCCGCCCTGATTTTAACACGACTCGACGCCGAATGGTTTATCAGAACGGCATTTCGTTAATTCCCGAGAAAAGTTATCCTTAAATCGACGTTTTTGTTTAAAAGTCCTCATTTGGTCCAATAATTTCATGAAGTACCAACTTAGAGCCCTAATTGTCCTTCTCTCTCTTACTGCCGCTTGCTTAACATCGGGCAGGTTGAGCGCTGAAGACTCTGAACGAGAGCAGTTGCAGGTCGGGGACCGAATGCCAAGTTTTGTTTTGAAAGACTATCAAGGCAACTCGTTCGATTCGTCCAATCTCGACTCCGACAAATCTACCATTGTTGTATTTTTCGGCGTCGAGTGCCCGTTAGTGAAATTTTATGTTCCCAAGTTGGGGGAATTGGTTAAGAACAACCGTGATCAGTTACAGATTATTGGTCTAAATTCGAATCGCCAAGATTCCATTACTGAGATTACTAAATTCGCAAGCGATTTGAAGGTCAACTGCCCTTTACTCAAAGATCCTGCAAACCGCGTTGCCGATGCTTTCGGGGCGAGTAGAACTCCGGAAGTTTTCCTGTTTGATTCAAATCAAGAGTTGGTGTACCAAGGCGCAATTGATGATCAATTCACTTATGGGAAACAAAAGTTTAAGGCGTCAAATAACTACCTGGCGGATGCAGTGGAGGCAATCAAAAACCGGAAAGCTCCCAAGATTCAGAAAACTGACACCGATGGATGTATTATCGGGCGAGTCTTAACTCAGGATACAGAGAACCAGTCAACGGTTACCTACGCAAATCAGATTTCTCGAATCTTAAACGAGCGGTGCGTTAAATGTCACCGCGATGGGGAAGCTGCACCGTTTAGCTTAACTGATTATGACGAGGTCGTCGGTTGGGCGGGCATGATTGATGAAGTGGTTAAGGATCAGCGAATGCCACCCTGGCACGCGAACCCCAAGCACGGAAAATTTAAGAATGATCCAACTTTATCAACCGAGCAAAAGCAACTGATTGCCGATTGGGTGAAGGCCGGTGCCCCCTTAGGAGATACGAATGATTTACCAACTCCCCCGAAATTTACCAAAGGCTGGCGGATAGGAGAGCCTGATGTTGTATTTCAGGTGACAAAAAAACCTTATCCCATTCCCGCTGGCGGGATTTTGCCCTATCAATATTTCCAAGTCAAAACAAATTTCAAGGAAGACAAGTGGGTTCAGGCAGCAGAGATCAGAATCGGCAATCGTGCCGTTGTCCATCATATCATTGTGGCTGTTTCAAGGCGGGGAAGGAAGCCTGTTCACGGTGAACTCGATTCGGATTGGCTTACCGCTGCCGCACCTGGTTCAACTCCTCTCATGTTGACCGACGGCCTCGCTAAAGTTATTCCTGCCGGCGCGACGTTGGTATTTCAGGTTCACTATACGCCAATCGGAACGCCCCAAACGGATCTTAGTTCGGTAGGATTTAAGTTCGCCGATAAAAAACAAGTCCGTAAAGTCGTTGGCACAAAAAGTGTTCAAAATACAAAGTTTTTAATCCCGGCAGGCGAAGCAAATCACGATGTTACGGCGAGACGAACGATGCGTCAGGACGCATTGTTGCTTGCAATGTTTCCGCACATGCACTTGAGGGGCAAGTCGTTTAAATACACGGCAAACTATCCTGACGGACGGAGCGAAGTCTTGCTGGATGTGCCTAACTATGATTTCAACTGGCAAAACGGATACGAGTTTGAGCAACCCAAGTTGCTGCCTCGTGGTACGGAAATTCTTTGCGAAGCGATTTTTGATAACTCAGCCAAGAATTTTTCCAATCCCAATCCAAAGAAAACGGTTAGATGGGGCGATCAAACCCATGAGGAGATGATGATCGGATACTTTGATATGGTGCTGTCCGAGCAGGACTTACTGAATCGTTTGTCCGATCAGCAAGACCGTTAGTCCAGCTTCGCTGTCGAGTTCCGTTGGTCGAACAATTTGCTCTTTCTACGTTAATTCCCTGAAAAATGGAGTCCGCGGCTCGAATTCGTAGGTTCGTTACATCTTTGTTACGTAATGATCTACGATTGCATCGTAGAATAAGGAACGGCGGTAGGCACTAGGCGGCCGCTGTCGAGTCAGCTCGTGTTCCCATGGAATTTAAAAATGGCCAAGACGGTAATATTGACGGTAGAGGACGATGCGGCAATTCGTCGTGGAATCGTTGATTCGCTGGAGTATACCGGGCATCAAGTGCTGCAGGCAGGTGATGGCATTTCGGGTTTGGAGATGGCGCTCCAATCGGAATACGATTTGCTGTTGTTGGATCTCGCGTTGCCTGGAGTTTCCGGGTTAGAGATTTTAAAAAAATTAAAACAAGTCCGACCGACCCAACCGGTAATTATCCTAACGGCGAAGGGGGATGAGCAGGACCGAGTGCAAGGGCTACGGGATGGCGCCGACGACTACGTTGTCAAACCATTCAGCATCAAAGAATTGTTGGCTCGAGTGGAGGCCGTGTTGCGTCGGTCACCGGAGCGACCTCGAGACGTGCAGTCTGTTAGTTTTCCAGGAGGGGTAGTTGATTTTGAACGAAGGGAAGTTCGCTTTCGTCCTCAGAAGTCTACCGAAGGCGAATCGGCTGCCACCCGTGCGGAGCTTTCTGAAAAAGAGACAGAGTTGATTCAGTATCTCGTCTCGAATTCCGGACGCGCGATATCTCGTGAGGAGTTATTGTCGAGCGTGTGGAGGCTTAGTCCGAAAGGGATTACGACGCGTACGATTGATATGCACATTGCCCGGTTGCGTGAAAAAATGAGAGAGAACAAAGCCGCTGCTGCAACTATATTGACCGTGCGCGGAAAAGGTTACATGTGGTCTGTTTGCGGAAATGGAGCGAACTGATGCGACGTCCTTGGCAGATCTGGATCCTGTTTTTCTTTGGGCTCGCCATCGTGATCCCCGGAATGGGCTGGTTGACGATTATGACCGTCCGGCTGGATGAAAGTCGCGAAAATGACAGGCGCGAGACCGAACTCGCGAGGCAGGAAGCGGAGCTGCAGGAGCGGATCAGCAGCGCGCTGTATCGGATGGATTTAAAAATACTTCCCTTGATTGCGAGGGAAGCCGCTCGTCCGAGTTACTCTTACGATTCGTTTTACCAGGCATTTGTGCCAGCCGAGGTTACCAACAATCAAGGAGGACGAGTGCCAAGTCGAACAGGTAGTAGTTCAGACTCGCCGGGAGGAAGTTACCAAAAGGTCGCTTCGCCATTGATGTTTCCTCCTCCTCAGTTTGTGAAATTTTATTTTCAGATGGGTTGTGAGCAGGATCTCCGCTCTCCTCAGATACCGAGAGGATCCGCAAGATTGCTCGCCGAAAATCAATTTGGTCTCAGTGCCCAAACAGTTGGCTTGAGCGAGCAGTTATTGTTAGAGGCTGAAAATCTGTTTACCTACGAAACATTGTTGGCTGATCTTAGTAGTGAGTCGCTTGCCGACGTTTCGATTGATATTGCATCGGCCGAGCAAAACAGAGGCGCGCTCTCGCAAACTGAAGCTGAGCAGTCCTATTACAAAGTGCCTGCCTTTGAGAAGTATGGAGGGGTGAAATCGAGTTCAAGTGACCTGTTGAATAAGAATGCGAAAGGTGCAGAAATACCTCAAATCGCTCAGAATAGTAAGCGAGCAGTCCAGCAGTCTCGGGGAGCATCCCGTGGTAATGAGGAGTTCAGCCGTCGATTGCAAAACACGCTCAACCTCACGTCACAGCGATGGCAAGAGAATAGTTCTGCTAACGTTTTGGAGAACAACAGCCTAAGTCAAATCCAGGGTGGGATTGGTTTCGCTGGTGAAAATGTTAACGCACTGGATTCAGTTGGTGTGATGCAGCCAGTATGGGTGGGGGAGAATCTGGTGCTGGTTCGCGAAGTCACTCGGGACGGTTCCGTTGGCGATTTGCCCGTCATTCAAGTGTGCTGGCTCGATTGGCCTGCCATTCAGAATGCACTCCGTGCCGAAGTTGAGGATTTGCTTCCCAATGTTCAATTCGAAGAATTAGAGCAGGATACAGATTTAAACGTTATGACGGCTTTGACGACGCTGCCCGTCCAATTGGTCGTCGATAGCTCAAGTTTGCTATCGACTTTGGCGATCGGTTCGACCGCGGATCAAAACTCATTTGCAGGATTAAAGCTCGCTTTATGGGTAGCCTGGCTAGGGTTGGCACTTGCTGCGGTTGCTTCCGCGACACTTTTGTTTGGGGTTATTCGCCTCAGTGAACGAAGGGCGACATTTGTGTCGGCGGTGACGCATGAATTACGAACACCGTTGACGACGTTTCGGATGTACGCTGAAATGTTGGCGGAGAAAATGGTACCGCCAGAAAAGCAACAGGATTATGCCAATACACTTTGCTTGCAGGCGGATCGATTATCTCACTTGGTTGAAAATGTTCTCCAGTTCGCTCGTCTAGAACGGGGGGCTGATTCAGGATGCGTCGAAACACTCACCGCCGCTGAGATGCTGGGGCGATTCGAGTCCAGAATCAAAGAGAGGGCGGCTGAAGTAGACTGGGAGATCGCATTAGAGATTGACGAATCCGTTGCCGATTTCAGGTTTGCAACTCAACCGGCGACAGTGGAGCAGATCATTTTTAATTTAGTCGACAATGCGTGTAAGTACGCGCGGCCAAGTTCCCAGCCAAGAATTGATCTGAAAATTTCGCGTCACGGAAAAACGTTGGCGATCTATGTACAGGACTTTGGGCCTGGCGTTCCAGTTAAATACCGGAAGCGGATGTTTCAGCCCTTTTGCAAATCGGATCAGGATGCAGCAAATACGGCTCCGGGAGTTGGGTTGGGTTTGGCGTTATGTCGGCGAATGGCATCCTCTTTGGGGGGGAAGCTCAAAATCGCGGATCGAAAAAACAAACTCGACCGCCACTCGGCGGGGGCTTGTTTTGTCCTTGAACTGCCAATTCAAAATTAAGACCTTTCAATTGAAGGTTTTTTGTTAGCACCGCACAATTTACCTGCTGTTTCGCTGCGCAGGTACCTCGTTAGGCAACTTGGGTCGCAGCTGTTTTGGCGAGTTGGGACGTTACATTCTCGTTACGTCTCATCCTCGGAGGACTACGTATGATGGTTAGAGCTTACGGAGAATTAACCAAGTCGTTAAGTCTCTTAAGGCCGATAGTAACTTCATTATTAACGCTTGGGGATATCATGGTGATTGGTCGTTTGACGTTGTTAGTTGTTGGATGGGTAACCCTGTTTTCTGGTTCGGACCTGATTTTCGCTGACAATAAATTCAGCAGCTTGATGGAAAAATCTGAACTGAATTTAACAACTGAAAATGTTGTTATTTTTAAAGACGGATATTTTTTAATTGTAAAAAAAGGGACGGCGAAAACCGATGCGGAAGGAAAAGTGTTTACGAATGAGGTCCCAGATTCAGCAATTCTCGGGTCTTTCTGGGCGATCGCCCAACAAGGAAAAATTAGCTCAATGGTCGCAGGTTGGGAAGCCTCGGAATCAGAAGGTAAGCGGGAGATAAATTGCACAACGGTAATGGAAATTGTAACCGCCAATCTAGGGGCATCGTGTTCATTGCAAATTCGAGGTGAGAAATCGGAATCGGTCAAAGGTGTGCTACTCAAGGTTCTTGCCAATCGAGAGTTGATCCCTGAGAAAACTGATCCCCGCGATAGAACTCGTCACGACAGCGACGGTGGAGCGATTGAAGCTGAGATTCTAGTGGACACCGTTTTGGGGACTCATTTCTTATTGCGTACGGAAGCTGGCGACATGATGATCGCGGCTAATTCCGTTTCAAATCTGACAGTTGAAGGTATGAAAACAACCGTCGAACAAAACGTGAAAAAGTTGACGCGGGAAAAAAAATTAACGTTCGATTTTGGGACGCCAAACACCGAAGTTGAATTGAGCTTAATGTACTTCTGCCCCGGTATTCGCTGGCTTCCGACCTATCGATTAAATTTGACGGACAAGCCGTTTGAATTTAAGGGAGACGAAGGAGGCGTTGAGGTCGAGCGTGCGTCTGCGAAAACCGCAGAGATCCTAATGCAAGGAGAGATAATCAATGATTCGGAGGATTTGATAGATGTCCCTTTGCACGTTGTCGTTGGTGTTCCCAATTTTCGATTTAAGGCATCGCCCAGTCCAATGGTGTTGGAGGCAAGTTTGAAAAATGTACTTGTTGAAGCAGCGCCTCAAATCATGAGTAATCAAGCGATCGATCAATTCAGCAATACGATATATTCGCAGAGCACAAGTGATTTTCGCAGCGCTCGGTCGACTGGCAATTCTGAAGGCTTGATTGAAGGATTGGCTGGTGATTTAACGACCAGCGGTGGCAACGATCTTTTTGTCTACAAGCTCAAGCCAATGTCACTTAAAAAAGGCGAGCGAGCAAGTGTTCGGATTCTGAAGGCTGAGGTCGCCTACCGAGATATCTATACTTGGGATGTGACGGTTCAGCATTCTGCCCACGAATTCGCTTCGGGCCGTAATGGAAAGTCGCCATTAGTTGTTTCAGAGAGCAAAGTTTGGCATCAAGTTGAATTAATTAATGATACGAAGGTCCCTTGGACTACCGGTGCTGCCATGTTAGTCGATGGCTTTCAACCTTTGGCTCAGGAGTTACTTACCTACACTTCTCCAGGGGGAATTTGCCGCCTCCCCATGACGGTCTCCGTGGATTTAAAGGCTGGTGTCGACAATCAAGAAACTGGTCGAGAGCGGAACGCGGTTCAATGGCGAAATTCGAGCTACTCACTTGTGAAAGGAAAAGTCATCGCTGAAATTGCTAACAACAAAGAGTATGAGGTTCCGGTGGAAGTTAGCCTTCGTTTTGGTGGAAAGGCAAACGAGGTATCCGATGAAGGGAAGACCAAACTGGAGGGATTCAATCCCAATGATTGGTCCATCCACGGCGGCGATCCAATTAACAACAGTAGCGTTGTGAATTGGAAAGCGTCCATCAAGCCTGGTGAATGTTTTAAGCCCACCGTCGAGTATGAATTTTATTTGCGGAATTAGTCCCTTGCACAGGTTTAACGCGTTTCTATTTTTAGTGATTGCCGGTGCTAGGGTGCTTGTTTTTTTCGCCTGTTGTTCTGTCTTTTCCTGAGCCAGGTTGCGTATTCGGGGCGATTTTTCCATTGCTCGATGAAAGGTTGGTAATGATCGACGGTGTTCCAGAATCTAGGTTGGGGGTTGCCGTCGTTTACCTTGCCTTCGGGATAGTCTTTTCCATCGATGCTCCGTTGGATTGATGAATCAAAGCCAGTTAACAGTCCGAGCATTCGATTCGCCTCCGCCTCGTTCGCGTCGAATAAATTCAGTTTCTCATGGGGATCTTGTTTGAGGTTATAAAGTTCGAATTTAGGTTTTTTGTTTTCGTTCCTGCCAAGGCGAATCAGTTTCCAGTCGTTGTCGATAACCGCCTGATTCCCGAGGCAGTCGAATGGGATTGGTTTTTCCCGCGTCGTAATTTCCGTGTCGAATAGTTTTTTAAGACTCAATCCATCATTCGTGTTAAGCATTGAGGATGCGGGAAGTTTGACGATTTCTGCCAAAGTGGGGAAGATGTCCATCGAAACGGTCGGATAGGACGTCACGCGTGGCGAGATATGAGACGGCCACTCGATTACGGCGGGAACCCTCAATCCACCCTCGTAAAGACTGCCCTTAAAACCTCGCAATCCACCGACGGTTTCAGGAGTAATTTTAGGTAGCCCGCCATTGTCACTCGTAAACCAAATGATGGTTTGTTCAGCAATTCCCAGTTCTTTGATTGACTTGCGGAGGGTGCCAATGCTTCGGTCCATCGCAACGAGTTCGCCGTGTTGGTCTTTAGAATCTCGGTCGAGGTGCGCAAAAGGACGAGCGTCCTCTGGTGCTGCCATGAATGGATTATGGGGGGTGCCAAACCAGATGACGGTAAAAGACGGGCGTTTTAATATCGCTTGTTGCCTAATGAATTTCACGGCTTCATCGACGATGATTTCCGAGGAGTCGCCTTTAAATTCTTCAAAATCTCCATTGCGACTGAGAATAGGATTGCGATCAAAAAAATTAGTGACTGAGAGCCAGGTGTCGAAACCGAAAACGCCGGGATGGTGACTGTCTTTGGCTGAAATGGGGACACCTGGACCCCGCAATCCATTGAGATGCCATTTTCCAAAGTGTCCCGTTTGGTAGCCGGCATTTGACAATGCGGTAGCTAAAGTCTTTTCTTGCAACCTCAGTGCGTAACCGTGACTTTCAACGCCCGTTCTTTGGTTGGTTCGTCCAGTAAGGACACTGGCCCGCGTGGGGGAGCAAACGGGAGCAGCGGCATAAAAGCGTTCGAAGCGAAGTCCTTTGGCTGCCATTTCGTCCAAGTGTGGTGTTTTTAAAATGGGGTGTCCATTGTACCCAGTCTGTCCCCATCCTTGATCGTCCGCCATTACTAGCACAATGTTGGGGGGGACAGGATTAGGGGCAGTCTCTTGTGAGTAGGCGGTGCATTGACTTGTCATTAAAAAGCCCAACAATGCGAAGCAAATGTAGGCATTTTCGAAAATGGTTTGGCTCATTAATTTTCTCTTGGTCGAAGTGAGGGATTTTGTGTTTGAGTTAAGAGGGAATCGGCCGTTCAACGCGCGTCTTATAATTTATAAGTTGTTCGCCTTTGTTCCTTGCTGCCATACATTGCGTTCCTAGTTTAGCGACCAGGAAACCAGTTTGAGTTTCTCATTTTTTCGAAATGGTTCTCATATTGAGATGCTTTTGCTTAGGGAAAGTGCACGAAAACCGGCTTTTTATTATTTGGCTTGGGATTTGCACTGCTTTTATACCATTTATTTTTATCTTTTGATTTGCGGAGTATGACTTATGACTAGTGTACCTTTGGGCGGATGGGAAATCGATTCGGTTCTTATTAACGCCACGACGGTGATGAACAATGACGGGATTCGATCGCTTCGAGTTGCTGAAGACGAGTGGGTCCTCCAACCGCTGGGCCAAAAGTTTGATGTGATTCAGGTGACGCCCCAAAAGGTAACCCTGAGTTCGAATGGGGAAACCTATTTTGCGGATTATTCGATCGACGGAACGCAGTTGTCGCTTGAGTTGACACGACCTGACCGCGGCGAGCGAGTGTCGATTGAAGCCCATGCAGTTACGGCGGATGTGTTTTCAAACGTCCGTTAGATAGTTGCCTACCCTGACTAAAAAAATTAAAACTGGCAGTGAAAAGCTGCCAGTTTTTTTGCGCCGCTAGGTTCAGTTTGAATCGCCGAGAGATTTCCAGCGAAGTTCTGCATCGCTTGAGGGACTGAAGTGTCTTACGATTTCTGTGGGAACAACTTGGAATTTCGTGGTTGCTTCCAACCATTCCATAAATTCGGATTGTCGACCGATGTTCTCAAATTCAAATCCCATCAGCGCCTGGCCTTCGGTTTGTCCAGTATCGGTATAGTTCATGTAGCACACGCTCGATAAAGTGCTGGCGAACCGCATGAAATCACGAAGTGCTCCGGGGCGGTTTGCAAATTCAATTACCGCGAAAAATGGGAATGCGATTACGTCGATATTGAACGGGATGACGCGGAACTCTGAGCCCGGCGACCCCGTAATGTCATGGTGTGGCGGAGCGCTCGGGTCGACAAGGAATTGATCGAGCAATTCGATTTCAGCATGGGGGACTTCGATTCCAATAACCGGGTAGGCGTGGGTCTCAGAGACTTTCCCGTACTGGAAATCGATGATGTTCATGTTGGCAAAGAACCGATCGAGCAGCTCTGCCATCGCACCATGTTGCTCATTAATTTCAAAGGCGTAGTAACGCGTTTCCGGGCGTTTGACTTGGCCTCGCCTGGCAATTTTGGGCAGCATCATAAAGTCGACGTTTGATCCTGAGAGGACGGTCAAGGGGCGATCGTCCTCCGTCAACGGATATTGAATAGCTCCGGCAACTCCGAGGGCCGCGGAAGGTTCAACGATGGTTCTCTTTTTTTGCCAAAGGTACTGGATTGCTTCGCAGACCTGATCGTTGGTGACAGTGATACATTCGTCGATCAAATGTTGACACAGTCGAAACGGGATTTCTCCCGGGCAGGCAACGGCTGTTCCGTCGCAGAATCGATCAAGCGTATCGATGGTGGTTCTTTGACCTTTTGCCAAAGAAGCTCCCATGCTGTTTTGATCGACGGCTTCCACCACAATCAATTTTGCTGAGGGGAACTTCTTTTTAACCACTGACGCGACGCCCGAGGCCATGCCCCCGCCGCCGACCTCGAGAAATACGTGAGTCGGCGGTAATTCAATTTCGTTGGCGACTTCAACCCCAATGGTTGCCTGGCCGGCGATGACTTGTAGGTCGTCGTAGGGTGGAATCACGACACCGCCAGTGGATTCAGCGAAACGATGAGCTTCCTTGGCTGCCTCGTCAAATGAGTCACCGTGAAGGCGGATTTCGATGAATTCGCCTCCAAAGCTTTTGACAGACTCTTGTTTAAGCACGGGCGTGGAGCGAGGCATGAAAATGGTAGCCGGCAAATTCAAACGCTTCGCCGTGACAGCCACGCCTTGAGCGTGATTTCCCGCTGATGCAGCTACTAATTTACCCGTAAATCCTGACTGGTGCATTGCCAGAATCTTATTGAAAGATCCTCGCCATTTATAACTGTGGACAACCGAGAGGTCTTCCCGTTTGAGCGTTAGCGTGGCACCACTTTCCAAGTCCACCGAATCCAAAGGAGTCGGGTGGTCGAGTTGGTAAATCCGGTCGAGCGCCGCTTCCGTTTCGAGTTCCAGCAAGCGCAGCAGATCTTCTACCGGTGTATCGCTATTGAAATTCGATGGCGCTGAGTCAGTCATTGCACAACCTTTAGCGGATGATTTACAGCAAAGAGTCGACTGTTAGTAGTGTCAATGGCCGGTTGAGTGGCCATTTTGAAGCGTAGTCAAGTTAGTCAAAATCGAAGAGATCCAAACTTAGATCAAGAGGATGTTCAACTATTTTTACGAACGCCCGACGGATACCTTGTGACGTCAATCCTAAGCCTGGTTTTGTTTCAGCCATGAAAATTGCTTTCTCAAGGCTTGGCCGGTCGCTTCAATGGGGTGGGCGATGTCTTCTTCCATCATCCGCTTGAAGTTCGCTGATCCCGAGGCCGCTTCTTCTTGCCATTGTTTAGCAAAGGTTCCATCTTGAATGTCTTTAAGCACTGCTTTCATGTTGGCTCGAGTCTCATCGGTGATGATTCGTTTTCCACTAACGAGGTCTCCGTAGGCTGCCGTATCGCTGATAAACTCGTGCATCCGTGCGATTCCACCTTCGTAGATCAAATCGACGATTAATTTGACTTCGTGCAGGCATTCAAAATAGGCGACATCCGGTTGATAGCCGGCTTCGACGAGTGTCTCCCAACCGGCGGTTATCAATTCCGTTAAGCCACCGCAGAGGACTGCTTGCTCGCCAAACAAATCAGTTTCGGTTTCTTCCGGGAAGGTCGTCTGGATGATTCCAGCTCTCGCAGCACCGATTGCCCATCCGTAGGAAAGTGCGATGTCGAGTGCATTACCGGTCGCGTCCTGATGCACTGCGACAAGTCCGGGAACACCGCTGCCTTCTTCATATTGACGTCGAACCATGCCACCCGGTCCTTTCGGGGCAAGCATAACGACGTTGTTTTCCGGTGCGACTGTAATCGCTCCGTAATGAATACAAAATCCATGTGAGAATAAAACGGTGGATCCGGGTTTGAGGTTGGGAGCTACGATATCGCGGTAAACCTGGGGCTGTGCCATATCGGGGCACATCATGCAAACGACATCCGCTTGCTTTGCCGCATCTTCCATACTCAGCGGTGCCCAGCCTTCGGAAACAGCTTGGTTCCAGCTTTTACCGCCTTCGCGAAGCCCGACAACGACGTTTATTCCGCTATCTCTAAGGTTCATCGCCTGTCCACGACCTTGGCTGCCGTAGCCAATCATGGCAACACAGAGGTTTTCAAGGGCTTGGCTATTAATATCTGACTCGAAAAACATGGTGGTCATTATGGGCTCCAGCTATTTCCAAAGATTCCGGAAGGGATGTGTGGTTGGCTAAATCAAAAAACGACTCGCAATACGTGCGAGCCGTTCAAGTTGTCTTGCGTGAAATTTGCAGCACGCTGATCATCGGGGTAAAGTTCGCTATCGCAGGAATGGACTTTCGTATAATTTGATGCTGCAATCAAACAAACGTGATCGTTTCCTTTTGCCCCTCTCTGATTCAGCACGCGAAGCCGATTCTAAAGAGGGAGCGATGAAAGTCAATTCCAAGGTTTTGCCAAAAGAAATTGCCCAATGTGTAACTTGGGTGCGAGTTGAAAATGGATGGATGTGGGTTGAGCTGATTGCGGTTGATTCTGTTCCTTTGAAGGTGATTTGCGGCGGTCGTTGTTAAATTGCGATCGTAGTGCAGTGAGCGAGGAGCAGTGATTTGGATACTAAATTTTTTCCGGCGATTATTTTGAGGCCATAGTTTTAATTTTTCCTGCGATATATTCGATTTTGTCCTCAGAACAGGGCTAAAATGTGGCCTGCTCGATTGCGATCGGGTTGGCGTTATCCTAATTTTGCCCGTCAGTGAATCATGTCGGGTCTCCGTTGTAAGTGATCCACAGAACTAATGAACAAAAAACAAAATGAGCTGAGCGGAACGATTCGATTGTTGGGCGGATTGTTAGGGGAGACGATTATCGCCCAAGAGGGGCGTGAAGTGTTTGAGATGGAGGAAGAGATACGCAAATTGGCGAAAGCCTGGCGGGCGGGGGATGCTGGCGCGAAGCAGCGATTGGATGAGGTGATTCCAAGTTTGTTGAATGACCTGCCTCTGGCAGCGGCAAATTTAAAAGCATTCTCAACGTATTTTCAGTTAGTGAATTTGGCGGAGGAGCGAGAGCGAGTTCGGATTTTGCGTGAACGCGCAGAGACTGCGTTCGAATCGAATGTCCCCATGGACGAAACCATGGATGAAGCTTTGGGTACACTCAAACGTGAGGGAGTTGAGGCTTCAGAAATTCAGGAGATTCTAACACGCATGGTGGTAACGCCGGTTTTTACGGCACACCCAACGGAATCGAAACGACGGACAATTCGTCAAATCCTCAACAAAGTTTCGACATTGCTTAAGCGACTTGATTCTGCCGACCTATTTGCTCAGGAGCGAAATGAGGCTGAGGAATTACTGCGGGATTATATTGTCCTGCTGTGGCAAAGTGACGAGACTCGAAATCGCCGACCGACAGTGATGGACGAAGTGCGAAATAGTGGTTTGTACTTTTTTGAAAACACACTTTTTGATTTAGTGCCGCGGATTTATGAAGAACTCGATGCCGCGTTGGTGAAGCATTTTCCTGAGCAACGTTTCGATGTTCCTTCGTTTCTTTCATACGGTTCTTGGATCGGTGGTGATCGAGACGGTAATCCGTACGTGACAACCGACGTGACGGAGGAGACGCTTCAAGAGCATGAAGCGACTGTTTTGTCTCATTATCTAAAAGAGGTTCGCTCGATGTACTCGCTGTTGAGCCCGTCGACAACACGCGTGAATTTCAGCCATTGGTTTTTGGCTAGTTTAGAAAAAGATCGAGAGTTGGTTCCCGAGGAAGAGTATGAAGTTTTGGAGCGATTTTCGCAGGAACCTTACCGGCAAAAGCTGATTATGATTTATCGGCGATTAGTCGCGACGAAAAAGCAAAATGAAATTACCTGGAGTCGGGTTCCAGCAGTGAAAAAAGATCCCCGAGCCTACGATTCGGTCGACCAATTTCTAGATGATTTATATCTGATTCGTGATAGTTTGTTAGCCAATCAGGGTGAGCGATTGGTGCGTGGTCGATTTGCAAGATTGATTCGATCTGCCCAGGTGTTTGGCTTTCACATGGCATCTCTCGATTTGCGACAACATTCGAAGCGTCATCAAGAAGCTGCCGCGGAGATTTTTGCAAAGAATCAGACGGTGGAAGATTATCAGTCGCTCCCTGAAGCGGAGAAGATTGCAGTACTTAGCCGCGAGATAGAGAGCCCGAGGTCTTGGTCCGGCGGACGTAAATCGGACGGTCAATTTGGATTCACTAGTCAGACGGATGATCTTCTCACCCTGTTTCGCTTGATTGGATTTGCTCAGGCTAAGATGGGGAACCAAGCCATCGAGGCTTACATTATCAGTATGACTCAGGGCGTCAGTCATATTCTTGAAGTTCTTTTGTTGGCACATGATGCAGATTTGTTTGGTTCACTCGACATTGTGCCGCTGTTTGAAACAGTTGAGGATTTAAAAGCGGCGCCCGCGATCATGCAAGCGTTATTCGATAATCCCGTTTACGCAAAACATCTTGTTGAGCGTGGCAATCAGCAACAAATCATGATTGGATACAGTGACAGCAATAAGGATGGCGGATATCTACGGGCGAACTGGATGTTGTTTACTGCTCAGCGACAATTGGCGGAAGTGTGTCAGCGCAATGGAATCGTGCTGACTCTGTTCCACGGGCGTGGCGGTTCGATAGGACGCGGAGGTGGACCGGCGAATCGAGCGATTTTGGCTCAGCCCCCCGAATCGGTTCGGGGACGGATTCGAATTACAGAACAGGGAGAAGTCGTTAGTTCGCGGTACAGTGAGCCGGAGATTGCTCATCGACATCTACAGCAGTTGGTGCATGCCGTGCTCTGTTCGACAGGAACACGTCCGGTATTTGATAAAATTGAGCGTTGGTCTGAAATCATGGATGAGTTGAGTTCGATCGCCTATCGAAAGTATCGAAGCCTTGTGGAACGAGAGGATTTTCTTGAGTACTTCCATGCCGCTTCGCCAATCGATCAGATTGGACAATTAAATATCGGCTCGCGGCCAAGTCGCCGAGCGGCAACTGAGACACTGGATGACTTGAGGGCGATTCCCTGGGTTTTTGCCTGGACGCAAACTAGAACGGATATCCCCAGTTGGTTCGGTGTTGGAACAGGGTTTCAGGATTGGCTTGCCGAGGGAGACTATGATTCGAAGTTGGCGGAATTGAGAGAGATGAATCAGCGGTGGCCATTCTTTCGTACCCTGATGAGCAATGTCCAGTTGGGGATGGGACGCGCTGATATGGCAATTTCAGCGTTGTATGCGTCGCTCTCTGAAGAGCATGGCGGAGCTGTTTACGAGGATATCAAAGCAGAATTTGACCTTAGTAAAAAGCTGGTTCTCGAAGTCGCGGAGGTAGACGAACTCTTGCATTGCGAGCCGTGGTTGCAGCACAGTATCAAAGTTAGAAATCCCTACGTCGATCCGCTTAACTACATCCAAGTTGAGTTACTTAAAAAATTACGGTCCGACCCCGAGGTGTTGGATTCGGATGCAATTCGTCATGAGATTCTTCAATCGGTCAATGGAATCGCTGCGGGACTGCAAAGCGTCGGGTAATGCTATTGAATTTGGTCGACGCGGCGACGAACCCTAAATCGGTGTTGGGCTCGGTGTAATGAGAAGTCGGCGAAATTGGGTTTGGTGTGGCTGAAGCACGTGGCTGAAGCGGCTTGATTTAGTTAAGAGAATTAACGTTGTCCCGGTTTTCGTCAAACCAACGTGCTACTTCCTGCGGAACCTCGTTTGGCATTTGCTGAAACTGCGCTAGGAGTTCGCTGCTGAGCCCATCGCGGTAAAGGTTGAGGTTTTTGATGGCGGTCCGAGTCAGGCATTCATCCATTTCCTGACCTGCCATTAGCCGGTGGTATTTTTCGTTGATGCTCATCATGGCAGTTCCAACATCGATCACTCGATCACCAGGGAGAATTTCTCGCCAAGTGAAGTCGGGTAGGTCCATCGCTTTTTTACTGGCTTCCAAAATCCTGTCTGGCGTCAATGATTCGAGCAAATCAAAGTCTTCCAAAACGAAGTAGGTTTTTTGGAATTCGCTGATCAGGTAATCAGTGTTGGCCAACCGAAGTAGATCTTGGTCACACGAGGGGTCGATTAAGATCCGATTCGATTCACCTCCGCCGATGCTATAAATCGTCTCACCCGGTGAAGAGAGGATTCCTGCACCAAAGTCCCGGACTTGACCGTTCTCCATTACTAATCCAAATTCAACGGTGAACCAATAGATTCGCCCTGCATATTTCAGCAACTCATCGGCAGTTTCTTTGATGAGTTGAATTGCCTTTTCATCCCCCTGCACTGCTTCGATTTGTTGATCTCGATCGGCGTAAATTATATTTCGAGCTTCACCGTGATATTTCATCACGTTTGCAACCGCAGAAATAGTAAACGTCGCGACGTGTCCGGCAACGTCGTGCCCAATGTCAGGTTCTTCGAGGTAATCTGTTCCGAGCGGACGCATGAATGTCGTCACGGGAAAGAAACGTTTGCTGTGACATGTAAAAAAGAGTTCGGCAGGAATGATTTCATTGACGGTTGCGAGTTGCCAAGCCGTCTGTTGGTAGATTCGTGCGTTGAGTAGGTAAAAGTCTGGAATGACGCCTCCAGAAATTTCGAATAATTTTTCACCATTCTGGTATTCTTGGCAGGCGAATTTTTCCTTGGTTTTTTTCTGTTGGGCGACCAGACAAGCCCAGCTGAGATGTTCTTCAAAAGAATAGTTTTCGTAATGCTGATGGCATTCATAATCACCGAGGTCAACCGACTCGGAGCCCAGGTTGCCAGTGCGAAAAGGAAGCCCTGATTTGGCAGCCGCAATGTAGGGGGCTCGTTTGTGGGAGTCGATCGGATACGGAACATCTGTCCGGGACAACTCCGTTTCCAAACGCTGAAGTCGTTCTTCGAGCGTTAGTGGAGTCACATCACTTAGGCGGAGCCCATTTTTTTGGGCAAACAGTTCGTAGTCGGCTTGCGTATGATTGGGCATAGCTCACTCGCTTATCCATGTGATGAAACCAGGGAGGCTTGTGAAGGTCCTGGCTGTTGATTGTTTGATGCTCAAAATCATAGCGTTGATTGAGGCTAATCATAGCGATCACGAAATGCCGTCCAAGCTGTGGACGCAATGCGACTGTTGCGGAGCTCTAAGTAAAGATCCGCCTTGCCTCGCATCCCCAAGAGACAGTAACGAGTAAGCCGCGTAAGGAACTTGGCTTCCGTCAATTCAATCGCGGTCTTGAAGGTACTGGGCTGCGCCTGCTTCGATCAATTTTTCGGCAACTCTCTGACCAAGTGAGTTCGATTGCTCTAGATCGCTTGTTTCTTCGCACTCAATTTTGTGTTCTCCGTCATGGCTGAGAACTGCGCCTTTAAGTTGAAGCAGGCCATTTTGAACATGCGTTAAGGCACCGACGGGTGAAAGGCAGCCAGCATACAGTGTTCGAAGCATCGCTCGTTCGGCCATTGCGCGGTGAAAACTTACTGGGTCATTGAGATTAGCGATTCGAGAAATTGTCTCCTCGTCTGTTCGGCGGGTTTCCAAGCCAAGAGCTCCCTGGCCGACGGCCGGCACCAATTCGTTCGGCGGGAACTTGTACGAGATTCTATTTTCGAACCCGAGCCGAAGCAGCCCTGCGGAGGCTAAGATGATCGCGTCGAATTCACCAGCATCAAGTTTTTTCAATCGCGTATCGACGTTACCGCGAATGTCCCGAATTTCAAGATCCGGTCGCAAATGCAGTAGTTGGGCAGCTCGCCGGACACTCCCGGTACCGATGACTGCCTGCGAAGGCAAGTCTTGTAAACTAGTGAAACGGTTGCTGACTAATGCATCGGCGACAGTTTCACGGGGGGGCACCGCCGCAATCGTAAGTTGTGGATGATCTTCCGTGGGTAAGTCTTTGAGGCTGTGGACTGCGAGATCAATCTCTTCATTCAGGAGAGCTACCTGAAGGCGTTTTGTGAAAAGACCTTGTCCGCCAATTTGAGCGAGCGATCCCGTTTGGATATCACCCTCAGTTTTAATTGTTATAAGCTCAACGCTGATGCCAAGTTTTTCAAGCTCGCACTTAACCCAATTGCTTTGCCACAAAGCTAATTGGCTGCCGCGGGTGCCGAGCCGGATGTCTGATTTTTTGTTAGCGTGATTTTGTGTCATGTTGTGTTAGGTTGTGCTGAAACTTGAGCGAACGTCCATCGTTGCCAGACTTAGTCGTCGTCTGGGGCATCGTTTTCCAGTTGCGATTTGTTTTGATTCTTCTTTTGAAACTCGCCTTCAATCGCGGTTTTTGCGGATTGGTGATCCGGCACGACGACACCGCAGCTAACGCAATATTGGATAGCTTGGTCAATCGTAATGTCGAGATCGACGGTTTCGCTTTTGGGAATTGAAATCGTGAATCCCGTTGCAGGCATAGGACTGGTCGGCATTAAAACTGAAAGGACGGGTTCCCCGGCAGCGCGGCGGATATCCAGCATGCTCTCTCCGGTTACAAACCCGATTGACCAAATCCCTCGTCGGGGATACTCAACTGCAACGACTCGCGTAAATTGAACATCAGTTTCACTGAACGCAAAATCGGTGACCTGTTTGACGGACGAGTAAACGTTTCGAATGATCGGCAAGCGATTGATGAGCGATTCGAATTGATGCCAAAAAAAGCGACCAATTCCCGCGGCGAGTAATTTTCCGACAATGTACATGACCCCGAGGAAGATGGCCAAAAAGGCCGGTATCACGAGGTGTCGTTTCAAGTATCTCAGTTGTACGTAACGTTTGTAGTAGTCATGCGCAGTAGAGAGATTCGCAGTGCCAGGATTCGCACTGACCATCTCAAACACGTCCAAGGGGAGCCAATGGCTATTAAATTGGACTAGTAAAGTTCCGTCGAGCGAAGTGTAGAGCTTTCCTTGAGCGCCAGACTTGAATCGTTCCTGAACGTTTTCTAGTCCGTTCGTTTCGACTTCGATCATCGAATCGGTGCGGATGTCTTCGATTGCGTATGCAAGGGCCGTTTCGGAAAGTGACTCAACAGGAAGTAAGATAGCTCTTTCGATCGTGTTCCAAGCCCAGGCGAAGAGCATGATTGTCAGCAACGGTGGGAGTAGGATTCCTAACCCTCTGAGCGTTGCGATACGGAACGGATTAAAGGATCGGCGAAACCAGCCAGCCTTGGTGGGAGGGTTCTTTTTATTACTTTTTTTGACAGCGGATTTTTTCCGAGTCGATTTGTCTTCTGAGTTCATTAAAAATCGGCAATCAGCAAACGGGTGTAAGCATACGGGGATGAAAAAAGGGATAATTATCAGGCGATGCACACCTAAGTAGTGGACGCTGGAAGCAGTAGTTTAGCTGACGCGGGCGCCCCTCGCGATGACACCTACGTAAACTTTCTCAACTCCAGAGCGAAGTAAAATGCGAGAAATTTCATTGACCGTTGCCCCTGAGGTCATGACATCATCAATCAGGAGTACGTTTGCCCCTTGAAGTGAGGTCGAGCGATTCACGCTAAAAGCATTTTGAACGTTTTTCTGACGGGCTGTACTGGCGAGCGTTCCTTGCTTTTTTGTGCTTCGCTGGCATTTCAGAATTTCTGGCCTGAACTGTCGATCGACCTCGTGCGCGATGGTCTCGGCAATCATCTCGGCAGCCTGAAAGCCTCGCTTCAACCTTCGCCACCAATGCGTTGGGACTGCGGTAATTAAATCAATGTTTTCAAATAATTCAGAATCAATTAATTGATTCGCCAGTAGGTTGCCTAACTGAATTGTCAATGGTTCGTCGTGCTGGTTTTTCATTCGAATAACCAACTGTTGGAGTTGACCCTGGTAGTTGCCAAGTGAAATTGCCCTAGTGAATCGAAAGTTTTTCTTAAAACAAAGGGCGCATCTGATGCCCAAAGGCGATTGCTGGTTCAGTTGAGCACCGCAAGTCCAGCAGGTGGCAAGGTCTTGATGAACCAAATTCGGAAAGCAACGGTCGCACCAATGGCTTTCCAGTAAAGATGTGAGTCGCTCGTGTTGATGTAATGAGGTCGCATGTTTACCTCGATATTGATTTTGCCGAATCTTAGATTGGCCAATTTCGGTTCGACAATTGACGCATCGAGGCGGGAAACAGAGGGTGCGCATTTTAGATGCAATTTCCAGCATGCTTTTGTCCGTGTTTGCATTGGTGGTTCGTCTTGCGAAACTGCCGCTACCTCACGTAGTGTTGGATTGTTAGAGCTGTTGGGGGGGATGTCAATCATTCGATCACAGAATTCTGAGCGAGGTGTGGCAACCGCCGTCGAGTTCAACTGGCTTATTCAGGTTGGGAATCGGCTCAGATGCGCCCGCTTGCATGGTGGAATCACGAAGATTGCTAATAAACACGGCTTGTTTTACGCTAGCAAAAACAGGCTGGGTTAGTTGTTTTGAAAGAAAGTTGCAGTCGATTGAAAACGGTGGTCAATCTACAATCTTCGGGAGGCCTCTTTGGACAAGAACGATAGAATTGACGGGTAAAAAGCAGAAAAATGACAATTGTCGATCGCTATTTACTCTCTGTCTTTTTGAAGACATTTTTGATTTGCTTTGCCAGTTTCTTTGGCCTGTTTCTCGTTATCGACGGCACAGGGAATGCAGATGAGATCGCTGCGATTGCTGAGGCCGATGGATTGTCTTCGGCGATCTTCGATCGATACTATCCGCAGTGTGCTGCCCGTTTCAATGAACTCGCAGGCGTATTCATTTTAGTGGCGGCGATTTTCTCGATTAGTTTGTTACAACGCAATCGAGAAGTCACGGCAATCGAGGCAGCTGGAATCAGTAAGCTGCGTATTTTTAAAGTCGTTTTCGTTGCGGCCTCCATCATTATTGCGATGACGGTTTTGAGCCGTGAAGTTCTGATCCCCAAAGTGGGTGATCGCCTGACCATGGATTGGCAGGAGTGGACTGAATGGAAGACATCTTCCGCAGTATCGAAAGCATTCGATGAGAGGATTGATTACAAAACGGGAGTTGCCTTTTCCGGGGATCTTCTTTTACTTTCAAAAGACGGGATCACGGCGCCCGAAGTAAGAATTCCAATTGGCTTAGAAGCAGGGTTCCAAAAGATAAAAGCTGAGAGTGCTTTTTTTGAAGTTGCGGAGTCAGGCAAGCCTTCGGGATTTCGTTTCCACAAAGTAAATTTCCCAAAAGAAATGCATCAACTGAAGTCAGTTGAAAGCGAAGGCGGTGAAACCGTGGTTTATACACCACGTGATTTCGAATGGTTGCACAATAATCAGTGCTTTGTTGCCACTGATCTAAATACTAAAAAATTACTTATCAGTGCTGATGCTAAATACAAGTCAACTCCCGAACTGATAGGCGAGCTGAAAGCGACAAAAAAACGGAAAGTAAATGAATTGGCAGTTGAGCTGCACTCAAGATTCTTGAAGCCGGTGATGGACTTCACTTTACTTTTGCTTGGGTTGCCTTTGGTGATTCGAAAGCTTGAAAAAAACGTCGTGTCTGGCGTTTTGGGTGGATTGGGAGTTATCGTTTTATTTCTGTTGGTGGAAATGGTCTGTCACTCTCTTGGTGGTAATGGTCTTATCGGGTCTCCGGCGCTCTCCGCCTGGTTACCCTTAATGATTTTATTTCCTGTGTCTTTGATTTTTATGCGGGATCTCTCACGCTAAATTTTCATTCAGTTAAAGTTTTGAGCGAACAAATATTTAGCTTAAGATGGAATGGCAACTGCTAGGACTTTTTGGCTTCGGGATTGAATTTACAGATAGAGGAGTTTGCGATGAGAAGGTTAATCTGTGCGGCCCTGCTTTTCACGATTGCTGCTGCTCTCGGGTGCGATGGAGAGCAGTTGTCGAAAAAAGAAAAAGAAGCACAAACGGCCCAAAATGAAATAGTGAAGACGGCACTCGAAAATCAGGGGCGGCAGCCGTTAAGCAAGCCGCCCGAATTGGAGAAGAGCGCTGCAGAGTTGACAGAAACGGATAGTGCAGAAACCCCCTTGGTGGCAACCGAGGTTTTGGGTGCAGCGTTGAAGTCAGCCAAGGCCGAAAACAAGGCGGTTCTTGTTCATTTTACTGCGGATTGGTGAGGGTGGTGTCACAAACTCGAGGAGTTCCTCGTGGAGAACAGTCCTTTGTTCGAAGATAATTATTTGGTCGTTGCAATCGCGACTGACAAGATGGAGGGTGGACAAGTCATGTTCGATGAGATGAAAAAGGATCGGTCCGGCGGTATGCCGTGGATGGTGATTCTTGATAGTGACGGAAAAGAACTGATTACATCCGTTGGTCCGGAGGGCAACATTGGCTGTCCTGTTCAGCCCGCTGAAGTTGCTCACTTCGTGACGATGATTGAATCATCATCAACTTCAGACGAGCAGCGTCTTGAGGAGATTCGCCAAGCCTTTGCGAAGCGTAAGAAAGATTAATGCCTTCAGCGTTTTATCGTCGAGTTAGCTGTCGTCGATTTAGCTGTTGTCGAGTCTTTTCAATTAGGTGCAGCGGAATTAAACATTGAGAAGTGGGTTTGCTTGTTTAAGTAAATCTGCAGTCGCTGCAGCGCAGAAAAATGGTTGTTCTATATCGATTTCATGCCCTCGGAAATCAGCGACAGAGGCGCCTGCTTCGCGGGCGATTAGCCAACCGGCAGCAACATCCCATTTAGAAAGACTGGTTGCCCAGTAACCATCGGCACGGCCGCAGGCAACGTAACACAAGTTGAGCGCAGCAGAACCGAGTCGGCGAATGCTGCCTACGTTCTCCAGCATGTTTAGGAATCTTACGACCTCTGGGTTGGTTCTGGTCATGCCGCGAGGGAAACTGAATACAAACAGTGATTTACCGATTTCCTTGCAGTCGCTCGCTTGAATCGGCTCGCCATTTAATTTGGCTCCCAATCCTTGAGATGCCCAGTAACATTCGTCGAGCACCGGATCCAAAACCGTGCCGACGAGTGGAGTCTTGCGACGATATAAAGCAATTGAAACGGCAAAAGATCGAAGGCCGTGAACGTAGTTGGTTGTTCCATCGAGAGGATCGACTATCCAGCAAAAATCCGAATCGGAGATTTCCTCGGATTCCCCAGTTGACTCCTCGCCAATGAATCGATGTTCGGGAAATTCAGAATTTAAAAATTCTTGAATGACCTGCTGGGATTCGACATCCGCTTGTGTCACTAGGTCACGGAATCCTTTTTCCCGGGTGGTCGTTTTTCCCATCCACTTTAAAAGAACTTGACCGCCTCGTCTGGCTGCTTCTCGACTGGCGGCTGAGTAGATTTCAAGTTCATCGGGGCTGATTTTCATAAATGGTTTCAGTGGTTCGGCTGAGATTTGGGTGGATGGTTCTACCTGATTTTGCATGCAACGCTGAGTTTGCATGCCGGTGGAGTTAGTTGCCTTGGCGTTAGACCGGTTCAGACGTTACTACGCCGGCGAGGCTGGCTCTCCCCTTGCGGTTGTAGCTTGAATCTTGGGGCAGGGAAAGTAGATTGGGTGGGGACGTTGAATTGATAGGCTTAAAAGTGGAGCGAGCGGATGTTGCGAGGAGGGGAAATTCTGTTTTCAGGCCGGGTTCAGGGGGTCGGTTTCAGGTATACGGCTAAGCAATTATCTCGTCGATTTAGCGTTACTGGAACAATCGAGAACTTGTCGGATGGTCGGGTAAAGCTGTTCATTGAAGGTGAGCTCACGCAAATCGATGGATTTATAGAGGCTTTACTCGAAGAAAACCGTGGTACCGTCGCGGATACCGAAAGAATCGGAAAACCCTATCGGGGTGAGTTTACGGGCTTCGAAATCATCGGTTGAATCAGCGTATTCGGAACCATTGAACCTCCCTTTGCCCTACTCTGACATTTGCATCCACTCTCCCTTTGAAGAATCTGAACAATGTGAGCATAATATTCGTAAGCACAAGGATATATCTCTTTCCCGTGTAAAAATGCCGTAATTTCCACTTGGCTTCACTAATAAGACGACATCAGCATGACTAGCGTCCCCTTTCTTATTGCTCAGAACATAAAAGTAACTAATTGGCTGACTCCGGTCTGGCTAGTTTCTTTGGGCATCACGATTGGCTTCATCTTTGTACTGTTGATGATGGCCAAGATCCTGGTTTTTCAGCGGGTCAAGTTTTTCAACACGGTCAGCGAAGATTCGCGAAAATATACGATCTTCGGTTTGGTGACCGGTCTAATCTACTTTGGTCTCTTCACGTGGTTTCTGAGTTGGAGAACGGGCAATCTATTTTCATCTGAAGCGGTAATGCCCCTCTGTTTCGCATTCCCAATATCGATGTTTGTTGGATTTGGTGCGTGGCGATTAATTGCGAGACGAATGATTGGTGAGACCTCAGGTCTCTTCCGAGAAGGGTTCCTCAGTTGGGTTAACAAAGTCTGTATTGCGATGGTCGCGTTCACCCTCCTTGGCTTTGTTCTTGCGTCTTACAACGGATTTGGCTTTATCAAATTCGTTGATCAGCCAAACGAATTGGTTGCATCTTTGGTGCGACTGCCGTTCACTGGAAAGTTTGAAAAATCGTTCACCGTGCCCGCGTCGACGACTCAGGACGGTGGGACTGGAATCGATGTTGATTTTGATGGTGCCGAGTTAAGGATCTTTGGAATTCAATCGAATGAACGATTGGATATGGCAGTGTTTCCAATCGATGAAGCTGCGACGACGGGTATTGTCGATATCCAACCCGGTTCCGACGAGATGATTTTGAGGCAGCGGGTCGATGGGCGGGGGCCCATTCCGCTGGACCAAATCGACAAACTCTATTTCCGATATATGGGGAAAGCAGGAACAGAGGCGACGGTTAACATCTCATGGCTGGTAACTCCGATCTACCAAGAGGTGGGAGTCGTCCCGAGTGTGGCCGTATTTGTATTCGCGATTTATTTGTTCTACCTGACCTTTGCGACGATGTGTCCAAAGGTGTTCGCAATCGCCCACTCCACCTTCAAAACGGAAGTTAATCAACCGTTGTATCTGCTCGTCCTCGTGATCGGAGCGTTGTTTACGGTTGGCTCAATTTATGTCCCATACAACACGTTTGGCGAAGACATCAAAATGTACAAGGATTCGGGGTTAACTTTAATCCGCGTCCTTGCGATTTTCCTCGCGATCTGGGCGGCCAGTAAGTCGGTTGCCGAAGAGATCGAAGGACGCACCGCGTTGACGGTGCTTTCCAAACCTGTGGGGAGAAGACAGTTCATTTTCGGCAAGTTTACCGGAATATCCATGGCAATCGCGGTGATGTTTATTGTTCTTGGATTGTGGTTTGTGATTTGGACTGCCTACAAACCCATCTACGATTACCAGGAAGCTTCGAAGGGGCTTTGCGAATGGCCTCAGTGCTTCATTGAATCGGTCACGGTCATCCCCGGGATAATTCTTTGTTTCCTAGAAGTGTTGATTTTTGTTGCAATCAGTGTTGCGATTTCAACTCGGTTCGGAATTCTTGCAAATTTCTTAATCTGTTTTTCAGTTTATGTGCTTGGGCACCTGACACCGCTGTTAGTTCAGTCGTCGCTCGCTGAATTTGAGCCAGTGGTCGTGTTTGGAAACTTGATTGCGATCGTATTTCCTGTTCTCAACCATTTTGACATTCAAGCCGCAATCAACACGAATTCCGTAGTGCCTTACTCTTATATGGGCTGGTCAATCATCTACACCTTCCTATACGGTGCGATGGCCATGCTGTTGGCGTTAGTGCTGTTTGAAGATCGAGATCTCGCCTAGTCCGAAAGGCCTGTGGCCTAAGTTCAGTGGTTGGAAAGGCGATGGTGCGATTTGATAACCGTTGCCGCGGCGATGTTAGAATTGCATCTGAGCACGCACTGGGTGTAACGCTGGCTAGATGTGAAACTGACGAAATGCAACGCTGGCTGACGCTATGATTCCGTCAGGACAGTGCTTGGAACCGCCTCGGAGGGCGGCCTGGCACCTATTCAATTGTGGTTTAACGGTTTTTAGGCGACCCTGCGTCGTTGTTCTTCGTGAGCATTGAGAGGGAACGGAAGCAACGTTGGAGGTGCCTGGGACATCGTTTCTGATGGCTGTTCCGCGGAACTCTCGCTCCAGCTATGAGCATTAATTGAGTTAATCACGGAGTCTGCGATTTTAACTGCTTCTGCACCTTGTTGAACGCTTACGCGCGTCGGTTGAGAAGTCCGGATGGCATCGAGCCAATCCTGTTGTTCTGCCAGAATCGCGTTAGTTTGAGGGACGTCGATCTCGGACTTGGGAAGTATTTTTGAAAAGAGATTTTCGCGAATGAACGCTTGTTGTTCGGGAGTGGTATCGAGAAGATCGTACTTTTTGTTTTGAATCCACGTGGGAACTTTTACAAAAGTGACCTTGTTGGTGGCGAGGTCAGCGTTAGCGAAACCGTCAGTACCAAAGATTTGAAAACTTCTTTGTGCTTCAAAGCTGCAGCGCGAAGCGGTTAAGTTTGCTACGCCACCGCAGCTGAATTGTAGACGGGCATGAGCGATATCTTCGTTGTGACCGAACATAGAAACGCCTGTGGCGCGGGTTTCTACCAGTTGACCTTCGAACATTGAATTGATGAGGTCGATATCGTGAATCATCAGGTCGTGAACGACTCCGATATCAGTCGATCGAAAAGTGTACCCGCTCATGCGGGATGCCTGGATAAATTTAGGTTGACCGACTAATCCCAGTGCTGACTTGATCGCTGGATTAAACTGTTCGACGTGGCCGACTTGAACGACACACCCATTATCCTCAGCCGCTTTGACTAGGTCATTGGCATCGGTAACCGAATCAGTGAGTGGTTTTTCGATGAGCGTGTGAACTTTTGCATTGAGGAGTTCCTGGGCAATCTCAAAATGCATACGGGTTGGCGTGGCAATGACAGCCGCATCGATTTGATCGATCAGTTTGCGATAGTCGCTAACAACATTGACTCCAAATTCATCGATGATTTGCTGTTGAGCCGCCGGGCTTGGGTCAGCCACCGCGACCAAATCAATTTCCGATTGAGTTTTAAGGAGACGTGTGTGAATCCTTCCCAGATGTCCTGCCCCAATGACGGCAACTCGTAATTTTGTCACGCTGCTTTTCTCCTTAGCTCGCGTCCGCGGCCATGACGGCCGGCTTGCGACTGGGCAACCGATTCCAAGAAATGGCTGATCTCGGGAATTAAATGGCCTTTTGATTTTAGAATTTCTTCGCAATTGCTCAGCCCAACACGGGCTCGATACATCAATCGATACGCTTCGTTGATTGCGTCGACCACAGGTTGTTCGAAATCATTTCTTCTCAGAGCGACGATGTTGATACACCGAGGGCGAGCTGGGCTTCCGTCGGCGAGCATGTAGGGGGCGATGTCTTGAAGCACACGACTTGCCGCACCAATAAATGTGTAACAGCCAATTGCGCCGTAGTGAGTAACGGCGACAGAGCCAGAGAGTGTCGCGTGATGGTCAACGTGGACGTGCCCGCCGAGCATCGATCCGTGTCCGATAATTACCCGGTCGCCGATCATGCAATCGTGGGCGATGTGAACATTGCCCATGAAATAGCAATCGCTGCCAACGCGAGTGTAATAATCTTCTTTTTCACTTGCTCGGTTGATGGTGACACATTCCCGAATCACATTCCGGTCGCCAATGACAACTTTGGTGTCAGTACCTCGGTAACTAAGATCTTGAGGCTCTCCACCGAGAACAGCACCGGGTGAGACGAGGTTGTCTTCGCCTAACGTGACGTCGCCCAGAATCGTGACGTTATTGATTAATTTAGTATTTCTGCCAATCTTTGCTTTCGGTCCGATGACGCAAAATGGCCCTATTTCGACGCCCGGTGCGAGGGAAGCCGCCGGGTCGACGCAGGCCAAGTTTGACACCTTGGGTGCTGGTTCTTGTGTGTCCACTTGCTGCGTGCCTTCGTTGGGGGAATATATATCCACAGAATTTCGTTTCAAGCTGATTTGCGAATGGTGTTAGTATGGCCTATTTGCTGCAGTAGCGCGAATACCAATTGTGAGTTCAAACGGTGGCCGCTTTTTGATGCAGTGAACTTTCCAATCAGGTCAGTACCCGATAGTGAGAAGTCACCAATCATGTCTAGTAGTTTGTGTCGAGCACATTCGTTTTCGAATCGAAGCTGATTGTCGATCGGCCCTTGTGGCCCAAAAACGAGGATGTCTTGATAGCTGACTCGTTGGCCTAGCCCTTTTTTCTGTAGTTCTTGTGCTTCCTCAAGAAGCACAAAAGTTCTCGCCGGAGCAATGTCCGAGGCGAAAACCTCGGGGGTGACCTCGGTTTGGTAGGTTTGTGTTCCAATGGAAGGGCACGCGTAATTCAGTTGGTAAGCAAGTTCGAAACGATCCTGCTCAACCGGCTCTGCTTGAATCCAGGCATTTTCGTCACCAACGCGAATGGAAGAAGTGACGCGGAGGGTTTCTCGATCAGCGTCCAGTTCCACCCGTCCCGCTTGGATCACAGCATCCGAAAACGCTTTGCTTGAGCCGTCGTCACCTGGCATTTCAGCCCGAGTAGCGTGGATTTCACAGTTGTCGATGTTCAATCCAGCCAAGGCTGCAAGAACATGTTCGACCATTTCAACGGGGCAACCCTCGGCAACTAACGTTGTGCGCCGAGGACCGTTGATTCGGTTCTGAATAATGGCTGGAATCCTGGGTTGACCAGGGAGATCGGTTCGCACAAAGACGATGCCGCTATTGGCTTCCGCAGGTTGGAAGTTCAATTCGATATCCCTTCCGCTCCAGAATCCGTAACCGGAAACTGAGACGCTTTGGGAGATCGTAGTTTGTTTTCTGGGAGGAGCCAATTTTTTACTTTCAGGGGAGCAATCGAGCCAGCGAATTCATTTTTCCGGTGTTGGAGTTACTTTTGAAAAGTACTACCGGGATTCTGCGCGGTCGCGATCTGATTGACCCTGGCAATTACCAGATCCGTAATGTCATTTTGCTGAACATAGAAAATCACAGGTTGATTGACCTTTTGCATCACTGATTCTGGCTTGGCTGGATCGATCTGACCTCGATCAAATTTAAGAACAAGCTGAATGCGGTTTCGTTCGCAATATTGCTGAATGACTTCTTGAATTGCCTGATAAGTTTGGTAATGCAGTTGAGCTTCGCGTCGCATCAGCCCTCGCATCGTGTCTTTTTGATCGACTTCCATCTTGGCTGCCTGCTGAGCCAAAGCGGTCTCTTCACGCTTGAAATCGGCGGTTCCTGGCGTCAAACTTTGCTCCAGCAACCTGGCTTTTTCCATTAAGGCTTGCTGAGCCGTCATGGAGTCCATTTTGAATTTTTCGGCTTCAGTTCTTAACGCACCGAGTTGGTCGCCAAAACTGACATGACTCTTGAAAATCAGGGGAATATCAACAATAGCGACTTTTTGCTGAGCCGATACCGAAGAAAGATTCATCAAGGCGGTTACCGCGAGAACGGTAAGAAAGGTTGCGATCCGTCGCTTAGTTTTCACTTTCAGCACTCCTTGCTGTCGTGAGGGTTACTCGATTCGGTTTCGGAAATCCATTTGCCGAAGCCAGCCGGTTCGAGTTGTCAAAATGTCTCGTGTTCGGCATTGTGTCGCCGATTGGGTTTTTCGTAAAGGCGGATTTAGTTGGAAAATATCTGCCAGCACCTAATAAACGGTCAAGTTCTTAAAAATTCGCTGTAAATGTCTCACGCAGTTCGGCTGCTAATTCTCCGTACCGGACGTAGAAACCACGTGAAATCATGACTAAATAGACATTGAGTCCCAGTGAGATCAGCAGCATTACGTAAATGAAAAAGGTAGAACTGCCCGAAGAATTGCCTGTTTTATTTTCTGTGATTCCTCCGGGGGCGGTGACGTCGCTGGAAACATTGTTGACGAATTTTCGTTCGGCTCTATTCACTGCTGTGTTGGTTGGGGAGGTCCGGTTTCCATTGCCGAGTGAATTTTCAGCTGGAATGTCGTCGGCGTGGTTGGCAAGTTGAGTTTGCGGATTCGGAAATACAGGATCGCTAGTTCGATTTGGCGGAGTGGTTGGCCAGGATGGACTTGGTATTCTGGCAAGATTTGATGGAGAGGGGAGGCTTTGAGTTGGTTGTTTATTGGGGGGCATAAATTCCTGTCGTTGCGGCACGCTTTGAGAAGTTGCGCCATCGAGCATGTAAGCTGGTTTTTTATTACCGGGAATCCAGTCAGGCTGGGTATTGCTCGCTAAGTTGGGTTGGTCATCGAAATACGCAAATTGAACTTTGGTAAAACGGCCTCGTTCTTCCTCTGATAATTCATACACGAGACGGCAAGTTGTTAGCGATTGAATGTCAGATTCTCGCAGTTCAAATCTAATAATCCCGTCTTTTTGCCTAGATACTTGGCGATTTAGTTTTTTGTGTAATAAATCTGGGTTTGAGTTGCCGTATTTTGTGAGGATAAAACCATTGACTCGCTCCAAACCTAAAGGCCTCTGGTTTTCATCGCGCGGATCGATGTCAGCTTCCAATTCGCCCTGCACTCGGAACTCGTTGATGGTGGCTTCGTCCAAAGTAAAGATCACAGGCTTGCTAAGGCTCTGCGAGATTGCAGGTTCGGAAGTTGGAATTTGCTCACCGGGCGCGCTGTACACGGTTGGGCTGAGAATGCCTGCAATGGCAATGGCGAAAACTAAGGCGGTGAAACCCTTCATGGACAACTCCAACATTCAATTAATTTCTGGGTAGCACTCTATATTAATGATTCGGTAACATGCGGGTAAATAGCGAAATCTTCGTGGAGTCAGGGAATGTCCTGGAGCGAGTTGATTTGTGAGCCTCAAACCGCGTCGATGAAGTTGTTGTTGGTTGATCTACCTAAAACAGAAATTATCAAAGTGCCTAATCAAACTGACGATCTTTCGGCTAAAACGTCGAATGTTTCCCCAACTGGTCAAAATTTAGACGGTGGTGGGGACAGTCGGTGGAGCAAAGCCAAGCTGATTCGCTGTTTCCGCATTGTGATGATGATCTCTGTTGTGATCGCAGTTGTCTACACTGCTATCACTTCTTTTCAGCAGTTGCGTCAAGAAGGTTTTGATTTTTCAGCTGTTCAATACGGTTGGTGGATCGGCGCAGTCGGGGCCTACATTGGAACCATGTTTTTATCCTGTTGTTTTTGGTTTCGCGTGCTGATCGCGTTGGGGCAAAAGCCGAAATTCGGCGCGGCCTTGTTGGCCTTTTTTGCAAGTCAGCTTGGCAAATACGTGCCGGGGAAAGCGATGGTGGTTGTAATCCGCACCGATATGATTCGCGGAGACGAGGTCAGTACAGCACCGGCAGCGGCGAGCGTTTTTGTCGAAACATTAACTTGGATCTTCGTTGGGTCAGTGATTGGCAGCCTGCTGTTAGTCTTGCAGTTTGAAGGGCAGATGCTTCTCAAAACAGTTGGCGTTCTGCTGGCCGTCGTTGCTGGAATATTGACTTGGCCGCCGATCTTTCGCTGGATTGCTTTAAAATTGGGGGTTGTGAAGGGGCGTAAGGCAAAAAAACTATTGAACGGCCTGAATCTTCAGACGATGAGTTTCGGTTGGCTATTGATGACGATGGGTTGGTGTTTGAACGGTTTAAGTTTGTGGATGGTGCTGAAGGGCTTGCCCGGGACTGCCGTGGCGATTTCTGATTTTTCGTTGGCGATGGTTTGTGTTTCTTTAGCGACCGTGGCCGGTTTCGTTTCATTGCTTCCCGGTGGTCTGGGCGTTCGGGAGTTAGTGATGATTCCTCTGCTTGGTTCTCAGTTTGGTGCGGTCACGGCGATTGTAGCGGCGATTGTGATTCGGGTTATCTGGTTAACAGCAGAACTCGCCACGTCTGGTATAATTTACGGTTACCGCCAGGCAATTGGTAAAGTACCGTAGAGAAGTTGTTCTCTGGAGCGAAAGAAGCATGCCAACAATCTCAATCATTATTCCTGTTTTTAACGAAGAAGATTCGCTCAAAGAACTTCATCGCGAGATAAGTGCCGTTGCTGAGGCCAATCAGTATCAGGTTGAGTATGTTTTCGTCGATGACGGATCAACCGACCGCAGTTGGAACGTATTGTCTGAGTTGGCGAATACTGATGCCCGCGTCCAGTGTATCCGGTTTCGCCGGAATTTCGGCAAGGCAGCTGCCTTGCGAGCAGGAGCGGAGACAGCCACGGGCTCACTATTGGTAACGATGGATGCAGACCTACAGGATGATCCGGCTGAATTGCCGAGCATGCTGGAAAAACTGGGTGACGATTATGATCTGATCAGTGGCTGGAAGCAGGTTCGGCACGACCCCATCGGGAAAACGGTGCCGTCCAAGGTCTTTAATTGGTTGGTCGGTTATCTAACCGGTGTTAAGCTCCACGATCACAATTGCGGATTTAAGTTGTATCGCCGGGAAATCTTTGATGAGGTTAAGCTCTATGGGGAGATGCACCGATTCGTTCCCGTTTTGGCTCATGCAAAAGGTTTCCGGGTTGGCGAAATTCCCGTCAATCATCGGGCGCGGGAACATGGTGTCTCGAAGTATGGATGGTCTCGTTTACCCAAAGGTTTTTTAGATTTGCTGACGGTCAGTTTTTTAACTGGGTTTAATCAGCGTCCACAGCATGTGATTGGCGCGCTGGGGTTGTTTTCACTGGTTCTTGGTTCTGCTGGAATCGCATACATGACGGCTTATTGGATTCTTCGGGTCTCCTTTGAAGCTTTCAGTGAATGGGCCCCGGTTCATCAGCGGCCACTGCTCCTTTATTCTCTTGGCGCTTTTTTGCTTGGCACCCAATTGCTGTGCATGGGGTTTCTGGCAGAGTTGATCGTTGCCCGAGGGCAAGAAAATCGAGAGCCCTATTCCATTCGAAGCCGACTTGGTGGATCGCGGGAAACATAATCAGAAAATATTTTCAAAATTAAAAAGGGATTCAGTTTTCATCGTTGAATTTTCTTTTTGTGGCTTTAGGCGATAGTTAAGTCAGTATGAATGCGTCTTCAAATTCTAAAAATCAGAATGAAACTTGCCCTGCCGAGTTGCCAAATTTCTGCGCGCAAAGACACTGGGCTATTTTTTGGATTTTGATCTTATGCTCGTTGTCGGTTGTAGCCGGACGTGTTTTGACGGTCCAGAACCATCAAGCCCGAGGCGATTCACCGTTTTTTAGCGCGAACGATCGAAGTCGATGGTGCACCATTAGGTCACTCGGTGACGATGGTACCTATAGAATTGATGAGGCGATTCGTCGAGGACAACCGATCGATTGGGATTCGATCGACAAAGTTCAGCATGTCGGTGAAGACGGGCGTCTCCATTTTTATTCCAGTAAACCGACGCTATTGCCCACGCTTTTGGCTGGGGTTTATCGTGGTGTCAAAATCGTAACTGGAAGAGATCTTGAAAACGATCCAATTTTTGTGGCGAGGCTGATGTTGTTGCTTGTGAACGTTGGTGGATGGGCAGTCTACCTGTATTTCATGGCACTTACGATTAACTCCATTCCCGTTCGTGATTGGTCTCGATATTACGTTTTGGCTTGCGCTGGTTTTGGAACTTATCTTTCGACGTACGTCAACACACTCAATAACCATTTGCCCGCAGCGATCAGCGTGATGATTTCTTTATATTGCCTGTCGGTGATTTGGCGGAAGGAGAATGCGGGCTGGCGTTATTTTTTTGCGGCGGGGCTGTTTTCGGCATTTGCCGCTGCGAATGAATTACCTGCTCTCTCGTTTTTTAGTTTGGCTGCGTTGTATTGTTTGGTTCGTTCGCCACGCGGGACGGCGTTTGGGTTTGTTCCCGGTTTTGTGCTGGTCGCGGTTGGTTTTTTTGGAACCAATTTCCTTGCTCATGGAGAATACCGACCGGCCTATGCCCATCGAGGTGACGGTGATGTAGTTAAGACGCTAACGGGGGACTTTGAGGTGGCATTGGCCAAGGGCCAGTTGCCACCGGAATTAAACTACGATGAACTTGGATCCCCCGAAGTTAGCGTCGGGACTTGGCCTAGTTCGCCCAGTAACGATACTCGGTGGGTTGTGCGGGATCTCCTTTCGGCGAAACAGTTTTCGATTGTCAATGTAGGCGATGCCGGGGGGGCGGGGTTCGAATATGAAATTCGCCAATGGGATAATTGGTACGACTATCCGGGGAGTTACTGGCTGGATGTGAACGCGGAATCTAAATCGCTTGTTGACCGTGGGCAGCCTTCTGGAATCTTGTATGCATTTCACGTGCTGTTTGGCCACCATGGTGTTTTTTCATTGACCCCAATGTGGGTGATGAGTTTTGCCGGGATGTTTTCGCTATTGATTGGAGCCAAAATAGCGGGTCAATTTCAAATGCGCTGGCTTGGTTTGATGACAGTGGTGTTGTCGGTGGTTGTGATTGGATTCTATCTCAATCGACCTGAGATGGATCGAAATTACGGTGGTGTAACAAGTGCCTTGAGGTGGTTGTTTTGGTTAGCGCCGTTGTGGTTGGTTTGCATGTTGCCGGTGGTGGACGGATTGGCAAGAACTAGAACTGGTAAGGCGATTTGTTACCTTTTGTTTGCCGTGAGTGCGGTATCTGCGTGCTATTCGGTGGCGAATCCTTGGGTTCATCCCTGGCTTTATGAAATTTGGGGAATGACGGGTTTGCCACGCTAGGTAACCTCATGAAGCCGGTTGAAATGGCACTGGCTTGCCTGATTCGGTTGTCTCTTTTGTCGTCAGGTGTAATTTCACGGTGTTTGTTCCGTTGAAAAGCACAGGTTCCCCAGCATCTGGCTTGAGCTAAATCATGGTTAGAGTGTAAATTTGTGCAGACCTAAAGCTTTTTAAATTTGCTCTTAATCTCGCAGCGAACAAACGCAATGAAAATTCAGTTTTACAATTCTTTGACGAACCAGCACGAAGAGTTCACTCCGTTAGAGCCCGGTAAAGTGTCGATGTACAGTTGTGGACCGACGGTTTACGACTTTGCACACATTGGGAATTTTCGTTCATTTTTGTTTGGCGATTTGCTCCGACGATTTTTTGAATTGACAGGCCACGAGGTGCATCACGTAATGAACATTACGGATGTCGGCCATATGGTTGAGGGCGAAGCGGATAAAATGATGGAGGCGGCCAATCGCGTCAAAGTCAATAAAAAATCTGGAAGGGTTCCCGAAGGAGCGATTGAAAATCCTGAGGACCCATACCAAATCGCTGAGTTCTACACTCAGGCGTTCTTGGAAGATGCTCGGCGATTGGGTTACAAGGTGGCCTACGAGTATCCACATAATGTTCCTAAGGCGACGAATCATGTTGAGGGTGCCAACGGCATGATCGGCATGATCCAAAAGTTACTCGAGCGAGGGCATGCCTACGTAGCTGATGATGGTGTTGTCTATTACAGCGTTGAGAGTTTTCCTGGTTATGGACAGTTGAGTGGTAACTCACTGGAAAAAATTCAGAGTAACGCTGGTGGTCGTGTTTCAGCGGAAAATCAATCTCGAAAGAAGCACCCCGGAGATTTCATGCTGTGGAAGCCGGACCAGAATCACATCATGAAATGGGATTCACCCTGGGGAGTTGGTTATCCGGGTTGGCATATTGAGTGTAGTGTGATGGCGCGGTCTATCATTGGTCGGGATGTGATCGACATCCACACCGGAGGAGAGGATCTGATTTTTCCTCATCACGAATGTGAGATAGCGCAATCTTGTGGCGCGACGGGCGAAGATCGGTTTGCCAATTTTTGGATTCATGCAAGATTTCTTTTTGTTGAAAATGAAAAGATGTCAAAGTCGTTAGGTAATTTCTATACGGCACGGGATGTGTTCGACGGGAAAGTGAAAGTCACTGACGAAAGTACTGGCGAACTGACTGAGATGGGGCGTAGCGTGCATCCGGCGGTTCTTCGGTTTGAATTGATTAAATCACATTACCGAACCAATATGAATTTTACCGCGAAGGGGTTGATTGATTCTGCGCAAACGATCGACCGGATGGTTGAGTTCCGTAAAACGCTAGAGGATAAAATTGAGGGTGACAGCGGTGAGGCTGAGGTTGATTTGTCACATCCAGTGCTTGGTGAATTCGCCGCAATGTTGGCGGATGACCTCAACGTGTCAGGTGCTTTGGGGGTTATGCTTCCCTGGATTAAGAGCGACCATCCAGATCCACGGCTCGCACTGGCTGTGTTGAAAAAAATGAATTCGGTTTTGTCAGTTGCCCCAATTAATGAGGGAATTGCGAACGCTGCGGAGGAGGTCGAATCTGAGTCCGACGCGGCTGAATTCGAGCAAGCTCAACAGTGGGCAAATGAAATGGATACGGCTCGAAAAGACAAAGATTGGCCGACATCGGATGCGTTTCGTGACAAAATACATGCGGCGGGTTTTGAGGTACAACAGACCCCAGAAGGTTCGAAAATCAAAAGAAAGCTAAGCGTTTAATGGGATGGCGATTGGCGGGCGTGAGACTCGTTAAAAAATAAATACGCGAAATACTGAGCGGGTCTGTTTGATGGGGTTGGTCTCAATTCGGCACCCAAAAGACATTCATTGATACGAGAATTAAGAGGAGGGAAGTCGCATGACGGTACCGATGAACCAGTCGTTAGCTGTTCAGGAAAATATTGTTCTCCCGGGCGATACTAACGCGCACGATACGATGTTTGGTGGCCTTTTGATGAAGCGAATCGATGAGACTGCCGCCATCTCCGCCCGTCGACACTGTCGTGGGTCTGTGGTTACGGCTTCGAATGACGGTGTCCATTTCCATCGTCCGATTCAGCGAGATGATATCGTTGTTTTAGAGTCATACGTGTGCTCGGTCGGGCGAAGTTCGATGGAGATTTTTGTCAAAATAATGACTGAAAACGCGAGTCGAGATTCGGATCGAAATGTTGCCGCCATTTCGTTTTTGACATTTGTTGCACTCGATGAAAATGGCAAGCCTACGCCTGTGCCTGCCGTAGAGCCACAGTCCGCCGAAGAGGTGGCTGTGTTTAGAGATCGAGATATGCGTAAACAAATGCGATTAAAAAAGCGTGAAGAAACCAACGGCTTGATTCACGCATTGATCGACGACGTCTCGGCGTAGGTTTCGATTCTCGCCAGCACCGTTCTCTTTAGATGTTATTATCGCTGGTGCCCTGGTCATTCTGAGGCGGCAGGATGTCATAACTAATGGTTCTCGTTGATTCATCAATTTTTAAGTTGATGCCGCCCATTGAAAAATCATTTAGGCAATAGGCAGCGGTGAACTCTGGAATTGAGAGTTGCTGGGAGGGGATTGCTGGGAAAAATGAGTTCCTGGCTGCCGATTCAATGCCGTGCGGCATTCCATCGCTTCCCAGTAACAGGTTCTCTCCGGGGGTGTATCCAATTGTGTCGATTAGCATCCGGAATGGATTGTTCCCAATGCAATAGGCTTGATCGAGTCGGTCGGCGTAGTCGCTGGAGTCACTGCTGAAATTGGGCTGCATGCAAAGTTTGATACCGAGATCGATAGCCATGTTTGCTTGCTCTTCGGAAATTAATTGAGCATGTTCAATCCTAATTTCAGGAGCCCGTTTCAATCGCGGCTCTAGTTGTTTTAAGGAGGAGATGGTTTGTTCGATGGCGCGATCGCCGATGGCATGAATTGCGAGAGATTTTTCCGTTTCCAGGCAGTGGTCGATGGTGTTGGTGAGTTCGGAGTTTTTGTAAATCAACATGCCGCGATTCGTACCCTCGTCGCTAAGAAAGGGGCGATGCAGCGCTGCTGATTCCGAGCCAAAGGCTCCGTCGGTAAATAACTTGAGACCGTGCACCTGCGTTTTTGCGTGAGGCGATAAAGATTGAAACGTATCCGGTGCAGACCAGAAACGAGTTCGATCGAGGAGATTACAATCTTCGAAAATTTGTATCTCGTTCTCATCCACGAGTAACATTTCTTCGAGGTAGTGAATGCCAAGGTATCTCAGTTTTGCAAAGAAATGAGAGAGGTTCTCTCGAGACGCATAGAGATTGGCAAACCAATTCAGGACAACGCGCAGGTTGTTTTCGTACCAAATTGGATCTGCTATCTGATTGACAGTGTCACCATATTTTAGTCTTAAGCAATTCATTCCGCCGCGATTGATGATCAAGGAATGGAGAGAGACATTGAAAACCGCCAGAGGGGGCATCAATTCAATCTCGGCTTGGGACCATTGGTAGTGATTGCTTCGCCAACCATGGGCGACGGTAAGTTCGCCGTTGCGATGTTCAAACGATTGGCTGAGGACCTCTTCGGCCAAATGTTTGTGTTGAACCTCGTTCAGAGAGACTGCATGGTTAAAGGCAGAATAAAATAGTGGATGGGAGTGGTGGTCTTTCAGAAGTGGAATAGTGACCGTGGATTCCATGGAAACTATTTTAAGACCTCAACTTTCACGGGTTGGGAAAATTGGTCGCTTAAATGCTTGATGGTTTTGTTGTCGGCTGCGCCGTCGACGATCCAATAGCGATAACGAACGCTGAGTGGAGTCTCGGGGACGACGGTGGTTGGGAAATATGATCCAAACCTTCCGTAGTCACGCTCGCTAAATCGACTGGGCTTGGGGTTTGCGTCATCGCTAAGGTAAGCAATCGTGTAGACAGAGTTATCTGTTTCTTTCCCCTTGGTTGTTGCGTCGGGGATGGCGATGGTCATTGCCAGAAAAGGAAGATTGATGTGAGATTTGTTGATATCACTTTCATTCTTCTTATTTGACCAGTTGCGAAATTTTCCGGGCGCACCCTGTCCATCGGGGCGATTGTAATAGGTCAATTGCTTTGTTTTGTCAGGCACCAACTGCGAGGCACGAAACTGAACGCCCGCGTGTTGTGGATCACCGTCGAGT
>JAAEMV010000049.1 GCA_024225195.1 Planctomycetaceae bacterium | reverse complement strand
AGCCGCATTCGATCTAACACGTGAGCCAAAAGAGTCTTATGACATCTACAACACATCGCGATTTGGACAAGGGTGTTTACTGGCTCGCCGACTCACCGAAGCTGGAGCAAGATTTATCGAGGTCACAACCGAATATGTGCCATTTGTCTCGTGGGATACTCACGAGAATGGCCATACGACGGTCGCCAAGATGAAAAAGGATATCGATCGTCCTATCTCGCAGTTGATTCTCGATCTCGAGGAACGTGGGCTGCTCGACCGCACCCTGGTTGTCCTCGCGAGTGAGTTTAGCCGTGACATGATGATTGAAGGCGTGCCGGGGAGTACCGCACGCGACCAGTCCCGAGCCAAAGCAGATATTCTATCTGAAATGAAACAATATGGACTCCACCGACACTTTACCGGCGGAAGCAGTGTCTTGATGTTCGGCGGTGGAATTGGCAAAGGAAAACTTTATGGAAAAACCGCCGACCAACGGCCTTGCCTAGCCATTGAAAACCCCGTCAGCATTAGCGATCTACACGCCACGATTTTTCAGGCGATGGGAATCGCCCCCGACACGGCTCTCGACGTCGAACAGCGTCCGTTCTACGTCACAGAAGACGGAAAGGGCCAACCTGTTCAAGATCTATTTGCCTAATCAATCCGTTTGGGTCTGGTGAACATTCACGGCAAAAACGATATATTGAAGAGTCTGGTTACGTGCAGCCAGCTGGCAGTCTGATGTAACAACCCCTTTCTTTCGCGTTTTCTATCCGATGACACCACGGGCATTTTCAGTCGAAGTCGTTGAAAAACTCCAAAATGCAGGCTTCGAAGCGTTTTGGGCGGGGGGATGCGTACGCGATCAAATTCTTGGGATCGAGCCACAAGATTACGACGTTGCGACCAATGCCACACCAGATCAGATTCGCACAACTTTTGGAAAAAATAGAACGTTGGCCATTGGTGCCGCCTTCGGAGTAATTACCGTGCTCGGCCCCAAGTCCGCCGGGCAGGTCGAAGTCGCAACCTTCAGAAAAGACGGTGGCTATTCCGATGGCCGTCGCCCCGACAGCGTTGAATTTACGGATGCAAAAGAAGATGCGTTGCGCCGTGATTTCACAATCAATGGTATGTTTTTTGATCCGACTACCGGCAATCTAATCGATTACGTTAACGGTAAAGAGGATCTTGGCAAGCGGTTAATCCGCGCGATCGGAACCCCTGAAGATCGCATCCAAGAAGATAAATTGCGGATGCTTCGCGCGGTTAGATTTGCAGCGACTTATGATTTTGCAATCGAACCGGAAACGATGCACGCAATTCAAGGTGCAGCCACGGAGCTCACTGTCGTAAGTGGCGAACGAATCGGAACCGAAATGCGTCGAATGCTTTCCCATCCGAATCGAGCGACCGCAGTTTCATTGTTGCAAGAAACTAGATTGATTGAAAAAATTATCCCAAATGCTGCCGCGCTGTTTCCAAACCAAGCAACATGGGATGAACTTCTTTCGCAATTGCGCCGACTCGTAGGTGATTTTGAATCAGCGCTTGCCGTGCTGATGGAGCCAATTTTCACTGATTCAACTTTTAATTCAGTATCCAACGGTTGGAAACTTTCTAACCATGAAATCAAAACGGTTCGCTGGATTCACCAGAATTGGAAAAAATTAGCGAACGCCGATCAGCACCCCTGGTCTGTCATCCAACCGCTGCTGATCCAAAGTCAGGCACTGCCAGCCCTCGCGTTGGCCACCTGCCAAACCGAGACTACAGGTATTGGGATTCAATTTTGCCGCGAACGCCTTGCCTGGGAACCTGAAAAACTGAACCCGCTACCACTGCTTGATGGAGGTGCTTTAATCAAACTTGGAATTCCGCCCGGCCCCAAGTTCAGCCTGATCCTCTCAGATGTCCGCTCCGCACAGCTTGACGGGGAAATTTCAACGACGGAGCAAGCAATGAAAAGGGCACAACAATCAGTGGGCTAATTGATTTCCAGCAATGGCCTTCAAGGTAATCGGGCGTATAATGAACCCCGAGCAGCAGAGTTTTTGCCAACCATTAATCGGAGTTACGTTTGAAGCTTACCGTATCCTGTCCTGATTGCGGCAAAGTATTTCGCAACCTAAAACCCGAGTTAGCGGGTAAAAAGGCGCGATGTAGTTGCGGCAAACTAGTACGACTGGGAGCAAAAAAATCCTCTGCATCAGAAGCACCAGCGGCGGTCTCAAACGAATCTAGCGATGCTGCCCCCGTTGCCGATCTGGGATTACCAACCGTCGCGCCAGAGCGCTCTCTCGCAAGTGAGAAAAAGACAAAAAGAAAAAAACGACGGGGCAGGGCGGTTGAGATTCCAATTACGGTTTCGGTGTCTGCTCCTGGAACCGAAAAACCGCTCTTCAAAGACACTTACGGCGACTTGGATGATATTTTGGCCGGTGCCGGTGACTCCGCCCCACTGAAAATACCTCGACCGCAAGAAACATCACCCGCCGCCACGACTACAGCAACCTCTCCAGATTCTGCGCCCGAGACACCATCCCAAATCGGTGTGATTGCAGGCCTGCTTTCAGCCACACTCGCGATTTGGTTTGGAACACTGATCGCAGCATCAAAGTTTGCCCTGATTGACTGGCCTTTGATTAGCGGCCTTTCAAATTCACTCCAGAATTTATTTAACGTTAGTTTTGGAGAAGCCGAAATCACCACGACTTTTAATGCAGTGTTTCTGCTGCTCGGTTGGACGCTCTGGGTGGCAGCATTAGCATTAGTCATTTTTGGTATCGGTCAATTCCTAAACACGTTTGTTCAACTTCTAATTCAGCGGCCGTTGATTAAGAGAATCGACGGTCTGACTGGAATTTGCGCGCTCACGATCTTATTACTGATGGTTACTCTCATTTTCACACAGATCGCTTTTTCAAATGGCGAGTATCAACGGCTCGAAGGTTTCAATATCCCCTTTGCAACGGCAGAGGAAAAACTCGCGAATGTAGTTGAATTACAAGCGGCCGAAGGAGACCGAAGCGATTCCTTTACCAATGGATTGCTTTTCGGAGTAGCGTTTCCGTTTGCAATTTTCGGTTTTACGATGCTGCGATTATTTACCAAAGCTCCAGTCGTCAATCCAGAATGAGCAGAGATTCAAACCCTCTGGGCTTCGGCTGCTCACAATCTCTTCAGTAATTCCCCTTCGATTGGAAGTGGAATTAATGGCGACCAACAATGGGGCTCTGAAATCAAAGAACGCCTCTCGGCCCGGGAGCTCGAATAATTTTGGCGAGTTCGCCATAGTCAAGCCAAGCTAACTGACATTGATTACAGGTGTTCAAAACAAGGTTTCCAGGACCATAGTAGGGGTGTGAATCCATCATCTCCCGGCAAGCAGGACAAGCGTCGTAGATTTCCAACTCTCGGGGATCAAGCGGCTGCGGGCGGTCGTCTGGCCCTTGATAAGCAGATCGCATTTGCGAAATTACTTGCCCAAGAGATTGTGACGAGGTTACGAAACCTCGGCAGTTATTGCAAAAACAGACCTGAACCGAATCTGTAATGGAGCCAACTTCCAAAGAAACCTCGCACTTGGGGCATTGAAAACTGGTGATTTCTCCACCCGGAGTGATTGGAACCTGCCCTTCGCCTAGCGCCGCCGGAAATTTATAAAGATCGCAACTGCGACACCAGTGGTGCGATTGTCCATAAACTTCTTCCAACACACCATCACACGACAAGCAATTCATCACGACCTCAAGACAGGGAGAAAATAGCCTCACAGATTCTCAAGTTTACGTTATGTTTTTTTACTGCAATAAACTTTGTCGCACAAACGGCAGCGTTTTTAACAATTGCAACCACCATGTATCGCCTGAATCAATTACGAACACCAGGCATCATTCCTCGAATCCATGGAATTCCTTGATTACATCCCATGTTTCTTGCGGGCTATTGGTGTACTGAAAAAGGTCCAGATGACTATCTTCAATTACCCCTTCGTCAGCTAGAAATTGGAAATCAATAATCCCGTCCCAGTACTCTTTGCTGTAGAGAATGATTGGAATATCTTGCATTCGCCCGGTCTGCCGCAAGGTCAAGGTGGTAAACAACTCATCGAGTGTGCCAAATCCACCTGGGAAACAAACCAATGCCTTGGCTCTTAAGAGGAAGTGCATTTTTCGAATAGCAAAGTAATTAAATTGAAAACACATTCCCGGCGTAATGTACGAGTTTGGTGTTTGTTCGAAGGGAAGCGTGATGTTTAAAGCCATCGACTGCCCGCCGGCTTCAAACGCACCTCGGTTAGCCGCTTCCATAATTCCGGGGCCGCCACCTGTTTTGATAATAAACTCACCATCGTGAAATTGCTTATTATGGTTTGTTACTAATTTTGCAAACTCACGACACTCCTCGTAATACTTCGATTTATAAAGTACACGTTCGGCTCGGATCATCATTCGTTTTGCATTGGGATCATCTGGCGACTTTTCGATCGCTGCTTTTGCCTCAGCCATCATCGCCTCACCCTCCTCACGAGGGGCAACTTGGGTCCCGCCAAAAACAACAACCGTCGATTTAATGCCAAGACTATCCAGACACATCTCTGGCTTAAGAAGCTCCATTTCTAAACGAAGCGGCCGTAAATCTTCTCCGCGTATAAAGTCTTGGTCCATGTAGGCCAGACGATAACTTGGATGATCCATGATTTCCTGAATTCGCTTATCACTCGCTTCTTTATCGCTCACGTTGTTCCTTCCGGAATCCTGATTTTGACCACATTAAAAACGTCTCTGCATTGTGTGTATTCCCCATGTCTCTGGCAATGCCAGTGCGGGCGGGCTTTCTCCACATTCTGGCAATGGACTGCGTCTTTCAGGGCAATCCCTCCCAATTCTGCCGGCTCAAGTCTCGAAAAAACACATACCTAAATCTCTTCGGTGAAAGAAAGTTTTAGAGGTATTTTGCCAGCGGTCCGCCCCTCGCAGCCATCGCGTCGACTCGTTTACTAATCTCAGGATTTTCAATCAGAGGAGGCGCGTGATGTGATTTAACTCTCGCGTCAATTACGAGACTGCCGCCGCAACCCCAGTGCTTGTCTTGAATGGACGCATCAATTCCATCAATATCAACCGCTGGGTTGCTACGGGTAAACACCGTCCAGAGGAAGTTATTGAGAGACCTAGCGGTAAAATCACTGTCATCCACCAAAAGCACTAATGGGAATCGGCTGATTGGAGAATCGGCAGAGAAAGCGTCGCAGAATGAGCGACGAATCATATCATCTCGGTCGTCACTCGAACTCTTCGGAGCAGAAATCGCGAGTACACCGGGGATACAAACCTGTGGATTCCTAAAACCATCAGGCAAGCTCAGACTGCTTGGGATCTCTTTCGGTAGCTCGCGGACCCGCGGGCCAACTGCCGCGATGACTACTTTGGAACCCTGATTCAAACCAGAGCCCGAATAATCTAGCGTGTCGATGGTTGTCTTTGTTTGAAAGTGCAGATCCCGTTTCCAATCGACTCGCTCCAGCATTCGCAAAAAGAAAGTTTCTATATCATCAATATCGAGTTTAGGATCGCAAGCTTCGTCAATGATCCAAAGAAATTTTGCCAATGACATTTGGCCTTGCCCAAGAACGGCGTTCGCCTGGGTCAACAACTCCTGTGGGCGATCCGTTGGGCGGTAAGGAACGTAACGCTCACTGCCGATCGCCAACAATAACGGATGCACACCTGACGCATCGACCGCATTGACAGCCTTAATCCCCGGGAGCACCGTGGGGATAACGGGTCCGGTCAATTCGTGGATTAGTTCTCCAAACACAGTATCTTCTTGAGGGGGGCGACCGACGACAGTAAACGGCCAGATCGCGCCTTTACGATGGTAAACCGATTCCACGTTTAACACGGGAAAATCGTGCGTCAGACTGTAGTAGCCAAGATGGTCCCCGAACGGACCTTCAGGCAGTTGCCGCTGGGGGTCAATCGTTCCAGAGATACAGAAATCAGCTTGGGCATAAATCGCAGCTGCATTAGT
>JAAEMV010000048.1 GCA_024225195.1 Planctomycetaceae bacterium | reverse complement strand
TGGAAAGTTCTGGGAATCTCGGTTTAAATCCCAGGCCCTGAAAACCGAGGAAGCCCTGTTATCCTGTATGGCTTATGTCGATCTCAATCCAATCCGGGCAGAGATGGCAGATACCCCGGAAACCTCAAAATACACCAGTATAAAGGAGCGCATCAGGCCGGTGTTTTGCCTGGAAGCGGCAATAAAGAGTCAAACCGAAAGTGGTGATCTGCGAGAATTTAATACTCCACTCAAACCATTGCTTCATTTTGAAGGTGCTGTGACTAACCAGTCGCCGCCGGGCATGCCCTTCGATTTTCAGGATTACCTGGAACTGGTCGACTGGACCGGCCGGATGATTCGAAGTGACAAGCGTGGTTTCATTGACGGCGATTTACCACCCATCCTGGCAAGGTTACAGGTGTCACCTGAACAATGGAAAATCAACGCCACGCAGTTTGAAGCCATCCATGACCGGCAATTCAACCGACTCATACCCTCTATCGATACTGGGTAGCACTACTCCGGCTGACCCTCAATTAATTCCTGCTTGTTCCTGATGAAGCACGGGCGGGATTGGTCGGATTTCGAAATATAGGTCGATTTTTCCGGGGTAAAGCCCGAATCTGAAACGAGCTGGGGAAATTCAGAAAATTAAAATATCAACCCTTGAATTCGACCGGTGATTTCCTTAGGGTGTGTGTCCTATTGTTTTCT
>JAAEMV010000047.1 GCA_024225195.1 Planctomycetaceae bacterium | reverse complement strand
TTGGGTTCGAGTCCGCCGACTACCTTGGGGATCGTACCTGCCGTGTAATGAGCATTACCCGGATCTTCTCTCTCTGGACTATAGGCAACGAAGAAATCAGTTCCCGCAACTAGTCCCGATTCCTCGAGAATAGGCGTGATTACATCTCGTGTGGTTCCTGGATAGGTCGTGCTCTCAAGCACAACGAGTTGACCTGGGCGAAGGCACTGTTTAATCGCTTGCGCGGTTGATTCAACGTATTTGAGATCCGGATCCCGGCTGCTGGTTAACGGGGTTGGCACGCAAATTAATATTACGTCAGCTTCCTTTAAACGACCCATGTCCACGGTCGCTTCAAACGCCTTTTTATCCAACCAAGCTTGAATTGTTGCATTTTCAATATGGGCTATGTAGCTTTTGCCGGCGTTCAGGGCATCGGCCTTTTTAGTATCAACATCGAATCCAATTGCTTTGAAACCGGCAGAAACGTAAGCATCAATTAATGGTAGGCCGACATAGCCAAGACCTATAACCCCCACCATCGCGGTTTTGTTGTTAATGGATTCGAAAAGCTGGTCGCACGTCTTTTGTTGGGTTGCTTCGGTCATGGTACTGGGGGAATTTTGCTTGTTGAAATTAAAAAGAGATGGGAAGACATGGGCGAGATTCTTAAGGACGAAATTTAGCGGCCCCTTGTGCATTCCGGTGATCGGAATACGGGGTACTTAATATCCCGCAAGTACGCCCTCATTATCGTTGAGATTTCGGCAAGGTCTACCGAAAGTAGTCATTCTGCGGCAAAAATTTTGGCAATTCGCTCTGCCGCTTTTCCATCCCATAAATCGGGGCATTTGCCGCATTTGTAATCACCCTGTATTACCTGCCTTAAGAGGTTTTCGAGCTTGTCTGCGTCGCTACCAATCAAGGTGCTTGTCCCCTCCGTGCTTGTTACTGGTCGTTCTGTGCTTGGTCGCATGGTCAAACACGGAATACCTAGAGCGGTAGATTCTTCTTGGAGTCCCCCCGAGTCTGTGACGATAAATTTTGAGTTTGAGGTCAGGCAAAGGAAATCTAAGTAACCGGCGGGACCAATGCAGTGTACGTTTGTTGCAGACTCTAGTTTCGGCATCAATTCAAATGCTTCGAGACGACTTTTGGTTCGCGGGTGGATAGGGAATACAAGTGGCATTTCATCTGAAAT
>JAAEMV010000046.1 GCA_024225195.1 Planctomycetaceae bacterium | reverse complement strand
TACCCTGCACCGAGTGTTTGGGACGCCCCTAGCGATTAACACTGGGAATTGGATGTACTTCTCTGCGTTGGAAAAGTTGCAAAACTTGCCACTAGCGCCGACACAGCTGGCACAAGTTATGGGTGAGACATTGTCGACGATTCGTCGTTGTCACGAAGGACAGGCGCTCGACATTGCGGCTAAAATTGTGGAACTCGACCGACTGCACGTCTATCCGACTGTGCTCGCAATCACAAAATTTAAGACAGGTGGCGTAACTGCCCTCGCCGCAAAGCTTGGCGCAGCTTTGGCGGGTGCGTCAACCGAGACGCAAGCCGCATTTCATTCGTTTGGAATGCAGTTAGGTATCAGTTTGCAAATACAAAATGATTTCTCGGAATGGAAAAGTGGATGTGTTGCCGGCGGACGTACGGATGATTTGCGTAATAGTCGTGTGACATGGCCGTGGGCGTGGGCGAGCCGTTTGAGATCGCCTCGCCGGTTTGTGGAATTGCAATGTCTGATGCTTGATCCAAGCGAAGAGACTTTTGCGACGGTAGCTGAAGCCTTGCACGACGAGACCAAAGAAGTTTGTAAAAAGTCGACAAGGCGGAAGATTGACGCAGCCATTGGTTATCTGAGTCCCAATCTTAATCAGTCGCAGAGCGAGGAGTTGAAACGCTTCGTTCGTCGAATCGAGGGCTATCGTGTCTAGTCCTCAAATTCTTGATCGATCTGAGCAGGGTCTTTCCCCTCGGGTCGGTGAGCCTGGAATAGCGGGCGGAGCTAGAACCGGACTATCTGCTGCCGTCATTGGTAGTGGATTTGGCGGTTTGGCTTCAGCGATCCGTCTTCAGGCAATGGGTATCCAGACGACTTGCTACGAGGCTCGGGACAAACCGGGAGGTCGAGCCTACGTCTACGAAGATAACGGATTTACCTTCGATGCCGGCCCGACAGTGATCACCGCGCCGCACTGCCTTGAGGAGTTGTTTGAGGTCGCGGGTAAGTCGATGGAGGACTATGTAAAGTTACGACCGGTAACTCCTTTTTACCGCCTTCGTTGGAGCGATGGTGTTGAATTTGACTACGTGGGAGACGAGGCCGAGTTAATCGAACAGATCAAGCGAATTAACCCGGCGGATGTCGACGGGTACAAGCGTTTTGCGGACTACACGAGAAAGGTCTTTGAGAAGGGGTATGTGGAACTCGGCGCCAAACCATTTCTCCGGTTTCGCGACATGGTCTCCGTTGCCCCGGATCTAATGAAATTGCGTGCCGATCGAAGCGTGTACAAGACCGTTTCGAAGTTCATGAAAGACGAGCACCTGCGGCAAGCGTTCAGTTTTCACCCGCTGTTGGTTGGTGGCAATCCGATGGATACCAGTTCAATTTACACGCTCATTCACTGGATTGAACGGGAGTGGGGCGTGTTCTTTCCAGAAGGCGGAACTGGTGCGTTGGTAAACGGATTGGTCAGGCTGTTTGAAGATATCGGAGGGCGACTGCTTCTCAACTCGCCGGTTGAGAATGCCCGTATCGCAACGAGTGAGAATGAAGCCAGCCCGTTCGAGACACAGCATATTGTAAAGGCTTTGGGCCAAGAGCCGAGAGCGTTTGACGTGGTGGTTTCAAACGCAGACGTCCATCACACCTATTCGAAAATTTACCAAGACAACGCATTCTCTAAGCGACGCACCAAAAAGCTGGAAGGGATGGAGTGGTCCATGTCTTTGTTTGTGATGTACTTTGGAACTCGCAAGAGATACGAAGACATCGCTCACCACACTATCTTGTTTGGGCCAAGATTTAAGGGACTTCTGAAAGATATTTTCCGCGGCAATTCATTGCCCGACGATTTTAGCCTCTATCTCCATGCACCAACCGTGACCGATCCAAGCCTAGCGCCCGACGGTTGCGAGGCATTTTACGTGTTGAGTCCCGTTCCCCACCTAGGGCAAGCCAAGATTGATTGGGAAGAGGCAGCACAGGCTTACGGAGATTTAATCTTGGAGTCGTTGGAGGATTATCTGCCGGGGCTTCGTGAGTCGATTGTCACACGGCGACACTTTACACCGCAGGACTTCCATTCTGAACTTAACTCGTTCCACGGATCTGCATTTTCAGTTGCTCCGAAGCTTACGCAGTCTGCATTTTTTCGGCCGCACAACCGAGATAAGGACATACGCGGGTTGTACATCGTCGGTGCAGGGACTCACCCAGGGGCCGGCGTGCCGGGTGTCGTCAATACAGCCAAGGCGACGACTGGGGTTGTTGCTGCAGACTTTGGGGTGCCCGTTTGATGGAATTTAATTTTGATAACCTACCTTCAAGTGATTCGGCTGTAATTGAGCACCATAGTCGTTCGTTTTCGCTCGCGGCGAAACTTTTGCCAAAAGAGATCCGTTCGGACGTCGTAAAACTTTATGCTTGGTGCCGGTGGTGCGACGATGCCGTCGATGAAGCGACTAGTCGTGGCGAGGCAATAGAGAGAGTCGATCTGCTAACGGCAGACGTCGAGCGAATTTACGCGGGACAGCCACCAAATCATGTCTCATCCAAATGGCTGGCCGACATTGCTCACAAATACAGTATCCCAATCGAACTTCCCATCGATCTTTTGGCCGGTATGAAAACCGACGTGAGCAACCCAGTGTTTGAGACAGAAGCGGAATTGCTTCATTACTGCTACCAAGCGGCAGGGACGGTTGGGTTAATGATGTGTCGAATTATGGGGGTCAGAAGCAATTCGGCTCTCCGTAATGCAGAGGCGCTCGGGATTGCAATGCAACTGACAAACATCGCACGGGACATTAGTGAAGATTGGCGTACCGGTCGCCGGTACGTTCCCAAAAAATGGTTGTCATTAATCCCCAAGAAGGATATGACGCCAACGAATAAAGAGGTTCGGCGAGCAGTTCAGGAATT
>JAAEMV010000045.1 GCA_024225195.1 Planctomycetaceae bacterium | reverse complement strand
CTTCCGCTGTGCTTAGTGCAATTTCGGTTTGTAGTTTGCTACACCAACCAATCGGACAGCCTGCATATCGAATAACGAACCCGGTTCGCGACATCACATTTTCTGGGTTGTCAGCATCGGCTTGACACCAACCTCCAGCAAAATCTGCATCGACAAAACATTCTAATCCAAGTTCAGGATCAGGTTCAAAAATAATGCCTTTGTCCTTTGTGTTGTTCAGGTAGCGAACGATCCTTATAATCGCACGTTCGTGGCTTCGCATTGGTTGATTCACAAAACGAGCACACTGATGAGACGCCATAGAAATTTCAGGTCTTGTGCTCTGCTGGAGATATCCGATCATCCCAACAGCAGTGCGAAAATTCCATTTGTACTTCCGTGGCTTCCCTTCTAGATCTTTGTGAAGCAATGGCTTTCCAACTGGCGTCAATGATTCCCTTCCAGTCAGTTAAGTCGGATATTCCGTGTTGATAAATTTGATTATTCGGTCAATGAGGAACGGTTGAGTAAATTCGTATCGACCATCGTCGAGTTTGGATATGTTTATTCCAAGGAACTTGTCGAGTGTTCCTTCATCTGTCAAAACAAATTTCTCAGGTCCATTCATCAATGAGTGTATCAATACGTCAATCCTTGCAATTGAGTCGCTGATAATTATGCAGTCGTCGACATACACAAACATGATCATCCCGTCTTTCATGAATATACACGGATCAATCT
>JAAEMV010000044.1 GCA_024225195.1 Planctomycetaceae bacterium | reverse complement strand
GATCCGGAACCGAAAAACGGAATTGCGAAAGAGTTGTTTGCGTCTGATCTTCTCGCGGTTGCCGATGGCACGCTTTCTCTTGGCCATGAAGAACAAGAGAAAGAACTATTGAACATTGGAGAGTATTTTGGACTCCGCGGACCGGCCATTGATCGTAAGCATGCTACAGCTTTGAAGAGCGATCGGGAGAAAACGGTCGCCTCGGGACTCGAGCTATTGAAATCGATGACTCTCACGGTTGTGGATGGTGATTTTCCAAGAGAGGTTCTAGCGAAAGAGAATTTGACGTTTGCCAATTATCGAATGCCTCGCAACCGAAATAATACGCTGAATTATGATGCCAACCGTTTCGGTCCGGGTTCCAAGAAAGAGGGCACGCTAAAAGTTGGCTCGATTGATTGGAGTGAGGTTGATTCGCAGTTGGCGAATACGCGAAATGAAGGAGATTCCTCGCCGACAGTCGAGAACGGCTTGAGTGCGACCTCTTATACTTCTGGCATTTTGTTTTTTGGATTTTTGGGAATGTTGGTTTTGCGGCGATCCCGGGCGACGATGGTTGTGGTTGTCCTGATGATCGGTGCCTTGGCTATCCCGGCCTTGGCTGTTGAACCAAACGGTCTCGAATCGCAGGACGAGATGATTGCGCAACTGGAGACATCAAAAACAGCTCAGTCGGCGATCAAGTTGATCGTAGCCAATACGAAAGAGAGTGATGCCAATCGCGAGGCGATGATCAAAAAGCTCTTGGCGGTCGTAAGCATAGACGAGAATATTCCTAAGCGAGGCTGGGCCATTGCGGCGTTAGCTGAAATTGGAGGGCAGGATGTTGATGAATATCTTCTAAATGTTCATGCCAACAATGCACAAAATGCAGTCGTTCGAACTTGGGCTGCCGCAGCGAGAGTCTCGATGACCAAGACGACCAATGGATTGATTGAAAAGGCAAATTTGATTCCTCAATTTCCAAGTTTAGGTCGTCCAATCGGAATGCGTATTGTCGAGGAAATGAAGGCAAATTCTGGTGATGTTAGTGCGAATCAGGTTTTAGAGATTGCTAGGAAAGTGCCTCAAATTGCAGCGGCGCTTGCTCCGGTTATCACAGGATTTACTCCCGGAGAATTGGCTGGTGTCATGGTCGAAGGAAATGCTCAGGTGCGTCGCATGGCGGCCGGATATTTGGGTGCCATTGCTAAGCAAGGAAAGCAGGAAGAGGTAGCAACGTCGGTGATAGAATCGCTGGCGTTTGATGCCATGGCGAAGGAAGTTCCCTGGAACGGAGGAGCCTTGTTTCTCCCGGGCATTTTTTGGGAGAAACCAAATGCGAATAAGCTTGTGGGCGAATTAGTGAGATGGATGCTGTGGTGTGATGTAAATAACAAGCAGGAGGAGAAAAGACAAATTCATAACAACTTGCGTAGTTTGGCGTTGGCCAAAGCCGCAGGTTACAAGTCTCCAGGATGGCAGGAAACTGATACGAATGCGTGGTTAGTCGCTTGGGGGGGCGTGGTAGGGCGGAAGGGAATCGCCGAAATCTTAGAAGAACAGGATCTCGGTGCAAGTGGGAAATATGGCGTTGTGTTGAAGGGTTTAAAGTAGAGCCATGCCAAAGAGCGTTTGTTTTTTTGGCTTTCAGTAGATCGTTTAGCATTTAGAGGTTCAATAAGAGCGGGGAGTGTCGCTGAGGTAGAAATATATTTTTGGAGTTTTTGCCCGTGAAATAAGTTGTTATCGCCCGCGGACTTAAATTCGGTAAACCGAAGCTGTTTTTTGCCGGTATACTAAATAGGAGTGAATATAACTGTCGACGGGGAACCGGATCCAAATGGACTCACCTTCTGAATTTGAGCCTTCCGAATCTGAGCCTTCTAATTTAGAGGGTTTACCGGTCGATCATCAACTCAATCGCCGCCCTGACCCCGGGCGGCCACGGGTCGTCTTCACGAGCGAATCGGACTCTTCTGCTCAGCAGAGCCCATCTGAACAATTTCTACTTCGAGCACCGGGGCAAGGATCTCAAGCTGATCCCTTTCCTGGCAGTGCAATTGTGGAGACGAGCGTCCCTCCAGAGCAGAAGCAAAGACCGAAGCGAACTCCCGGAGGCGACGTTTCGAGTTCGAGCAGTTCAGGCACTGGTTTTTTTGTTTTTAGTATTGTGTTCGTGCTGGGAATGTTTTTCCTTGGGCCGGAAATGGTTGAGAGATATCAATACTCTTCCACTCGCGGAAAAATGCTGGCGGAATATGATTTTGCTGTTGAGAACCTTGGCAAGCGACCGCTTACCGATGTGTCCAATGCGTATCAGATGGTTGCCCTCAGTGTCCGCCCGAGCGTGGTTAGCATAAATGCGATCAAGGACGGAAGTGGGAGGGTTGAGGAGAACGGCATGGGGTCAGGGGTGATCATGTCGACCGACGGATTTATTCTTACCAATCAGCACGTCGTTCGTGGAGCCGATTCGATCCTAATTCAATTGCATGATCGGCGGCAATTCGTAGCGACGTTAGTTGGAGAGGATGAGTCGAGTGATTTGGCACTGTTGAAGATCGAAGCTCCGGATTTGATTCCTGCCAGCTGGGGAGACAGCGAGCAAGTGAATGTCGGCTCGATTGTTTGGGCGATTGGAAGTCCCTACGGTTTTCAGCACACCGTAACCTCAGGAATTATCAGTGGAAAGAATCGTCCCGGCGATAAATACCACCCAACGCAAAGTTTGCTGCAAACCGATGCTGCGGTGAATCCTGGGAACAGTGGTGGCCCATTAGTTAATGCTCAGGGACGCGTAATTGGGATCAATACTTCAATTTTTGGGGACTCGTTCCAAGGGATCAGTTTTGCGGTTCCTAGTGAAACGGCCAAGTTTATTTATCGGGAACTTAGCAGTAAGGGTACCGTGACTCGCGGGTATCTGGGGGTGAAACCTGTCGAGGTAAAACATCGAGACGCAATGAGGCTGCAGCTCCCTGATCTTGATGGGGCGATGTTGTCCCAGGTTGTCGAGGGTGCTCCCGCTTTTGCTGCAGGAATCCGTTCCTTTGACATTATTCGTCAGTGGAATGACGTTGAAGTAAAAAATTTCAAACACCTTTATCGTTTAGCTGAAATGACGCGTCCACAGACACTTGTTCAGGTCAAATTAATTCGTGACGGAAAAGAACGGGTGACGCAGGTTGTTGTCGGGAAGCGACCGGAAAACATGCGGTAGGCTATCGCGCGTGATC
>JAAEMV010000043.1 GCA_024225195.1 Planctomycetaceae bacterium | reverse complement strand
GGGTCAATACTGTAGGTGCTTTGTGCCAATTCAATGAGACCGCGCAAAAATCCCGAATCATCGACCGAGCTGCCAAGCAGATCGCAGCAGGCATCGGTCGCATTCCAGTAAGTCTGACCTAAGAAGTTGGTGGTTCCCTGCGGAATGACATAAATGAACCGGCGCTCATCGACTTGAAGCCGAAAATCAAAATAAGCTTCAATTTCAGCGGCGGTTTGGGTGTATCCGTGTAGCGCCATGACCAGTGGCAGCGGCTCATCGGGAGTGTAATCGTCTGGCACCCACACGGAAACATTGCCACGCGATGTGGGAAGGAACTCCAACACGGCGGCTTCAACCGAGTTCGAAAATGCAACGACCAACGTCAAAGCAATAGTGCAAGCGGCCAGTCTCATGGTGTTCCCCTTCCAAATAAAAACGCGTTACTAACCTTTGTTGTATAACGTAACCTTTGTTGTATAACGCTTAATACGACTGATTGTACGGTGTTTTTCTGGCGAAACGCCGAAAACGATTCCATAAACGCCACCATTATTTTCGCTTGCGTCGAATGGCCGGTGCAGTCGCAAGCTGGCAGGCGAGGCAAGGAGTCTCTTTTGCGCGTGTTCGTTGACGACTCGCTGTTGCAAGTTTGGTCATCGAAGGCAATGAAATTAGCCGCTGGAATCGGAACTGAGCACTAAACGAGGACGGTTCTTAATTGCGAGGCCAGCAAAATGACGAATTCGAGTGCAGTAAGTTGTTTTACCGCAATTTATTAGACAGCCTCGCCGCTAATTAATATGCAGCGGAGATCTCACAAGACGCGCCGAAAAAGTTAATTTCATATTTCTCATTGCGACGGCATCGCATTGTGTAGTGTTCGCAGCGACCCCGTACTGCCTCGGCCCCGCACCAGGGCAGACCGCCTTTCGCATGTCTAAAGATTCGTCTAATTCTTGTGATTCGTCGAAATCCAAATTCGACAAAACATGTTTCGCGAACATTCTCTTCAGACAAACTTACTGCTCACACATCCATTCGTATTCGGTGCCACTCAGACAATC
>JAAEMV010000042.1 GCA_024225195.1 Planctomycetaceae bacterium | reverse complement strand
GGTATCGGCTTGCCGAGCAGCGGAGCGCCCACCCAATGTCATTTTCATACTGACTGACGACCTCGGTTATTCCGATGTGGGATGCTACGGATCGCCAAGAAGTCGTTGTTGACTGAAACTGATTGCTGATATGGAAAAGCGAGTACACCTGATGGACATCGTGAAAGAAGCAGGGTTTAGTGTCTGTGGTTTCAATGGCGTTGAAGGATGACAGCACCATGGCAGCTAAAACGATAGATGCGATGTCTCACAGCGCTATGTCGGCCAGTGAATCTGACTCTGCAGGTACCCGACGATCAGCGACTGAATCCGCCAATGAAGTGATTGAATTTTTCCCTGAGTGGACTTAGCGAATCCTTGACATTCTCGTTAGGATTGCCAAAGATCTCGAAGCTTTCAATTTCAATCATCCCTGGTGATATGTCGGCAAATTTCTCACTGATGGTTTTGGTGTGAATCAGGGAGCAGGATATTCCATCAGTTGACGGACTTGATGTTGCAAATCGTGATTCTGGAAAATCTATTTCAGTTGGAGTTTGCGAGAATGTGATTGCCTGTTCGTCATGAATAGAGATTGTTTGGGGATGGAAAGAATGAAGGCGGTCACGG
>JAAEMV010000041.1 GCA_024225195.1 Planctomycetaceae bacterium | reverse complement strand
GGCACTTTGTGTTTTTCACGTAAAAACACTTTCTGATCAACGTTCTGAATGTTTGCCGACGAACCAGACAAATTTCTGATCCGTCGACTTCTGAATCCCAAACTGGCTCAGTTGGCTGGGCACTTAACTGGCTCACTTAGCTCGGCGACGTCTTCGGGGAACTCCGAGCACGCCAACGGCAATGCTAAACATTACCAAGGCTCCTGGTTCTGGAACTGCGGTGAAAAATGAGATGTCATTTCCTGTTCCGGCGCTGTAGCTAATGAACAGGTCGGTGCCGCCAAAGTTTCCAACCAGATCACCTTCTCCGAGTCCGTCAAATGTACCTACGGGAGCATTTGTTCCGGCGATATCGGTAAAGATGAATTCTTGATTGAAATCGAGCGTGAATCCATTGATCAGTTGGACGTCTAAGGCTGCACCGGTTTCAATCGATAGGATGGAATCTATATTGTTCAGCACTAAGCGATCGAAATCTGCTGAACTGAGACCTGCAATTTCGATGGTCGTAAGCGAGTTTGCCCCCAGGGTGACATCCCCACCAAATTCGATCGTGCCAGGACTGTTCCCAGGATTCAAGCCGCCCTCGAACGTCACCTCACCGCCACCAGTAAACGGGCCCGATCCGGATAGTTCATTCAAAAACACCAAACCACTGCCCGTATCGACCTGGAAACCACCATCATTTTGCACATCTCCTGCAATCGTCGAGGTGCCGCTGGTCGTGTGAATGGTGCCGTTGTTGGTGAACGTACCCGATGTCAGGCTGCCGCCGGACATCGTCAGCGTCGCCCCGCTGCCGACCGTCGCCGTACCGGCAATCTCCAGATGCTGGTTACTGCCCAGCGTCGTCGTGCCCGCACTCGTGTTGAACGCGGCTCCGTTGGTCAACGAAAATTCCGTTGAGCCGACCGTTAACGCCTGTCCAGCATCGGTGATTTCCAAAGTACCGCCGTTGAAATTGAATGTACCACCGGTGAATAACTGATCCGTAGTTAAGCGGCCTCCGTTTTGATTGAAGGTACCTTGGTTGTCGAGCGTGCCCGTGTTGGTCAGCGTGCCGTTGTTGGTCAGCGTGCTGTAATTGGTCAGCGTGCCGTTATTGGTTAATAAACCAGAGTTAATAGAACTACCAAATGTTTCCAACCGACTACCCGAATCAATTGCAAGCGCGCCATTGGAACCAATCTGAGTGGAGCCGCCTCCGACATTGAGTGTTGAGCCCCCGGAGATCCTCGCATTACCCGAACCGGAAGAATCCCCAATCGTGAGTGAATAAACGCTGTGATCGTATCTGGAAACCGCGGTTTGCGAAGTGTTAAAAGTCTGACCGGAAATCAAAACATCGGTATTGACGACGGTTAGACTTGAAAGCCTGAGTGAAGGGCTGTTCGCAAGAATTGTTTGTTGCCCTGTATTGACGTCGTATGTGAGAAATCTACCGCCAAAACTATTGTTGAGATAAAGTGTGTTTGTGTTTCGATCGACATCTCCACTTACCCAATAAGCCCCCTGAGGTTGTTGCAAGGTAGCTGGGGCTGCAGCGATGTTTGACATATCCCAACGATTAATCCCCTGGTTGGAAGTATTTTGCACTAGGTAACCATCAACAATCGAACCTAGGCGTTGGTACTCATTGCCTGTTCCCTGGCTGCTACTAAATGAAAAACTGTTATCTGAGTTGCGTCTTGCGAATTGTTTGCGGTAATAAAGGCCGACTGCATACGTGTCCGAAACCGGATCATAGTCAGCGGTCAGGTTCGTGCGGCCGACGAATTTACTTTGCCAACTTGTACTCCCATCTGTAGAAAATACGCGGTTTTGTTCATATTCTGAAAGAATAAATTCTCCGCTGTTGGTTACTTCGAGGTTATACCCAAGACCATTATATCTCCCCAACGTGGGAAGATGGGAAACATCAGCCCAGCTGTTTGTGTTTGCGAGGTAGCGGTTTACTCTCCGTGTCCCTTCGTGGTAGGAAAAAACATTACCGAACGCATCGGTCGCCCACTGCGTTGACGTAAGATAGCTTGGCGTCAAACGAGTACTCCATGAATTGCTTAATGAGGAATACACATAATTGCGGCTGTCAACAATCGAATGTGCGTAAACCCTCACCCCTTGCGAGTAAGTCGTTTCAATAGGCACGGCGTTCATAAGCAAAAAGAACAATCCAATACAGATACCGCGTCGGTATCGAGGGGTGAAACCCGGAGTCAGCAATCTCCCAACGCCTGCATTCGATCCGCGGATAAATTCTTTGCAGCTAGAAAAATATTTCAGAGAAAAAGAAGCGAAGAGTGCAGCAAAACCACCTCCCGACTTGCGTAAGAAAAGCATGAAAATACCTGTAACAGAAAAGTATCAAAAGCAAAGCAGCAAAAACATAATGGTGTCATTCATCTAATGCCCATCCGCCAAGCAACTGTCTCAATAAAATAAAAGGTTCTTGCTGAATGTGCGTGGAAAAGCGGTGCCCTTAATTTTCAGCTCTCGCGTGAACCTGTATGCGGCGAGGATATCACCCATAGAGATAAAGTGAACCACGCTAGTTTGCGAGCTTGGGCATCGTGCCGCTTTGGTCGTATGCATCCTATGAACACGAATGCGTTTCTAAGCTCTCTCGCTTTCTTGTGTAAAAGCTGATGGCCTTTGAGCCGTTCTGCTCGTGAACCAGCCTCGTTTTTTTCGTGAGTCAAATTGGGAAACTAAATTTGAAATTGTTCAAAAAAGATTGACACAGGTTCCTCTAAACAAGGCATTAAAAGCATAGAACGCGGTGCTTGTGTTTTTTGGGTATCGCGAAGTACGAGAGATAGATGATTTAAAGGGAGAACATGAACAAAATAACATTCGCTATATCCACCTTCCTCGTGATGTGGATAGCCCAGTGCGTTAACGCTCAATTTGCCCCGGCTAATTTGAATCCGTCCCCCAATTCTCAAGGTGGTACTAATTCTGCAGCGGCGTACATCTCTCCCACGTTCTTTGATCCATGGAGTGGTCTTGAGCTTGAGGCTGGTGGTGGGTTTCAGGCTGGGCTTGAGATTGTCAAGGTTGACCCAGCTGGCTTGGCAATGAGAAATGGGCTGGAAATTGGGGACGTTATTCTGAAAGTTGATCAGTTCACTGTTTCCAACCAGGGTGACCTCAGTGCTGCTATCGCAAGCATTCCGCCTCAACTCGAATGCATCGAAATTGAACTCATCAACATTCGAAATGGGAAAGTCGAACGACACCAATTTAATTTACGAACGCTATGTGGCAACTATCAAACAAATTTCGGTCGGCTCGAATTGGCTCATAAGCCGATGAACCCCGGTCACCTTACTGGCCAACTGTTTTTCTATAGCGGCGACGTTGCAACTGTTTCGGCGGAAATGAATCAGGACCACTCTGGTATGAACGGTTCGACTCGAAATTCCAGATATGGAGTGTCGAACTTTAGGCTAAGTGTGGTAGGCGGCAACAAAAACTGCATGGAGGGAATTGTGACAACACAGAAGGGCCAGGTAATTCCATTCAGTGTGTTTAAGAGAAATTAGCTAGGTCTGTTTTACGCTGGCCATCGGTTTGTTTTGAAAAACATTTTGGAGTGATATTGAAATGTCCATTAACGGTGAAATAGTAAGAAATTTGCTTGCTATGTGTGTCTTTATGGCGACGGTGACAATGGGGTTTGGGCGATGTTGTCAGGCTCAATTTGAAGTCCAAGGATCCTCGAGTAACTCTCCTGATACCGTGCGGTCGCCAGTGAATTCAGGCTCGGTCGTGGCTGGAAAACAGAGTGAAGTTGTCGCTGATAAATTTTGGTTTTCAAAGTCCTCCTCGCTACAGTTTTACATGGATTCCGTCCGTTGTACGCAGCATTCGTTAAGTTTTGGCGGATCTGCAATGGCTGGCCATTCGCAGCCAGTGAAGTTATGGGTTCGGTTTACAAAACCAAACCCCTTTCCCAATGAGCTCAGCAGACGTCTCGGTGAAGAGATGATTCCGTTTAATGTAAAAACTGAGGTTGAATTGGTAATTCACAGGAAAGGCGGTATGGACGACATGAACAACGTCGCCTCTGATGGCCATGATTTAGAACCCCGTAGAAAGGTACTGAGGATTTCCGGACAGGGGCGGGATTTGCAGACTGCTTTAAGTGACCTTGCCTCTAAGGTAGTTGGGAAGCCTGGCGAGTTTGCATTTTGGAATACCAGTCCAAATACGCTAAGTTTTGCAGATAAAGCAAGTTTTACAATTGAGTTCAAAAAACAATCTTCGCCGTTGCCCATGAAGACCATTTCAAATGGCCTGTATTTGGTTCGGGAAGTCGTTCATCATCAAAGTAACGAAAGTGTGATTGAGGTTGAACACCTTGCTCCGAAATTTAAGTTTCCCGAATCCGAATTGGAGTTGGTTAACGGTGAAAACAAATTCATCGAGCGGTTCTCAAATGTGATTCGCAGGCCTGGTCAGGCCGAGCAAAGTTCTGGTTCCGTAAGTACTTCGATAGTCTGGCCAGATGATCAACATACTGAACAGTTCGACGATGGCGGAACGTTTACTACCGTTGGAACCTACTTTGTATTGGGACAATGGGCCAAAGAGATACGCGTTGTTCATCAGGATGGCCAAACCAAAACGTATACGACCGAAAAATTTGTACTAGGGGATATATATCGAGTAAGTGTGGAAAAGCCACGTTCGGTTCAAATTATTGGTGATGCGTTTTGCCTTACCGAGGAAGTTGAAGGGCGATAAATTTTGTTCGGAGGAATTGCGATTCATGGAGTCCCTCGGATAGGCATGGGGATGTTGGCAGTGGGGGATGGAGAAAGAAAGTATGATTCGCGAAGTAAGTAGCGACGCCACTCATTGTGGCTGGCCTTCAATATTTGCTCTGCCAAGTGAGTTGTTAGCCAAGCAGTTCAGCTCTCTGGCGTATGAAAGTCGGCTTAGAATGCGGCAGGCCAAGTGGACCGAAGTTTCGTGACTGTCTTCGATTTAGGGTTTCGTATTTCTCGTTTCCATGAACGATGTTTGGGCAGGCGAGAGATCCAGGCCGGAGACCGATGGGAAAGCTCAGGTTGCTCGCTGGTCAACGTTATCAGAGGCCAAAGTTGCAAATTTGAATTCAAGCCTCCACTTACTGGACGCCCCTGGAGCACCACAGTGTGGACCAGAGAACAACGTGACCTGTTAAACTGGAGGGGCGGAGAAGTCTTTAGCAACGCGTCTGAATTATTTCTGGACCTTGGTTTGTGAAGATTTTCTAACAGTTGTGGTTTGTGAATACCGCTCATCATTTTTTTAGCTAGAGTGTGGCGGTCGACGTGGTGAAGATGACCACGACAGACAACTTTTCAGATTCTTTTCAACTGCTTTTCTTGCTCCCTACGCGGAAGTTTTTCTAAGAACCAAAATGCCTTTCGGGGATGAGACTCTCTGATACGAGTATTTTGTTTTCTGAGGGATTATGCGCGCCTAGGGGAGTTCTGTCCTCTTGGAGAAATTCAAAATTATCGATGATCCAGTAACGATTTGGATTGAGCAAGTCCGCCAGTCCGATGACGAAGCAATCAAACGCGTCTGGCAGCATTTCGCGGATGGCCTGCAGGAATATGCTCGTGGGAAAATTCACCCTAAAACACGACGAGTCTACGACGAACAAGATGCAGTTCAAAGCATGTTTCTAAGTCTTTGCCAGGGATTGAAGGCGGATAGATATCCAGACTTACAAAACAGAGACAACCTTTGGCGTTTGATGCTCGTGATGACGGGACGCAAAATTAGCAAACGGCACCGTTTTGATCGCCAATTAAAAAGGGATAACCGACGGTTGCTAACGGATTCATACTTTGTCCAGAATTCACAAGACCGTAATTCCCCCAACCTATATCCCTCCGCCGCCGAACCGACGCCTGAGCTTCTTGCTGAGTTTGCCGACACTTCTTCAGCGCTAATTGAAGCTTTGGGTACGGATAATTTAAAGGACGTCGCCTTGCTTCGAATCGAGGGATTCGATGACTGCGAAATTGCCAGTCGATTGCAATGTTCGCGAAGCACGGTCCAGCGTCGTCTGGTGATGATCAGAAAAATATGGGAAGTAGAATTATTTAATGATTAGCAAAAGTGGAATCTTCGAAGAGCTCCCTCTCGACCAGATGCAGTTGGTTGAATCGTATTGCAGCCAATTTGAGACGATTCGCAGGAACTCCGGTGATGAACCTGCCGTTGAGCCCATCCGGCAACTTCTTGGGCAAGCTCCGGCCAACTTGCAGACCGTCGTTTTTTGTGAGTTGTTGCATATCGAACTTGAATGGTTGAATGAGAAGTTGATCGTTCCGGATCCCGAAGTTTATCTGACCGAATTTCCAGAAAGAGCAAATGAAATCTATCGGCAGTTCAGTACCTTTGTTCGATCCGATCCTTCGACAACAGAGCACTGTTCAATCCAAACATCGGTAGCAGAAAAATTGAAGCTTGCGCCTGAGGTTTTCGCCGGAAGGGTAATTGATGACCGCTACACGATTCTTAAAAGAATCGGCCAAGGGGGAATGGGGACGGTATACCTCGCAGAGCAAAGCGTACCCGTTGCCAGAAAAGTGGCTGTCAAGCTGATCAAGGCGGGGTTGGACTCGGAGAAGGTTCTTGCTCGGTTCGACGTAGAGCGTGGCGTGTTAGCGTTGATGGATCACCCGGGAATCGCCCGAGTTTTTGACGGGGGACAAACCGATGATGGTCTTCCCTATTTTGTGATGGAATTTGTCAATGGAATTCCGCTCACCAAGTACTGCGACCAACAGCAATTATCGGTTCCTGAACGACTGTTACTGTTTCTTGACGTTTGCGGTGCGGTGCAGCATGCTCATGCGAAAGGAGTAATTCATCGAGATTTGAAACCGGGAAATATTCTGGTCAGTCAACTAGATGGTCGACCAGTGATCAAAGTTATTGACTTTGGTGTTGCCAAAGCCGTGGATCAAAATCAGATCTCAGACGCTAACTCAACCGCCGAGATGATCGTCGGGACTCCGTTATATATGTCCCCGGAGCAGACGGTTTCAGGGTGCGTTGACGTGGACATTCGGGCGGATGTTTATTCGTTGGGAGTCATTTTGTATGAGCTCCTCACGGGAGAGACGCCGTTAAAGGTGAAAGCAGGATCCAGTAATCTGCTGGAGATTTTAGGTCAAATCCGCGATACCGATGCACCTAAGCCAAGTTCGAGTCTTGAAAACTCTCAAGCCAGAACTGAAGCTGCTACTACTCGGCGCTCGAATCTGAGGGGATTGAGTCGGCTTTTAAAAGGGGACTTGGATTGGATTTCCCTCAAAGCTTTGGAGAAGGATCGGTCGCGTCGCTACCAAACCGCAATGGATCTAGCACAGGATATTGATCGTTATCTAAGCAATGGAATCGTGGAAGCTCGGCCACCAAGCAGCACCTACCGATTTCGAAAGTTTGTCGCGAGAAACAAAATCGCCACGATAGCCGCCAGCCTGTTGCTGCTGACAATGACTGCAGGCATTGTTGGAACCAGTTGGGGCATGTACCAGGCTCGTCAACAGGCAGAAAAAACCCGCGAAGAGGCGCGACAAAAAGAGCGAGCGTTAGTGGAAAAGCAGGATGCCTTGCTAGAGGAGTCACGACAGCGGGCCTTTGCGGAATCAATCACCGATTTTCTTGAACGTGATTTTTTACAGTTGACCTCCAGTTACGGTAGGCTGGAATCCAACGTCACGGCCATTAATGAATTCAGTAACTTGGAGGATTTGCTGGACCACGCTGTGGTGCAGCTGGATTCACGCGATGGTCTTTCTCGCCAAGCAGAAGCGAGGTTGACAAGTATCATTGCTCAGAGCTACGAATGGCGCGGCGCCAAAGGCAAAGCAGTTCCCCTGTATGAAAAAAGTAAACGCTTGTACAACGAGCTTTATGGCACTGAGGACCTTCGGACGATAAATGCACTCCGCAAGCTTGGTGAGAACCTTTTGGCTGTGGGGCAAGTGGACAGAGGTTTCTCCTTGATTGAAGAAGCCTTCGCGATCACTAAAAAGACAAGGAGTCTGGCGAATGAAGATTCGCTTTTGTGCATGGGTGCGCTTGCGAAAGCACATCGCAAGAGAGGTGAGTTCGATCAGGCCGTCGCACTGTCCGAGGATTGTCTGAAGCGAACACGCGCATTTTACGAAACGACTGGAAACGACTTAACCGACCCTAGGGTACTTGGGGCTCGCAGCGTCTTCGTCAGTATGTACGATCTGTCGCTCGCTTACCAAGATGCTGCGCGTGTGAGTGAATCGATTGAGATTCTCGAAAAGGCCCTGGAGTTGTACGAGCAGGATTTCGGTATCGACGATCCCGATATACGAGTGTGCCGCGGGCTTCTAGGTTCGCAGTACGTGTCAGTTGGCCAGTTTTCCAAAGCCACTCCAATCTTGAAAGAGGAGTACCAATGGTGCAAGGCAAATTTCGGAGCAAAATCCAAAGAGTCCATGTTTGCCATGGTTTCATTGGCCCGTTGCGTTCGTGATCTCGGCCAGACGGATTTGGCGGTTTCATTGTCCAAAGAGATTCTTGAGATTGCAGAGCAAGAGTTCGGCAAGGAGAGCCTTAATTACGCTAAGGCCCAACGAACACTCGCACTTTCCTATCGCGATGATGGAGCTCACGACTTGGCGTTGCCTTTCTTTCAGTCGCATCTCGATTCCATGAATCGAATTTTTGGTGAAGAACATCCTAATACTCTTAGAGCTATGGGGAACTTAGTTGCGGCAACGGCGGCTACGGGTAAATTAGATCAGGCGATTGAGATGCGTGAGTTGCTACTTGTTAAAGAAGTAGAGTTATTGGGGGAGCAACATCCAGCGACGTTTTCTTCCAAGAATGGTCTAGCGGTTGATTACTGGAAACGCGGTCAATTGTCACGCTCGATTCCGCTTTTTGAAGAGGTCAGAGAATTTAGAGTGAATCGTTTTGGAAAGACTCATCCTTCCACGATCAGTGTAGAGTTCAACCTGGGGGTCAGTTACCTCGATGCGGGGCAATTTGATAAGTCGATCGCAATATTGGAAACCGTTCAACGCAATTTAGATTCTGCACCATGGCTGACTCAAAACGCGCTGGCGTTTCTGTTTGCGGCTTATTTACTTGCTGATCAACACGATCAAGCTCGCGATCTGCTGCCCAAATATTTTGAAGCTCAGAAAGATCAGTTGTCTCGTAAGAAGCCGATCCTCGATGGATTCAGTGAACGTCTCGACAAATTAATGGCGAAGAACCGATGGAGGGAATCGCTAACAATAATTCGGGAGTGGACTAAGTTGAACCAAGAGCATGCCCCGAAGTATTCGGCCGTGTACTATTCACATCTCAAGCTAGGGTATGCGTTGCTCCGAATTGAAAAATATGATGAGGCGGAGTCAGATTTTATCACAGCCTTTGAAGGACTAGCAAACGTCGAATCTTCCAGTCCGCAGGCGGCCGCGATGGTGACTAAGAATCGAACTTATGCCGTCCAGTCATTGATTCAACTAAAAGAAGCAATGGACGATGAGGAAGGTGTCAAGCAATGGAAAGCCGAACTCGAAAAACTCAAAACTGTGCAAAACCTGCAGCCGTGACTCAATGGCCTCGATTCGATGAGTCTTGAGGTTCTGCGACCGATATTTTACTAGGATTTCGGTGTTTCTATCTGCCGATTCTGACTGTCCCCTGCTCTTTTAGTTAAATCGAATTGCGGATTCTTTGGTTTCATTGATTGCAGGCTTGCCCCATTATTTTTCTGAAGTTCGCTGATCTGCGGCGAAGACGCAAATGATCAAATCCGAGCGTGAGAAGCCACCCTTGTTACGTTCCACGTTTCCTTAATCGTGTCGGCAAGGTTGCGGAATAAGAGTTGAGTCTCGCGGAACTCGATTGGCGAAACTGTTTTGTGGGTAGAACCGTTAGGTTGTGAATTTCTATCACCGGATTTACGCATCGGTGAAACTGCTCATACCGCGTTTTGCTGTCTATTAGTGCGCGTAATTGCCAGCGTTTGAAACGTTGATGAACTCAAATCCGCACGCAGAAAATGAGTTGAACGGGTCTCAGTTGGTGTCACCTTATTGACTTGATGAAATCAATTTGGTGACGGATGCTTATTGCCCATTTGTAGACACGAGAGTGCTAGCGTCTAACTTGTTGAGTTGCTTTGCGCCGGTTTTTACCTAAGAAAAGCAGGCGCCGCGACATCAGACGATGCCATTCAATTTTACTCAGCGAATTTGGCACAAGGTTTGCGATTGTCTTTAACAGGATGCCAGCCATCGCGGTAGGCATCGAGAAGCGTTGAAATGAATGTAAGCCAAGGAAGGCCATCAAGATGTGTGCATTGAATTCTTTGGGTCGAGCGAAGACCCGCCAACCGTCAATCCTGTTTGCATTTGTGTTGATTTTCGGTTTTTGTCTGACAAGCGATCTGCTCGGCCAAGGCAAGCTCGGTAGTGTACGGGAGTCAGTTCGTCGCCATGAAACTCCGCCCGCGGTAGAAAGCCCAAGTCATCAAACAGACGATTCGAATGACCGAGGCCATCGGCACGATAGTGGCCATCGGCACGATAGCGGCCATCAAAACCGCCGCCATCGTAGCGATTGTGGACCATCTTTTGGCCCTGTCTTCACGGTTCCGCGATCGTTTAACAATCATTGTCCCCAACGCATTGTTCACGAACATATCCATGTTGTCGAACCGACGCCTTTGATGCTGACGGAACCGGGCGACGAAACGTACTTTGAGCAGGGGGGCGCCGATTCCATAACGCTGAGTCAAAGTCGCCTCGAGCCGACATGGGATAGCTATTTCGAGACATGGTCAGGGCGATTGAGTTCCACTTATGGCTATGACTTTGATGATATAACGCAGGGCTATTTTGGATTGCTGCTGCAGTCGCCCGGTGGCTTTGGTCTGGATACCAGTGTGATGATGTTTCGAGAAAACGGGGCAACTTTTCGTGATCACTTGTGGATGGGCGATGTCAATTTGGTCTACGAAGTGATCAACTCCGGTGACTTTCGAGCTCGCATGGGAGTTGGGATCAATTGGCTGGGGGACCAGTACGGTGGCGAGTCGGGATTCAACCTGACGACCGGTTTTGACTGGCAGCTTTCACCAAAATGGATTTTGACAGGCGAGACCGACTTCGGCAATTTAGGCGATTCCGACTTGTTTCGCGGTGAGCTTTCCATCGGCCGACAGTTTGGCAACGCCGAGTGGGCCACTGGCTACCGCCACACTGATATTGGTGGAATTTCGTTGGGCAGTGTCTTCACGGGTTTCCGTTTTCGCTTTTAGACATGATCTGCGGGGCAACGAAAAATTCGAATTTGGTTGCCCTGCACTTTCTTGATACCTTCAAAAACTGGCGAGGATATTCAGCTGAACGATGAGAGTGTCCAGCCCGACAACGTATAAGCTACGTGCAAGGCAAACGGGTTCGCCAACTCATTGATCACGCAATTGATTGGGTGACACAAAAATTCAGCGAGACTACTAGGGCAATCCATGAAGTTACCCCAGCAAAGGCCGAGGATTTGGGATAGACTCGTGTGCGAATGATGAAATCGTGGACGGCCTAAGTTTTCCATCAATCCGAGATTGCGAGACGTCGCACGCAAAGCCAGACTGTCGCGTGATTTTGAATTGGATGATCGCAGGTTAGAGCATAATGAAAACTACTCATACCGCATTTTACTGTGCGTAGTCTATTCGGTTTGGCTTGTGGATCTTTGCGCAAAATGCTTGGCATAAATCAAGCTTTTACACATTTAATGAGCCGACGCCGCCCACTTTTTTTGCTGAGAGAATGAGAGAGTAAGTGGCGAATGACCATCCCAATTTTGAGGAATGGAAACTAAGGTTTCTCTGACTGCCGGTAGAGATTTAGGGGCACCAACGATGTACCATTTGATCGCGATTGTTTTTCCAACATAGGTCGGTTGAGTTACGACAGTTTTTGTTTCTCCCATCGACACGGTCGCTCTTTTAAAAGGATTGACGGCGCTCAACGCAACGATATCAAGTGGGTAATTCGATTCATTCGTCACACTAATGGAAGGAAATGGTTGAGCGCATCCTGCAATCGTTAATGTTGCCAGTAAAAGGACTAAGACCGATGGGGTGTTTCGCATGCGATCGCTCCGAGATTGAATTGAAGGTTGATTGGCTTCCCTGCTGACGCTCAGTTCGTTTAATTACTTAATTTTAAACCAGTCGACGTGTTGACGAATGGAGAGGTGAAATATTTGGCGTTTTCTTTCCAGGAGGTTGGATTCG
>JAAEMV010000040.1 GCA_024225195.1 Planctomycetaceae bacterium | reverse complement strand
GTCACTCTCCGGATTAAACTGCTCCGGTCAGCCACTATTGAAGGCTTGCGATTCTCCCGCATCGCACGAGCTACCACAAACGCGTCGATCGCATTAAAGACATCTGCTTGATCTGGAACCTCTGGTAGCTCCGGACGCTGGGGTGTCTGATACGACCAGTGTTTCTCATAATTTGCGCCTGCCCCAATCCACGCTCGTAGAATTTCGACTTCTGCATTGGAGAGCGAGTGTTTTTGAGAATCGGGTGGTGGCATTTTCGTATCCGGATCTGCCGTTGTCACCCTCGCAATCAACTCGCTTTCGTCCGGATTTTCAAAATCAAAAACATCAAATTCAATCGCCGAAGCACGATCGTCCAACCGTAAATCAGTTGCCTGGCCTTCCTCGCTGGCGCGATCAGGTCCATGGCACAAAAAACAGCGATCCGAAAGGATCGGTCGCACATCTCGATTGAATTCGACCGTGTCTTCCTGCCCGTAACTGAGATGAAGGATTGAGATCCAACAACCAAATATGATTCCGACCATTTTTAAACTAAGCATTGATTCACCAATCACTCGGACCACTCCAATCAAACAAATCACGTAGAAAACTATTTTGGCCCAAGCTCACTCGAAGCCGATTTTCGTTTCTTTTTCATTTGTTTCGCCAAATCCTCACGAATCGAGCGATATTCTGTTCGATCGGCAACATTTATAAATTCGCCGGGATCGTTTTTCAAATCGTATAGTTCCGTCCCCTTTGCTCCTCGAGCCCATTCTGTATAGCGATAGCTGCCATTCCTTAGACTGGCCCCTTCACGCGTAGAAACGGAAAAAACCGTATCCTTGGTCCACAAATCTGTTTCCACATCTTTGAGAATTGGCACCATACTTTTTCCCTGAATGTATTCTGGCGGAGACAACTGACAAAGAGAACTAACGGTTGGATAAAGATCAATCAACTCACACATGTGTTGAGTTGATTTCCCATGAAACTTGCTTAACCAAGGCGCACTCAAAATAAACGGGACCCTGGTAGTCTCTTCGAACAGATGTTGCTTTTGCCATTTATGATGTTCACCCAAGTGATATCCGTGATCACTGGTAAACACAACGAGCGTTTTTTGTTTCAAATCCAGTTCGTCGAGAGCATCTAGCAGACGCCCCACTTGAAAATCCATATGGCTGACGCACCCATAGTAGGCACTCAAAATACCGGGCATTTGTTCGGTTGTAATTTTCAACGATTCGTTTGTTTTGTAGGTTTTCGTCGCCTGCCCCACATCCTCGAGATCATCTGCGGGCACTTCAGGCAGAATCATTGCCTGCTCAGGGTACATTCTAAAATATGCCTCGGGCGCGACTAACGGCACGTGGGGCCGCACAAATCCACAGGCGATAAAAAATGGCTCTTCCCGATGTTTCTTCATCAGTTCAATCGTCTTGCTTGCTGCCAAACCATCGGCCATTGCCAAGTCACCATCGGTCGCCTCAACCCGCTGAAATGTTTGACTCGCTTTCCAACCCGGCGAATGTTGAATCGTCTTGCCGGGCAAATTCTGTTCACCGCATTGGATATTGTAGGTCTCGCCCCATGATTGCGGATCGTCTGCAATCGCAGTCCCATCGATCACTTCCTGAGGAATTCCCATGTGATAGATTTTCCCAACCCGGGCAACGTAGTATCCGTTATTCAAAAACAACTGAGGAAGCGTAACCGCTTTAGGGCGATACTTGCGAAAGATCGTTGTGTTTTTCAAGTCGCCCGTGCTGTACGGATACAGCCCATTCATCATCGACGAACGCGAAGCGCCGCAGACGGGAAACTGACAGTACATTCGATGAAAGCTAACCCCACGGCGGGCAAGCCGATCCAGATTCGGGGTCTTGCATTGCGGATGCCCAAATCCACTAAGTGCTGTGTTCAGGTCGTCCGACATAATTAAGAGGACATTAGGGCGAGCAGGGGCTTCGTCTGCAATCAACTCAACCGGTGCCGCTAAAAACAAAATCAGACCCAGAAACACTACACCGCGACACACCATAACCTTACCTCTTGTTACTTCGTTTGAATGGTTGAGTCTAACAAATTATATGTTAGCGATTTTGCTTGGGCTGATGATAACAAGCCCTTTGCCTAAATAGTAAAGAGAACATTAATCCTCGGAATTCTATTTCGTCTTTCCCGGGTTAGCACGCTTGGATTTCCAGAGATTAATTTTATCGACGTCGTTTTTTGACGGAGCTCCCTGGACGCTTCTTCCAGACTCAACATCGCTTAGTAATTGATCCAACAGTTTTTTCGCGACATCCGGCTGTCGACGGTAAAGATTAACTTGCTCCTTTGGATCCTTCGCCAGATTATAAAGTTGTGCCTCCTCAGAATCCGATCCCATCTCTTTTTCTTTGGGTGAACTCCAGCCACCAGATCCTCGAGCCAATAACAACTTCCAGTCTCCCGAACGATACGCAAAATGCCCGGATATCGAATGGTGGACTACGCCAGCGCGTTTGGATTCAATTTGATTCCCCAATAAAGCCGGTAAAAAACTGACACTATCTTCACAACTACCCGGAGGTACCTTTACACCAAGTACTTCTACAGCCGTTCGGAAGAAATCGGTCAAACAGATCAACTGTGAACATTCTGATCCGGGAGTAACTTTCCCCGGCCATCGGACAATAAACGGAACACGATGACCGCCATCCCAGATATCAGCCTTCGACCCACGCATCTCACCACTCACCCTGTGCCCCTGCTCAGCTAGTCCTTTAATGTCAGCCGCCTTAGAACAGCCATTGTCACTCGTAAAAATCACAAGTGTATTTTCGCTGAAACCTTGAGCTTGTAGAGCCTTCGAAATTTCCCCAACGGCGTGATCCGTCTGCATGACAAAGTCACCATAATCTCCCAGTCCACTCATTCCAACCCAACGCCCCGTTGGCACGATCGGAGTGTGGGGCGAGCCAAGTGGCACGTAAAGAAAGAATGGTTTTTTCTTTCCTTTCCGAGAATTAATATAGTCGACACTCTTTTTTGTCACTCTGGGAAGAAAGTTCTCAACGGGATCGTGCTCGATCACTTCCCCATTTTCAATGATTGCCTCCATACTGCGAGCATGGTGAATTCCATGAAAATAATCAAACCCTCGATGAACCGGGCCATCGGGAATCGTCGCTCCCACTGGTGGCAACGCTTTCCCTTTTGCCTTTAATCGTTTCCCCGTTTGAGGATCGAGATACTCAAAATTTAAATGCCACTTCCCAATGATGGCAGTGTCGTATCCTTGAGCTCGATAAAACCCGGCAACCGTCGGTCGATCTTCTGCAATCAAGCATGGAGAAAACCCCTGAACCACTCCTTTTTGCAACTTGGTTCTCCAACTGTAACGTCCAGTCAAAAGACCGTAACGAGTCGGCGTGCACACGGAGGATCCTGAGTGAGCATCAGTAAAAACCATGCCCTCGGTGGCCAACTGATCAACGTGGGGAGTTTTTATCTTGCCGTGTTCTGGATTCAAACATTGCACATCCCCGTACCCAAGATCATCGCAAATAATAAAAACGACATTAGGCTGCTCCTGCCCGAAGGCTGGGACAGCGAGTAAAAGGAATGCAATTATGGCGAAAGGAATTTTCATTTCACTGATTCCTTTTCGTTAATTGGCGTTTGATCCCAGAGGCGATACGGATCATCCAACCTCACCATCTCTTGATAAAGCAGGGCCTCCATCTCTTTTCGTTTCTCAGCATATTTCGGATCATCGGCCAAATTCAACTGCCCGTCGGCAGGTGAATTTCCAGTCAACTTGATCACATCCGAGTGGTGATGCTGCTCAATATATTCCTCTGGATTGTCTTTCAGAGTAAATAGTTGCGTCTCCCGAACTTCCCCATCGAGAACGTCGTATTTTATCAGCTTCCAGTCCCCCTTACGCACAGACCGCATGCCTGGCTTTGTGCCACCGCAATAAACGCCAAACAAAACATCCCGCACAACTTCCTGCTCGCCCTCTAGCACGGGTTTAAAACTTTTCCCTTCGTTAGTCACAGGAAATTCAGTTTCCGTTAGGTCGCACATCGTCGCTAATACATCCAACAAGTAAACATTCCCCTGACAACGTTGCCCCGCCTCAATCCCAGGCCCCTTTACGATCATGGGGACTCGCCATGTATGCTCGTATAGATTCTGTTTCCCCTGAAGCCCATGGCGCCCAATCGCCATCCCGTGATCAGAGGTGTAAAAGATAAACGTATTATCAAGTTCGCCCATTGCCTCAAGCTTATCGAGAACACGACCAATCTGGGTATCGATGTTTTCGCTGCACGCAAACTCGCGACCGATCTCATTCCGAATCGTTTGCTCGTCACGATTTTTCCAAACTCCCGATACATTCACTTCATCTCGGAGACCGGGATGCCCATGGTGGAACGGATGGGCTGGTAAATAGTTGGATGGCAATTCTGGCTGCGCTGGGTGCGCTGGAGGCAAAGACCTCGAATCCTTATGATTTATCGCTCCGTATTTATCTAACAGCTCAGGTTTTCCATCGCGAGTGTCATGAGGATGTGAGAAGCCAAAGTAAATCAGAAATGGATCCGTTTTGTCTGATGTCTCTCGCTGATTGAGATACTGTAGCACTTGTTCGGCGTGCCAAGCACTTCCTGACTCGTCAGTTCCCCCGCGTTTAGAACTATCATTGCGAATCTTAAACTTTGCGTTTGCCGCCTCGAAACTATTCCCTTTCTTGCATGTTCGAACAGTTTCGTAACCCGCTTGATTGAACACAGCCGCCATGGAAGTATTGGCCAGCTCCGGTGCAGTCAACTTCTCCGCAACTGCCCCATTGCTCTTGCGGCGACGGTTGCGAGGCAGATGCCAAACCGTCCGGCCCGACATCACCATGTGTCGCGACGGGGTACAAACAGCACCTGACCACGCCCCCATGTGATACGCCCGATCAAACACCATTCCCTCTCGGGCTATTTTATCAATGACCGGCGTGTCGAGTTTCGATTTAGGATTGTAAATTTTCAAATCGAACGGAGATTGATCATCCACGATAATGAATAACAAATTTGGACGCTCATCCGCCAGCGAACAAACGGGCAGGACAAGGCCTAACAGCATCGCCAAACAAACAACCTTCTTAAATAACAATGTCATCAACTTACCTTTTCATCTTCAATGATTGAGCTCTAACTCAGACCTGAATCCTCAATTATTTTGTGCACTTAGCCAATACGGCTATGCCTTAAATTGGTGGGTTTTGATGATAACACTCCGGTGAAACAAAGGCTAATAAAAAGCAAATCTAAATCTACGTTGGCAACAGAACCTAATCTTTAACGCACCAACTACGGCCTGCAAACAATTGGGCCCCCTCGCCATCGATATGACTCGGCGAGGAATCAGAGAGAACGCCACTTGACCTGTGGCCAAGGGAACACGCCTTACGGGCCACTGCTAGCGACCACTTGAGGTTGCCCGAGAACCGGCCTTCTTTTAAAAAAACATCTCGCCTAATGCCTCCCTCAATTACGCGTCTGACGCCCTCGAATGCCTCACACTAAACTCGATATCGTTATCCCTGTTTTCAATGAGATAGAAATCATTGAACAGCTTCACGAACGGGTCGTTACCGCGTGTCGGCAAACTGGCGAATCATTTCAAGTCATTTACATTGACGATGGAAGTTCAGATGGCACCGCTCACTGGATTGCGACGCACGCCACCGCAATCGATTCGGGGCCACAAGGCCGAACGAAACTAATTCGTCTATCTCGAAATTTTGGCCAACCGGCGGCAATTCACGCAGGACTAAAAGCGAGTCACGCAGAATGCGTGGTGCTGATGGACGGTGATCTCCAGGATCCGCCAGAGTTAATTCCAGAAATGCTGGAACGCTGGAAGAAAGGCGATCAAATTGTCATCGCCCAAAGAACATCGAGGAAAGAGTCGCTGATTCGCGGAATTGGTTTTAAGATTTTTCACAAAATCTTCCGCTACCTTTCCGACTCGAAAATGCCCGCGAACACGGGCACCTTCTGTTTACTGGATCGCCAGGCCGTCGAGGCTGTCTGTTGCCTGTCAGAGTCACACCGTTTTTTCCCAGGTCTCCGAGCGTGGGTCGGCTTCCGACAATCATTCATTCCACTTGAGCGTGCACCCCGTGCGGGTGGCTCCCCTAAACAAACCTTAGGGCGGCTTACCCAGTATGCGTTGGATGCGATTTTTGGATACTCCTTAAAACCACTGAGAGTCCTCACGGCCATCGGCGCAACCATCTGTGGCTTTGCAATCATGGCCATTGGCTATTTTGTCCTCATGGAACTTGGCGGCTGGGAAACCTCTTCATTTGGCCTCAAGACTTTATCGTGTGCTCTTCTGGCACTTGGCGGGTTCCAAGTGATTGCCATTGGTGTGCTTGGAGAGTACGTCGGTCGAATTTACGATGAGGTCAGGCGACGCCCAGCCTATATTGTTGATCAAGAACTTGAGATTGCCTCAAAGATTTGTGAGCCGATCAACTACCACAACAGAAAAGCCAGTTGATGCCCGAGCCGTGTGAGACAAAAAAAGCCAACCCCAACCATCACGCCGTTCCAATTCAAAGATGGTTCAACCTGCGATCTCTTGCCTGGCTTTCGCTACCGCTTGTTGGCTGTGTGCTTTTGGGACTCTATTGTTGCGAGCTCAACCGGCAACTCTACGAACACAAAAACCCCTTTTTTGATTCACTTAGCTATTACGAAAGTCTTTTTCGGGTGATGACCATCTCAGGCACTGATGGTTTTTCCTGCGGAATGAAAGAAGGCTGCTTTAATTACACCACGGTCTGCCTGCCGTTTATATTCGCTGCCGCGATCGGAGAGTGGGTTGAGCCGACTCGTTTCGTCGGCATTTGGATACAGGTAAGCTATTTGGTACTCTTCCAAATCAGTTTGTTTTACTTCCTAACTCAGATAAAAAAATTACAACTGCCCACCGCAGCACTCGGATGTCTGACGTTCCTCGCGACCGCTTGCCTATTTTTCTCCAACGGCGGACTTTCCGATTTCCGGATGGATATTGGCCTTTGCCTAACCTTTGGAATTACTATTTGCTGGTATCTGGTGGCGATGGCCAAACCAAACTTAACGCACTTTGTTTTATTTGGAATTGCTGCGGCGTTCTGCTGCCTTTCGCGTGCAACAGCGCCTATCTATCTCGTCGCGAGCCTTGCACCACTGGCTTTGATTGAGCTAATTCCTGCGGATAATCGAAAGAAAAAATTGATTGGTCTGACAGTTGCGACTCTAACAACGATCGCTTTGGCTGGCTGGTTTTTCATTCTTAACTTTGATTACTTGTATTACTACTACGCCGTGTGGAACACAGACGCCAACGCAAAAATCCCATGGAACGAAGCACTCTTGCATCTTAAATTAACTCAGAGATGCCTAGGTAATCCACTCATATATTTCATCGTCATTCTTCAAGCGGGCGTGGGAATAACCGCCATCGTTCATCATCAACTGTGGGCCGTTACCAAAGCTGCCTGGCAAGCCGGAGATATTGACTTGCGAATTGCCTGGATTGGTCTAAGTCCCGTTGCCTTAATGATCGCCCGGCGGGCCGGATTAAATCCATTCGTCTGCATGCCAGCGGTCACTGGACTGTTGCTGCTCTTTTTGATTCCCATATTGAAAAATCAGGATCGACTGAATGATACACGCTTAACCATCTTTGCGTGGATTTGCCTCACTTTCTGCTTGGTCACGGCTTCGTTTCGCGGATGGGAGCAACATCAGGAGACTTCGTTCAACTCAATGGCCGCACAGCAGCAAATCATTGATCACATCATTACTGATAGTGCTGAACAAAATTTTGCTAAAGTGAATTACGCTG
>JAAEMV010000039.1 GCA_024225195.1 Planctomycetaceae bacterium | reverse complement strand
GAATCCAGACGCAATTGGCAACTTGATTCGGGAATCAGTAGCCCGCCACAGCGGCCGGCACCCAGCCATCGACGACGCATGCCTGGTCTGCCTAGGTCGGAAGCCTTAATCCAGTTCAACAACAGCCGTGGAAATCACCTCCCGGCTCTCTAAGCCAGGCGAGCCCCAATGATCCACGGTTAGCCGCACCGACAGCCTGAGAGCCTCGCTGAGACGCCTTTACAGGTAAACCGCGGGTGACGCACTGATCCCAGCAGAAACTCGCTCCTGATCACGATTATGGAGGGGCAACTTGATCATCTGCAGCAAACCCCGCTTGATTCTCCACACCCTCCAGCTCAGTTTAAACAGAGTGGTGGCGTGCATTTAAAACAATCAACTCAAACCTCACTGGCCCGAGCAAAAACACGCCCTTCGTCTGGAATTCTTGTGGAAGAATGCTGTAAATCGCATCAACCGGAGCACACGCTGCCACTAGCCAACAATCACCAATATCGCAAACAGCTCTTATTTTTCCTCGCCCAACCAACGCCTAGACGCTACTCTCGCCCACAAACGATTTCTGACAATATTATCCATGCCGGGCTGATTAGCTGTGAGGCAACGCGACAAATCAGAAATGCCCTTCTGATTAGCCCCCAACTGGGTGATTTGACCTCTCGGATCTCCGATTTCCAAGTTATCGCCTGATCGAGAAAGTTCTCACCTTATTATTGCGAAATCGCCCTCATTTTCGCGACGCGCTATTCCTTCTGCGGACAACAAACGACACAATAGGGAAGATCTGTAGTCATTAATTCCGCGAGTATCTGATGGGCGAGTTTCGGTTTCGAGTACCAAGCGAATGGAATCTGGATACCTATCACGCAAACGCAATCCACGTGATTGGGCTCGACGGTATTCCATGGCCATGCCGGATTTCCGTATCTGAAGCAAGTAATTCTGAACCGGACGACGCTAAACCGGACAACGCTAAACCCGACAATTCCGAGTCAGGCGATTCTGACCCCGAAAGCACCGCGGTTCTAGAAAAAACCATCACCATTAGCCGGAACCGTGATGAGTCTGGAAAACTCTATTTGATCTACCCCATGGATCGCCGGGGGGAAATGCTGATATGCACTGGCACGCTTCCGGTAAGAGAAACCCGTTACGAATTGCTGACGGAATTGGCCCGCGGTACGCTAAATCGATTACGAAATCAAATTTCGATCTGGGAAGAAGGTGGACTCTATATCGACAATGGCGTTCACGCATATGTTCAACTGGCGACACGCATGCTCAGCAAATCGATCCTCGCGACCGAAAATAAGATGCGCGATGATGCTGCTCGCCAATCGATCGAAGCATCGATGGATGGAATTTTCGATCTCTCGAACTCCTTTGGAGCACAAATCTCCAAGTTTCGACGTGAACATGAGCAAATGAGCAATTTCTGGATGGCCAATTCGGTAGGCTCTGGAGATCAATTTGAGCCAAGTTTAGCGTCCAAGGATTTCGATCTACTCGAAATCAATTTAAACGCAAACAATGTTGAATTGGAAGAAAAAATTTCCGGTGGTCGCGAAGAACTTCTCGGAAAACGAGTCATTGTCGGGCCGTGGCTTGACGCCAGCATTGGCGGCATGGACAGTAGCCTGATCAACGTGGATGACTTCGGCGCCCGAAAAGAACAGTTGCTGATCGAATGCCGAAAACAACTCAGTCGAATCCCCCGAACAACGTCGCTAATCCATGTCGTTAGCCGACTCAATGGAATCGGCCATCGCCACCTCTCCTACCCACAACAGTTAAGCGTTACCGTGGATATGCTTCGCCTGATTGAAGAATCCCAGACGGACTTACCCACTTTAATCAGCTTCGATTTCCCGTGGGCCGAACGACTTGCCGGTGCCGTTGGGGGAGTTCATCCATTGCAAATTGCTGATTCCTTGATGCGACAGGGACTACCAATTTCATTTCTTGGCCTCGATATTAATCTGGATTACTGGCCAAATGGAAGTATGATTCGAGACCCACTCCAGTGGATCGATCTTGTCGACGTATGGGCTCAACTCGGCTTGCCTTTGGTGATCTGCCTTCGCATGCCCACTGGCCCCGGAGCCAAATTAACTCCAGAAGATTCTCACCACCGACCGGTCAACAGCACCTCCAGTAACCTGACCGATGAAAACCGGATCACGTTTCTGAAAACGGTGATGCCAATGATGATTGCACGACCCTCCGTCCACGGAATGATCTGGCAACAATGGAGCGACACTGACGACAGTCGATTCCCGAACAGCGGTTTGGTCGACGAGCACGGCGCTCCCAAAGCGATCCAAGAGGTGATGAAACACATTAGAAGCTCTATCGACGGCGACGCCTAAACATCGGATTTGGCGGGCTTTTGATCTTTTAAAGGGTGTTGATGATTTCTTTTAACATTCGTGCACGGATAAGATTACCGTGAGATTGTTGAAGGTCATCGCTTGAGAAAATCTCAATTGCTTGGTCGTAATCTTTCAATTTTTCCTGACTGCGACCCAGCAGATAGGTAATCCCGTCATTCCACCGGTCAACACCGTCTTCAGCTCTGATGTTCTCAAGCCAATTTGCCGCCGCATTCATGCTGCCGTTATCAAAGTGGCATTGAGCAAGAAACAATCCTGCGTCGCGGCGAATCAAATCCATCTGGCCTTGAACGCTTCGAACTTCGGTGTTGAAATCAGTTACGTTCTGCTCCGCCTCTTTACGAATACCAAGTCGTCGCTGTTGATCCGAATCAGACCCGAGATTGTCGATTTGCTCTTGCGTATATTTCAGCCGCTGAAAACTCTGAATTGCATTTAAGGAAAGTCCTTCTGAATCGAGGCCGAATTTTCCTTTGAAAAACCTTGCACGAGCAGTTCGATAGACAACAAAGTTATCAATGTAAAACTCATTAAAGTAGTAGCCATTCAGTTTCGCGGAGATCACGTCATCCGATTTTTTCTCCAACGCATTTCGAATCGCCTGACGAAACTCATGCGTCTGGTAGCCTACATTCCAAGGCTCCACCGCAACGCCCTCTTTAGCTGGCAATCTCGCTGCAATTTCCGCCGTTGTGAATGCTAAATCCGTTCTCAGATCGACGGGTAAAGCCGCCTCTAAATTACTCATTCGCTTGGAAACTGACTCAGGACTAGTGTAAACCAGTGCGACGAGGTCACCGAGTTGGTCGGGCTTCAGCCAGTAGGCTGTATCATCTGCCAGCGACTCCTCGTTCGTCAGGCTGAGCGAAGTAATTAGTTCTGGATTAGCGCGAACTTGATCTAGCGTCGCAATGGAACCCAACTTCTCGCCGGGAATGGGAAGGCCTAACTTTGTATCGAACAGGTAGTAATCGTCTCCAACCACGACACCAACCGCCCACGGAACAGGGTTCCCATTCTCATCTTGAGTCGCAAGCATCACTGAATCGATTCCGAGTTCACGGAGTCCCAGCATGAATATTTTTGCACGATCGACATAGTCACCTTGCCCGTAAAGCAACGACTGCCACGGATAACGCTGATATCCGACGCCAGGAATCCCTGCCGCTGCAGCAGATTCACTTTCGTTAAGCCGTGCCTCTTCTTGCTCTTCTTCCGTTAACTTGGAGTCGGGTAACAATTGAATATTTCTCACCACCCAGTCAAAGACGCTCATGCTATTGGCTACGGTTTGACCGGCATCTTCCTTCATCTCCGGATGCAGTTTTTTCACTACCTCGACCAGTGGCGCCTCTACATCTTCGTCGGGCTTATAGTTATCGGCCGCCATTCGATAGAGTTCAAAGGGAGCCATTTGGATTTCCGGCTTCGTGACCCGATTCGCAATCTGTGAGATCCAATTGGACTGCTGGAGGTAATAACCATCTGTGTTAAAGAAACTGAGATCCTTGAATCCTTCGGCGATGTCCAAACTACCGCTGGCATCCATTAGATCTTTGGTTAATACGTCCTCTTCCCAGTTACCTTTGTCTAACTCGGTTCCACGAGTCTCAGCCCAGCGATTTAAGCCGGTCGCCATGTTATTGCTGAATTCTTTTTGTTCGAAACGAATTTCACTGCCCACCAGTGCCATTGTGCGATCCAAGTCGTCGAGCTTGGTTTTCGTCAAATCAACGTCTAGCAAATCCAGCATCGGATCTCTGGGCGGTTGACATCCGCAACTAATTAACAAAGTCGCTAACAACGCAAAACTCAAAAAACGGCTTACAAAACTCATTGAGTTATCCTTGATTCCTATAGTCTCAATCGCCATGCCTCGTTTGAATTTCTCAACAAGTCATCGCACAATTTATCTGGCTTTAAGAAAGATGTGTTAATTCATGGATCTGCTTTAAGCGGGTCAACAAAGGCAACATTCTCTCAATTGGCAACATGTTAGGGCCGTCACTTGGCGACAGGTCCGGTTCAGGATGTGTCTCCAAAAATACAGCATCGCACCCCATGGCCACCGCTGCACTCGCAAGTGGTTCAACCATCGTCCGGTCACCACCTGTTTTACCGCCGGCCGCACTGGGACGCTGCACACTGTGTGTTGCGTCAAAGACAACCGGCACACCGAGGCTTGCCATGTTCGGAATTGCCCTCATGTCATTCACTAAACTACCATACCCAAAAAACGTACCGCGTTCAGTTAATAATACGTTCTGACAGCCCGATTCTTCCAGTTTACCGACTACGTGCTTCATGTCCCATGGCGCCATAAATTGCCCCTTTTTGACATTAACGGCACGTCCGGTACTAGACGCAGCAACCAATAAATCGGTCTGGCGAGCCAGGAAGGCAGGAATCTGAAGCAAATCGCAAACCTCACCGACGGGTGACGCTTGTTCCGGTAAATGAATATCGGTCGTAACGATTAAACCCAACTCTGACCGAACCTCGGCCAAAATTTCCATGCCCTTCTCAAGGCCTACTCCACGATACGAATTCAAACTCGTTCGGTTCGCCTTATCAAAGGAAGCTTTAAAAATCAGCGGTAAATTTAACGAATCGGTTACTGATTTCAATTTTTCAGCAATTTCAAACACTAAATCTCGCGATTCGATCACGCAGGGCCCCGCGATTACCACGAGAGGATGACCGCAACCACATTGGATATCGCCTATCTGAGCGGAGGGATTGAGCACTTTGGTTGCCTAACGAATTTAAGGATTGGTTGGATTATCAAAAACAACGAGATGGCGGAGCTTGCACGATCGATCGCATTCCCAATCACCCCGCTCGAAAACACGGTCCCGTCCCGATCGATAACTGTTTTTGCTCACCAAAATCGATCGCAGCGCACCGTGATTCACCCATTTTGCCAAGATATCATATCTAGGGGCAGGGCAATTCAGCCGCATAGGATTCCGGCACAAAAACTTTCAAAAACCTCGGAACGATCTCGATTTCTAGAGGCAAGGTTCCCCCAGGGTCACCATCTAATTGAAATCGCACCGACTCATCCGACTCGATTCGGATCTTTTTAAACCGTTCGACTTGGGAATAGTTCCACTGCCTGTGGCGGTGAAGCAGGATAGTAACCAGATAAAACAAACCACGAAAAAATCGTCCCCCTCGAAAAGTGCACAAATCCAGTCGTCCATCACTTGGATCTGCCCCGGGCACAATCGGCAAATTCATGGCGTAGCGAGGCACATTAAAAATAAATGCCCACTTACCAACCACCGGATTTTCTCGTCCATCCACGTAAATTCGAATGCGTGGGTACCGATACGATGCGATTGCCTCTACGATTGGCCTCGCGTAGGACCAATGGCGAATATGTCCCTTTCGTTGCGAATGCAAACGATGCACAACGTCTGCATCAAATCCGCAACTTGCCATGACGAAAAACATCTGACCATTGGCTTTGCCTGCGTCAATAAATGTGGTTCGACCATCCGCCACCATCTTTGCGATTGACTTTGGCTCAACAGAAAGACCAATGTATTTCGCCAGCAAATTTTCGGTACCCAGGGGCAGGATGGCCAAAGGCGTTTGGGGAGGCAGACAATTAGCCAACAAGGCGACCGTTCCATCCCCGCCGGCAGCGACAACCGTCGCTAATTGAGAACTAGTTGAGCCGTCGCTGAGCTCTGACACCTTTTGCTTAACTTCTTCGATGTCCCGCAGAACGATTACCGAAAAACCAAGTGTCTCAAGTTCATGGCACAACTCATCGACGACCTGAGTTCGGTCAGATGATCCGGAGTTCGGGTTCACCGAAATTACTACCGTTTTCTCCGAATTGTTGATGACTTGATCCATTCCACCAATTTATCAAATCTTTCGCCAGCGAATAACCGTAACACAGACGATTCTATCCGCAATCAACATCGGCAGGAGACAAATCAAACCAATCCGGCGGTGCAGCGTTTGATTGCTCAATTTTACTACACGAATTTTTAAGGCATCGTCTTAATTCGCAACACTTCGCTGGTAGGATCGCTCAAAAACAGCTTCCCCATCGACGTTTCTTTTTTTAAACATTGGCACGTAAGTTGCAAACTACTAGAGCGTTAAATCAAGGTTCGTTTTACCTCGACTTTAATGGAATGCGGGGTCTTCGGAGTTTCCGCAACATGATTGCCTTGCCCCTGATCATTTTGCACGTCAAATCGTATTTGGCACCGAAGATCCCGTCTTTATTTTTTTAAGGAACGCCCCCTCGCGCGAGCAGTTCCTTTGAGACCTTTACTGGACGGGCTTACTTCCTTCTTCTTTTAAACGCGTCTCTTCACTCGCCTTGATCCTATTGGATTCAATCGCTTTCACAAAATCGACAGAGTTAAGAGGAAGTCTCTCACCCATTAGAACGCGTGGATCGTCCAGGTACATCAAATGGCCATGATCTGCAGTCACAATCAACGCCGTTTCTTCCCAACTGCTATTTGCTTCAACCCATTGCGTGATTGCTTCAAATGCAGCGTCCCCACTCAACACAGCTCCAATTGAATCATCAATATTGTTATTGTGGTTTGCCCAATCAACATCTCCCGCCTCGACCATCAGGTAAAATCCTTTTTCATTTTTGGAAAGCAAATCCAAGGCTGCGGTAGTCATCTCAGAGAGCTTGGGATTTTCAAAAATATCTGCGGGACGATAAACATCTACCTTCGCCTCTCCCATTGTCGGGTCGTAATTTCCGTCAGCCGTCCGAAAGGGAAGGTGACCACGTGTCGCGCCAAAGAAACCAAAGAATCGGTTGCCTCCAGCAATTGCCCTGTCCACACCCTGCCGCAAGACCTGCAAACCAGACTTGCCACTCTGACGTTGCGCGACAACGTATTTGCCGCCATTGGCAACGTCGACTCGCTTAATATCATCGCGGGCGATATATCTATTTCCCGGGACATAGTTATCTCCCTGATCAGCACGCTCATCGTCCCGATACTCCCCCCAACCACATCCGATCAAAACATCTACTCCCGGTAGTGGATCGACTCGATGCGAAGCCGACGGCAAACCAAGCAAGTCACGGGAGATGTCCTGGTAGTCACTGCGCCCAACGTTATGAGAGTAAACACAGGCAGGTGTCGCATGGCAAATAGGTACGCTCGTAACCACCCCAATGCTCGATCCCGAGCGTTGCATTTCATGTGCCAACGTTTCCAACTTCTGACCGTCTACTGAAAAGTTGATCGATCCGTTGTAGGTTTTTACCCCGGTGGTGAGCGAAGCGGCGGATGAGGCTGAATCGGTATAGGGATGAGGTAAATCTTTTCGCTTACCAAGCAAGTACGTAGAATCAACCGACTTGCTCCATGGCGTCGCGCCACCGAACACCGCGTTGTAACCACCTCCAACGTGGTCTGTCACTTGGGTCACCGCCTGTGCATTCACGTCTCGTTTGGTCTTCCCATTATGCGGACTAGTCACGCAAAACCCAAATTCCGAATTACCTTTTCTGTAGTCCAAAAAAGCAAGTCCAGACCCGCGTCCCTCGGTGTAGAGAACTTTCCCATTCTTGTAGATCGACGCTGCCTGGGTCGTGTTCCAGTCCATTCCATCAAACACCATTAAAATAATGTTTCGCTTACCCGACTTCCACGCACTTTTCTGAAGTCGATATATATCCGTCTGATCGAAGTATTCGGCATTCGGGTTCAATGTATCGATGGGCTCCGTCTGATAAATTTCCTTTAGTCTAGACTCATCCCGATAACAACTATTCGCTCCCTGAACTGACTCCAAACTCAGACCATAGCTGTAAACCGGAATCAAGCGATTCGAATGGCTCGTCCAATTCGAGTAAGTCCCTTTCTGATCTCCCCAGTGAATCCAGTCGGACTTTTCAAGAACAGTCGCTTGGAACTGAAATTGACGAAGCCGATCTTCGTTAGACTCTTGGGCGGCGGTGCTTACGACTCCCAGCAGAGTAACGAAAGAGCATACAAGTAATTTCAACCAGTCAAAAAACATCGTTAGGTCCAATATAAATTCAGCAGTTTTTGCGAGTAAAACTCTCGCCAGTCAAAGATCAACCAGCTTAGGATTGGTGTCGGTGCGACCCCGGGTCTCAATCTTCCACACCCTCAAGAGGATCGGAAAGAGATTGATACAAATCCGGGCGGCGGTCATTGATACGATGCACTTCATGGGCGCCTGGAATACTAACCAGATGTTTGTTTCTGGCAAAATCAGAATCAATCTCGGCGTATAGAATTGCTTCTTCCGCATGATTTTCGAACGCTAAATTCGCCCCTCGCGGATCACAGATTTTACTCTTCCCAATGAACTCGAACCCGCGTTCAACACCTACACGATTGACCGACATAAAATAGACATGATTTTCCAAGGCTCGGGCATTGGGAATCAGGTCAGCAGTCAATCCCGAGGTGGGTGGCCAGTTCGTCGGCAACGCAATTAAGTCCGCCCCTTTTATTGCCAACATTCTGGCAGACTCAGGAAACGAACTGTCGTAACAAATATTCATGCCCAGGCGTGCAGGCGGGGTCTGAAATACTTCCGGAGGCTGCCCCCCCGGAGTTGTGAATCGATCGACACCTAAAAAAGGGAGATGCATCTTTCGATAACTACCAATCACCCCGTCCGGGCCGATTAAAGCCAGAGAATTATACAAACAATCATTTTCAGTTTCTAAAAAACCAAAAATTACCATCGTATTTTTAGACGCACACCATTCCCGGACGCAGGCCACACTCGGCCCATCAAGTGATTCGCCAACCTGCTTTGCTTCGTCGAGGGAGTCAAAACAGTATCCCGTCGTTGTACACTCCGGAAACACCGTAAGTGCCGCCCCGTTGGCGACGGTTTCCGCGAGTTTCATTTCCATCTTTTGCAGATTGCGTTTCACCTCGGCAAATTCGATATCCATCTGAACGCCGGCTACTTTGAATTGAGACATTTATTCAATTTTCAATATCATCTGAATTGTTAACTGGATCGACCGTATCTTGATCATTTGTCTCACTGGCCTTCGCTGCTTCTTGCTCGGCGTCCAGCATTGCTTTAGCTTTTGAAAACAACGCGCGATAGCCTTGATTGTTAGGGTCAATTTCCAACAACAAACGAATGTAGACCAACGCTTCTTTGGCGTTCCCAAATTGAACGTAATACGTTGCCAGCCCCATCATGTACCGATCCATCTCGGGTTGCTGGCGATACGCTTCTAACAGATGCTTCTCAGCCTCTGGAAACTTCTGCTGGAGATAACACGACATTGCATAACGGAAGTGCAAGCCATGCGTATCGGGAAGACCTTCGCTACGCTCAATATCTTTGGCCAGCAACGCATGCTCTTCAAACCGCAATTTGGCCGCTTCCAATCCGATCTGCTGCATCTGGGCCATCAATTGCTTCAATTGCCCCGCCATCATCCCTCCGCTTTGCTGCGATTGCTGCAACTGATTTCGCAATCGGGCAACGTCGTTATCAAGACGAGCCGCCAAATTTGAGCGAGGTCCAGCCAAATTCGGCTCAACAGAAATTGCCGTGCGATAATCATCTTTTGCGCGGTCCACATCGCCGAGCATTTCGTTGAGTCCACCCAACATCATGTGGTACGCGGCACGATCATTTTCTATATAAAGCGATGTCTTTAAATCCTCTAGCGCTTTATCAAATGCGTACTCTTGATCGGGATCCGCAAATAACTTTCGAGACTGCGGGTCAAAGGAGACAAAGACACGCGCGGCCTCAATTCGCACCCTCGGTGAGGGGTGTAACAATAATTCGGCAACAGCCTCGCCAAGTGGTCGAAGGATTCCATCGGTGTCCGTAACTCCCATGTATTGGAGTCTTTCATTGATCCGATTGATCTCCGCATCAATTCGCAATAGTGCCGCCGATACGACTTTCGGATTTGGATCGTCCAGAGAATCGAGGGCCGTTTGCAAAGAATCCGAACTACCATCCATCATCAATTCAGCCATAGCACTCGCGCGGAACATTGCTGGAACCCGCGGGTCCTTGGCCAATTCCATTAAGGTAGGCACTTGGCCTTCAGCGACCGATAGAGCATTGGCAAGTTGAGAATAATACTTTGTCTTCTCGGGGGATTGCTCTGCTGGATACCATTTCTCTGTTGCGTCCAGCATCGCCTGATTGACACGCTCCAATTCTGCTGCAACCACTGTGTCACCTTGCTCTGCAGCAATAATCCAATCCAAATACTGACGCAGCTCCATGTTGGAATCCCGCTCGACCACCTTCGACGAATCGATATGGCAAGCGGTACATGCGTTGGGTGTCCCAATACTTACACTGAGATCCGGTCTTGGCACCCGGAAACTGTGATCGCGACGCGAATCAACCATCATGTAAGTTGTCGATGGCATGTGACACTCTACACAACTCGCACCCGGTGTCCCGGGTTCGTGATGATGGTGACTCGGACTGTCATACTTACCTGCGGGGTGCTGATGACAGGAAGTACAAAGCTGGTTGTCGTTAAATTTCACTTTTGTCGAATGAGGATCGTGACAGTCCGTGCAGCGAATTCCATTGTGATACATCTTGGACTGGATGAATGATCCATAGACATAATCCTCATCGCGAATTTGTCCATCGGCGTGATATACTGGATCGGCAATCAACTGAGTCGCAAAATAATCATCAAAATTGCAACCGGGCGTGAAGCCTTCCTTCACCACCGTTCGTCGCGAATGGCAAGGAGCACATGACTCAATCTGAGGCAGATTGCTCTCAGTTTTTAGCTTGGCCAACCCAAAGCCATGCTTGCGATCCCAGAACAGGCTCTTTCGATTCGCCAATTCAACATGATAGCTCCCCGGGCCATGGCAAGCCTCACAGCTGACGTCGATCTCCGAAAAAGTCGTATGATACTGCCCAGCTAATGCGTTAAAGTTCTTTTTCAAATCTGTGCTGTGGCAACTCGCACAACTCGCATTCCAGTTTTGCGTAATACCGGTCCAGTGCAACGGGTCATCAGGATCTAACTTGGAATTGACATCGGGAGGATCGAGATAAAACCATTTCTCTTTTACGGAATCCCATGAAACACGCAAAACTTGCACTCGACCGATCTCGTCATCTTTTGCATCCGCAGGGCGCTCTAACTCAACCATGTATTGCTGGAGCGGTTCGACACCAAAAACATACTTGACTTCGAAATCCTGCATCTGCCCATCTGGCCCCTCCGTGTTGATCATGAAGCGGTCGCCCTTGCGGAACATCCTTGACGTTACTCCATGGTGCTCCAACGTTTGGTCATTAAAATCGGCAAGCACAAATTCATCTGTTGCCAAATCCATCGCAAGATCATGATGGGAACCATGAAATAAAGCGGCTTCGGTTTGGTGACACTGCACGCAAGAGTCGCGACCAAGATAGGTGGCTGTCACTTTATCAGGGACAGTTCGGTTCCAATCGGCGAAGAAATAACCACCGACCACAATTAGGGCCACCAAAGTGATAGCAAATCCAACTTTTCCGTTCATCTACCGTTTACTCTCATTAAGTCGGATCGCTCGAAAAAAACCGCCGTTGTTCCCTCATTCTACCGCTAATCATCGACATGCTCTACCGGCAAACCCTGCTATTCTTTCCGAGTGATTTAATTACCGTCCAAAAAGCCTAAGATACGTTCATTCGTTCCCGCTTTCTTCTACGCACCAGAAGGGCGATACAATGAACCAAAGTCGTTATAAATCGAAACTTCCTGACCGCCAAAAGCTTGATTCATTCAATACTCCAGCGGAATCTGGGATGGATGGTGGTATAGATTACCTTTCCTCACCTCAACGACTTCGAGAGGGCGATTACGCAAACCACGTCCATTCGCTTGGAAACCGTTCAGTCCAAATTCGAATGCCAAACGTTCATTCAAAAAAATTGGTCTCAGTCGTCAGTTCTCGGATTGGAAAAAATACGGATCGAAAATCAAACTGGTTTGATGCCATCAGAACCCTAGCTGTTCAGCAGCGAAACCAAAACCTCTGCGTTTTGACCGCCCCAGGCACGACCACTTTCCCCTACCTTTGCCGGCTCTCGGAACTATTTGGATGGACGCTGATTCTACTCACTCAATCGACTCACCAATCTCCCCAGAATCAGTCCCGTTCAAAAAAAGGATGTCCATTATTGAACTTTCCAGACGCCAGGGTTCTCCACGCTTTCTACGATTGGCAACACAAAGGCAATGTGCAGGCAGACTGCAATCCCAATGTCGATCAATTGATGATCAATATCGCAGAGGAGTGCTTTGCAATCTCGGTCCGGAAAAATGGAACGGTCCACGAAGCACTAAAGACTCGCCTGCAAAAAGTAGTTTCTAATCGAACGCGTTTACTCATCAATCGCCAACTAACACCTCAGAGAGTATCAGTAGAACTGACTAATTTAGGCGCGATTCCATGGTGCCTTTATGACCAACGCCAATTAAAACGCCCCCCTCAACCGTCCCAACGAACCTACGGTTCGTCACACAGACGCAAACCTGCAATCCTCTCCAAATCCGCCACCCCCAAAACACGCGTTACCCCTCCGCGGGAAGATCGCCGGTTTCTAATTCACTGGACACGTCAATCAACTGGTCCGTGGCCTGATCAGCCCTACCGAGAATTTTTGGATGACCTTTTATTCCGCTCTCCGACTCGTGGTGAAGGTGGACTCTCAACCCTCAAACGCATCCTTACACAACAAAAAATCCGAGGCTCCCACAAACTCACCAAGGGAAAAGAAAAGGTGACCTGCCTTACCTCCGTCCCATTGTCACAATATGCCAATCGCCGCATTTTTCGCTCGCATCTATCTCGCTGGGATTTCGAGCACTACGGAATCGCAATCGACTGCGACTTCCTCAAAAAATTGGGAGCAAGAAAAGTTAACTATGGAACTAAATCGGATTGGAATCGCCTCTGCAAACTTGACCGCCCCTTCTTCCAACTGCAAACCACGACCAACATTGCAATCGATTGGCGAGCGGAGAAAGAGTGGAGAATTCGCGGCGACCTCGATCTCCAAAGTATCCCCAAGCAAATGGCCTTCGTCTTCGTCAAAACGAATTCTGAACGTGCAGACCTGCAAAAACAATCTCGGTGGCCAGTAGTTCCCGTAGAGGCCCTAAAAAACCTAAACCGCCAGCACTGAGATTTTCTAGGCGATTTTTTTGGTTGAAATACAAAAAAGTGCCAACCGAATTCGTCTCCCGTTCGTAAGCCATCTCAAACGGATTCCAAACCAACTACGCTAGCGACCCATCACCTAGATGGAACTTATTGTGGTCTTGCCGACCGTCGCACGTTTATGTAATTAATCCTGAGAAATATTAAAGTTTGAGGCCAAGGATGGACCATACTTTGCGCGACCACCAATTTCCAATTAATTCACGTTCTTTACACGCACTGTTTCTTGCAAAAGGGAAACGGTTCGGCCAGTTTTCGCTCATCGTGTTGGCGTTCACTGCATTAATGGCCTCTGGATGCCAGACAGGGCAACTTGCTGGTAGCAAAATCCCAGTCCCTTCTTCTACGCTTGATAAAAGCCGGTTTGAAAATGTTCGTTTCCAAAGCCTGGACGAGTTCGAACCTCAAGAATCAAAAAAATCGATCTATTCAGACATCGAACGCCCTAAAAATACTAAGCAAAGCACCAACGATAACCAAGCCAACAAGGTTGCGGCCGTGGTTGTTACGGGAAACAAATCCATCCCAACCCCAGTGCTTTTAAGGGATATTACTACCCGCAAAGGTAGGTATTTCGATCCGGATAAATTGCGGCAGGACGTTGACACACTATGGAGCCACCCCCAAATCAGTCGAGTCAAAGGGCCTTACCTCAAGCACACCGACGAGGGAATCATCGTGACCATCGACGTGGTCGAGCGCAACGCAATCACCGAAATTAGATTTGTCGGCAATCGAGGCCTTACGGATAGAAGTCTTAAAAAAGCGATCAATCTCACCGACGGCGCGCCACTAGATATCCAAGAAATAAAGATGGCGAAAAAGAAGCTCGAAGACTTCTATAAAAAGAAGGGCTATCCCAAAACACAGATTGAAATCATTGAGGGAAATGAGAAAGGCGACACCAACGTGGTCTTTGTGATTCACGAAGATGAACAACAGAAGATCTGGAAAGTGAATTTCGAAGGAAATAGCATTGCCTCCGATGCGAGATTAAGAACCCAAATCAATTCCAAACCAGGTATCTTAAAACTAATTGGTGGCACTGTTGAACGTGAGAAAATCGAACAGGACATCACCCGGTTACTCACCTACTATCGAAGCCTCGGCTTTTTTAATGCTCGAATTGGACGAGAAATATCAGAAAGCAACGACGGTCGCTGGTTAACGCTTAATTTCATTATTGATGAAGGGCCACGCTATACCATTCGCAACGTTTCATTTGTTGGAAACAAATCCTATGCTTCCAAAGACTTACTCGAAATGTTGGAGCTAAAGCCAAATACAGAAAGCAGTACACCAAAATTTAATGTCGCGACCATGAATCGGGATGTCGTGTCCCTTCAGGATCTCTACGGAAGCATGGGATTCGTACACTCACGAGTTACCGCTGAACCCCGTTTCCTCGAGGAACCTGGAGTTCTGGACATCGTTTACATTATTGAGGAAGGCAAACAATATGTTGTCGGAGATATCAACATTCATTTCGAAGGCGGTTCTGTCACGAAACGATCTGTTGTCCTTTCCAAGCTGACCCTCGCCCCAGGACAACTGATTGACGCCCGTGAAATCAAGAAAAGCGAACAATTGCTGGGGCGGTCTCAGATCTTCGCAAACGGCCAAAATGGCCCGCGCCCATCGATCGTCGTCAGACCCTCAACGACCGAACAACTTGACCGCATTGCCGACAAAGCTCCCTCCAATCATCAGCGTTAGTTGTCGATTTTGAGCTCCATGCAAGTTTTTTTACACGCACCAATTTTTGCCACTGCATCCGATACCATGCCTCGAATTCAATCTTCAATTCTTAAACACATGCTTTCCGTGGTATTCGCGATGGCGGTGTGCAGTTTGGTTGGCTGCCAACAGCCCCTATTCAAAAACAAAACTGGCTTGAATGGGCTATTTGGCAAAGACCAGGATTTAAGCAAATTAATTTCCGATTCAACTTCCAACTTACCACCTGAAACCTCCTTAGAAGACCGTTTAGAAAACCTGGGAATCGCAAAAACATCAACACAGCCAACAACCACACCAATAATCTCATCGAATGAAACAACTCATCAGGCCTTCGTGCGGCCAAACCGCCCCGCAAATGCCACCCGCGAGTCAAGTAATTCACCCGTGCTAATCAGAGCCCAAAGCCCAGATCAAAATTCCAACCGCAACGCCTTTCAAGTTTCCCAAGCGACAACGAATCAGGTTTCTAAAAATCAGGACGAGGATAGCTCAAAAGTCGTGCAGGCTCAGTACCCAGAGAATATCGTTCCGGGTGAATTGCCAATCGGAAATGGATTACCATCACCGAACATCGGGTCACCGAATGAAATGAACCCGCTAATTCAGCCCTACGAACGAGGTGGGGTCGCTTCAGACTGGACTCCCAACAGCTATTTCGAACGGGCTGACGTGGATGTTTATATTTCAGACACTCAAACCGGCCGATTCAACTTCGGAGGTGCATATAACTCTGAAAATGGAATCGTCGGACAATTCACAATCGATGAAAAGAACTTTGACATCACACGGTGGCCTCGCAGTTTTGGAGAAATTACAGATGGCACCGCATGGCGTGGCGGTGGTCAAACTTTTCACCTTGAGTTAGTTCCGGGAGCGAACCTCGAAAGATACCTTGTCAGTATTACCGAACCTAACCTCCTCGGTTCCGATATTACCTTTAGTGGGTCGGCTTATCTCTACGACCGAAATTATTACGACTGGGATGAACATCGTGCCGGTGGTAAGTTCTCCATCGGTCGCCGACTGACGCCTTATCTATCGATTAACTCTGGTGTCCGACTCGAAAGCGTAACCGTCGACAACCCGCGTCTCGACACCTCAGAAGAATTAAATAATTCACTGGGCACAAGCAATCTCTACGTAGGAAATGTTGGCCTCGTTCGTGATACACGAGACAGCATGCAGCAAGCCACAACCGGTTCGCTATTTTCGCTCAACTTTTCACAAGCATTCGGAGACTACTCATACTCTCGCGGAGACTTAAATCTAAAAACTTACAGATTACTGTACGAACGACCTGACGGATCAGGACGCCACACCGTCAGCTTCGGAACCAAACTTGGCTTCACAGGTAATTCAACACCCATTTTTGAAAACTATTTCGCTGGTGGTTTTTCAACCCTTCGCGGATTTGACTTCCGAGGCGCCTCACCATTGCAAGGTGGCGTACGTGTGGGTGGTGAATTCCAATGGCTGAACACCGTTGAATACATGTTCCCGCTGACTGCCAGCGACAGTGTGAAAGGTGTACTGTTCTGCGACTACGGTACTGTCGAAGAGGACATTGAAATCACAGGGGATAACTTCCGCGTCGCCCCCGGTTTTGGCTTTCGAGTTTCAATGCCGGGCGCAGGCATCGGGGCACCACTGGCTTTTGACTTCGCGTTTCCAGTTGCATCTGCTGAGGGAGATGACGAGAAAATATTTAGCTTTTACTTAGGCGTATTGCGTTAGTCGAGTGGGCATTAGCTTGAAACCATTTCTATCAAACAGCGCTGCGAAGGCTTCCCGCGTCCCTTGGGGCCCGGGAATGGCGATACGCTGTTTTCTAATGCTCTGGCTCACTGCCACCCTAACACTTACAGCAAATGGGCAAACTCAACCTCCGCCCGCGGTCTACCCCTACCCAGCACCTCCCAAGCAACCAGTCTTTCAGCAATCCACCTTTCAGTTTCCTGCCCAGCCGTCTCCGTTTCAAAATCCCAACGGTTCTACCGCACAACCAGGGTCACTCGGTCAGGTCATTAATCCACCTGTTCAGCAACCCAATGCCGTTCAACCGTACGCGACTCAACCAAACCTAAATTTAGGTCAAACACCCTCTAATCTCTCGCAACCCTACTATTCTCAGACTCCAGCCCCCAACTCAATACAACCGTCTCAAGCTATTCCTAACAATCAGTTTGGAGTTCTCGACCTTGATGTCACCGTCCCCCGGGCGCCAACCCAACGCCTCAGCGTCGGAGCGACCTATGGGTCTGACAACAGCCTCGTCGGCCAATTGATCTTCGATGAAAAAGACTTTGACATTACCGCTTGGCCTCGGAGAGTTAATCAGTCACTGAATCGACGGGCCTGGTCTGGTGCCGGTCAACAATTCAGAGTCGAAGCGGTGCCTGGTACTGAACTCGAACGCTATCTCGTGAGCTGGACCAATCCCTATTTCCGAAACAGCAATTACAGCCTCAGCCTCAGCGGCTACCTCTTCAATCGAGACTATTTTGACTACGACGAGCGACGCCTGGGAGGACGGGTTGGATTTGGCCGTGAATTAAACGATTACTTATCGATTAACTACGGGCTCCGTATGGAGAATGTGAAAATTGATGACCCGCGAGTCAACACCTCGGCTCAACTTAATGCAGCAGTAGGCAAAAGTGACTTGTATCTAGCGAGTGTCGGATTGATTTACGACACGCGCGTGTTCCCTTATCTTACCGGCGTTGGATCTTATCTTGGGCTGAAATTCACTCAGGCGTTTGGGGACTATAGCTACTCCCGAGGCGACATTGACTTTAGAAACTACCGAACAATCTACCAACGCCCCGATGGCTCCGGTCGACACATTTTAGAATTCCGTACCAAACTTGGATTCTCTGGTGGCTCAACACCCATCTTCGAAAACTATATCGCGGGAGGAATATCCTCATTACGTGGATTTAAATTCCGTGGCGTCTCTCCGATCGAAGGAGGCGTTCGTGTTGGCGGTGCTTTCCAATGGCTCAACTCCTTGCAATATTCTTTCCCGCTAACCCAGGGCGATATGGTTCACGGTGTCACATTTATTGATTTTGGAACCGTGGAAGAAAGTGTCAAACTGAACTCCAGTAGTTTCCGTGTCGCGCCAGGCTTTGGACTGCGAGTCCAGGTTCCCTACGCAGGTCTGGGAGCTCCTCTGGCGTTTGACTTTGCCTTTCCTGTCGCGTCAGCCACCGGCGACGAAGAACAAACCTTTAGCTTCTTAATCGGTGTAGTAAGATAACGCCTGCCGACAACGCCGACCTTTCGATTGCTTGGTTGGTATGAAAAGCGCCGTTCTTACTCCTTTTGACAGATACTTTGCTTTGGTAACGAGGAATTCATTTGCCACTTTCCATCGAAGAAAAAATTGGTGAAGTCGTCAAATATTTGCATCGAGCCAACGACATTCTGGTCATTACCGGCGCTGGTTGCTCCGCCGATTCTGGACTGCCAACCTATCGGGGTTTCGGCGGGATTTACGACAACCGACTTACCGAAGACGGAATGCCAATCGAGTCGGCGCTCTCGGGGCCGATGTTCCAATCCCGCCCCGAGATCACATGGAAATATCTCGCAGAAATTGAACAGGGGGCCCGTGGTGCCAGTCCAAACCCAGCCCACAAAACCCTCGCTTTAATGGAGCAAAAATTCGAACGGTTTTGGATTCTGACCCAAAACGTCGACGGTTTTCACAGTGCGGCTGGATCGAAAAATGTCATCGAAATCCACGGAAACATGTATCGATTAAATTGCACCAGTTGCGATTTCCAAAAAACTTACACCGATTACTCACACATAAAAATTCCACCACAATGCCCCCGATGCGAAGCGATGCTCCGGCCCAATATCGTACTATTTGAAGAGTCTCTTCCTGAAAAACAAATAAACACACTCTACCGAGAAACGCAATTTCCTTTCGATCTCGTTTTCAGCATCGGGACAAGCAGTTACTTCCCCTACATTAGCGAACCCATCTGGACGGCGAAGCAAGCTCACATTCCTACGGTTGAAATCAATCCATCAGAAACCGCTGTCTCCCACCTGGTCGACACCAAAATCGAGCTTGGCGCTGCAGATTGCTTGACGGAAATCTGGACTCAGTATCAATCTCAACATTAAGCAAACGCCAGAAAGCACTTATCAGACGGAGCTTTGAAAAGGGCAGGGGAGTCTAAACCAAATTCACCCCGCAGCTGTCTCCTTGATTGCTGATTCGTGAAACTGATTCAATCGTTAGCTCGGCGCACCGTCGAGAAAACTAATCGAAACAAAACACTGCCTTCAGGCAACCTTCAGCTCTCGTTGAAAAAACTTGGTACGCTTTCTCCGCTTCCTCGATGCCAAATTGATGAGAAATAAACGGTGACAAATCAAAATCTCCACGCACAACTCGATCTACTAGCAACCGCATGTAATGCCCGGCGGGACAACGCCCCGACCGATAGGTGATATTTTTATCATAGGCCTGAACTGGACTGAAGCTAAAATTGGGGGTGCAATGGCAACCGATCACCGACATGATTCCACCCGGGCGCAAACAATCAAAGGCCATTCTCTGGGCCTCTGGAAGCCCCACCAACTCCATCACGGCATCAGCTCCACGTCCCGAAGTTGCTGAAAGAACGGTTTCGCGCCCAACGACATTTGCGTCCAACGGAATCGCACCGAGGGACTCGGCCATCACTCGCCTTTCCAAGACAGGGTCCATGGCAAACACCTGTTTTGCTCCCATGCCAATCGCGGATAAAATCGCCAACAGCCCGACGGTTCCGCAACCAATCACGAGATAAGTCCCACCCGGTTTCACCTCTGCCATCTCTGCACAGAAATACCCCGTGGAAAAGTTATCTCCAAGCAACAGAGCACTTTCATCCGACAAACCATCAGGCACCCGCATCAAGGTTGAGTCGGCGATTGGAACACGGACATACTCGCTTTGACATCCCTCCAAACCAACGCCTGCTTGAACCCAACCGAATAGATCACCTTCTGTACATCGTGACGTCAGTCCAATTTCACAATAAAAACAGGCACCACAATGGCTCGAAAATGGCGCGAACACGCGATCACCTATTTGCATGCCATTCCCGAAGCTTGACCCCAGTTCGACAATCTCTCCAACCATTTCGTGCCCCATAACGGTCCCGCGATCGAGCCCCGCCTCGCGGCCGAAAAATGGGTGGAGGTCGCTTCCGCACAATCCAGCCATACTCACTTTGACAATGGCGTCACGCGGCCCGGAAATCACGGGGTCTGGCTTTTGCAGACAATCAACCCGACCCACCGATTCAAAACATGCTGCTTTCATTTTTCCCGATCAAATGAGACAACGAACTTTTCAAAACCTACAACAAAGCCAGAAACCAAAATCCACATACAAAAAAATCCCATGAGCGGTTGCCCATGGGATCAAGTTTAGTTTTTCCTTCAATTCCTGAACAGACAAAGCTGCTCAAAAACTCTACCCGATAAAGTAGTCAGAGAAAAATACATCTCGACTGCCGTTAGAGAATGACCAAGATCCGACACCACCATCTTGTCCAGAGAATTGACGTCCATCGTCGTCAGCATCCCCAGTCAGTTCGATGATGTTAAGTCCGCCACCGCCAAAGAAACTGAAGGCGGTCGAAGAACTTGGAGTGACCAAGACCTCGTTGCGATAATTGGTTGTATCCAACCGCAAGGTTTCAACGGTATTGTCATAAGTGATTCCGGCGAAGAAAGAATTCGGACCTCCCGGCGTGCTTCGCAAGAACCCTGCTCCAACTTCGTAATCAGCAGATGCTACCTTGCCAACATCGTTCATATAGATCCGATCGTTGCCAAGTCCCATCGAGATGTCGATTGTACCGTAGAGATCGTTCAGATTACCGACGTTAGCCGAAAGCGATGACCCGAGCGTAACGTTATCGTTTCCAACACCCGTATTGATCGTGGTTGTCGTATCAGCACCTACACCGGAAACAAGTACATAATCGTCATTACTTCCTGTATCGATATTGAGCACTTTCGATGTTGCCGGCCCAAAGCTTGACCTTACATGGACGAGATCCTTACCGGACTCGGTCATGATGTTCGTGACAGGGGAGCTTAGCCCGTAAACCGTCACATTGTCGTCCAAACCTTCGGTGAACAAATTCATCGTTTCGGTTTTGTCGGTGTAAAGAATGCTTTGTTGAGGAGTCAACATCACACCCGAACGGAAGGTGACGAAGTCACCAACAACGGTTCCGTAAACATCGAGGTTGTCTACACCAACGACTCCGGAGTCACGAGCGACGACGAGACGACTGGAGCGGTCGGCAATTTGAATCTCGTAATTGTCAGACCCTTCTTGACCATCGATATAAGCGTCACCGTAGGATGCTTTCGACACTAGGAACGAATCATCGCCCGTTCCGCCGAATGCCGTAAAGTTACCGGAAACAGTTCCAGATTCAATGTCGATCGTGTCATCCCCGGCATCTCCGTTAACCAGAAGACTTCCGACCTGTTCGTAGTTATTGACATCAATGATGTCATCGCCAGCCCCACCAATGATACGGACGAAGTTGACAGGAACCGAGTTAACCGTAATTTCATCGTTACCACCGCGGGCACTGACGAACAACGATTCGTAATTTTCGTTGAACATAAGGTTGTCAGTTTGAACAGCGAACGCCTCACCACTAAGTGACAGGGTGTCATCTCCATTGGTCAAGTACGCAATCAATCGATCCGATCCAACGACACCCGAATCCAATGCGAACAGGAATCGATTATTGTTTGACCCCATCGAGTACTGGTAGAGGTCAGATCCTTCTTCACCATCTGCTGAAACGGCACCCAGGGCACCTTGCGAGACAGTAAATCGATCGTTCCCACCGCCACCGATCATGTTCAGCGTATGTGTCGGCAGTAAGTTATTGACGTTGAACCCATCGGAGTGGTTATCCGAACCCGTAAGTTCAATTCCACCGATGCCGTTCTCCACACTGAATGACCCAGATGCCGAGTAAACAATCGGAACCGCAGACATTCCCGTGATTCGATCTTTCGAAACGACAACCATGTTTGTCTTAGTTTGATAACCAAGGACTTCCAATCGGTTTCTGCCCGATCCTCCGTCAACTTCTATCGCTCCCGAGGCCCCCATTGGTCCGTGGTTCACGATATCAAACAAATCTTCTCCAGCGTCACCAAAGAACTTGCTGACTCCCGTCGCGAGATTAATCGAGAAGTAATCCGCATCATTTCCGCCGAAGAACTCGCCGTTTCCAGTCGTTTCAGCGACATAGAAACCGTCGACTCCGTCTCCACCGTAAAATTCCGCATCCCCTGATGAGGTCGCAACATTAAACACGTCCGTGCCGGCTTGTCCCATGAAGACGTTGCCATCGGAGGTCATATCAATATTGAAGGTGTCTGCGTCGTCGCCACCCTTGAATCGACTATCACCGATCGTCGAATGAACATTGAAGGTATCGTCACCGCCAAGTCCATCGTACTCTTCTGACTCAACACCGGTCATGACGACCATTCCGCCGTTTACTACTGGAGCATTTTGATCAATTTCAAAGACGTCTGCGTTCTCAGTTCCAAACCCAAAGAATCGATCGTTCTCGCTTCCGACACTGTCAGTGATCGTTACATTTGTATTCGGCTTAAAGTGAACGGTGTAGGAATCATCCCCGGCATCACCGTTGAGGTTGACTATCCCCGACCCGCTCTCATTAACAACAAAACTGTCAGCTCCGTCGTTACCGGATAGATTAATCACACCGGTGAACATATCGGTGGTCGTCACGTTAAAGACGTCGTCGCCACTTAGACCGTCAATGGAGTATTCTTCAATCCCAATGATTGACCATTGGTGGCCATTAAGAATCGTCGTCTCTGTATCACCACCGATATCGAATACATCATCAAACTCAGTTCCAGTCGCGACGAGTTTGTCGTTCTCCGCGTTTACCGAGTCAATGATGTTGAAATCAGCGGCTGGATCTACTGAATTGACGTAATAGGTGTCATCACCTACCTCGCCCCGCAGTCGGATAAAGCCGCTCCCTGTCCCTTCGACGAAAAACTCATCGTTCCCGCCATCACCATCGGCGTCCAGCGCTCCATTGCCGGAATAATCCATGGTAATTGAATCATCACCGGCACCCCCGGTAAGTCTGACAAACCCATTAAGCCGCAAGGACGTTACCAAGAAAGAATCTTCCCCGTCGCCACCTTCCAGTGCTGCAGTTCCGTTGGCACGTGAACTGTTATCAGAAAGTGTAAATTCATCGTCACCAGCTTGCCCGCGCAGAAGAACGCCGCCACCTGAGTCGGTGATGTTAAACTCATCGTCGTCTTCACCACCGTTGCCAACCACAAAGCCTGTACCAACGTTCTCGATGTTGAACACATCGGCACCGTCACGAGTCGAGATATCAAGATCCGTTGACGTATTCGTCACGTCAAAAGTGTCCACACCTGTCGTTCCAATAATCATTTCAAGACCGTTGAACGTCATTGTCTCAACATCCATCGTCACTCCGCCTGCACCATCGCCGTCGATCGTCCAAGCAGCATCCAGAGCAGATTCAACAGTCAAACGCTCATCACCATCGCCAAGCAGATTCAATCCGCCAGCAACTGTCGGCGTGCCGTTCACACCATCGATCAAGTACAAACCGTCAACCGAAAGATTCTCAATCGTATCGGCGAAGAATGTGTCGGTGATCACCGAAGATACATCCAACTGCAACTGATTCACTGCACCCGATGGATCCGCAACTGAAACTCGCAGTTGATTACCATTAGCACCGGCACCCATGTCGTTCACAATGAACAGGTCGTCACCTTCACCTCCGGTGAAGTCTTTTACGTCGCCGCCAACCGCTGAGCGAATTTCAAAAATGTCGTCGCCAGCAAGGCCGTCGTAGCTAACGTTCTCCACACCTTCGTGGTCAATCTGAACACCGTTCACATCGACGAGTGTGCCGTCAAAGATAAAGACATCATCACCGGCGGTACCAAGGGCCGATAGCGAATCGTTTTCTGAACCAATACTGTCGCGGATCGTAATCAATCCGCCCGGGTTGTTAAGATCGACGTTGTAATCATCATCGCCAACTTCACCCATCAGGAATACGCCGCCACCTGAGTTGATGATATTGAACACATCGTCGGCATCACCTGAGTTGACCGTCACAATGCCTGTGCCAACGTTCTCGATATTGAACACATCGGCACCGTCGCGAGTCGTAATGTCAAGATCCGTTGAAGTATTTGTCACGTCGACCGTGTTAACACCTGTCGTTCCAACAAAGGACTCAAGACCGTTGAACGTCATTGTCTCAACATCCATCGTCACTCCGCCTGCACCATCACCGTCGACCGTCCAAGCAGCATCCAGAGCAGATTCAACAGTCAAACGCTCGTCACCATCGCCAAGCAGATTCAATCCGCCAGCAACTGTCGGCGTGCCGTTGACACCATCGATCAAGTACAAACCGTCAACCGAAAGATTCTCAATCGTATCGGCAAAGAATGTGTCGGTGATTACCGAAGAAACATCCAATTGCAACTGATTCACTGCACCCGATGGATCCGCAACTGAAACTCGCAGTTGATTGCCATTAGCACCGGCACCCATATCGTTCACAATGAACAGATCGTCACCTTCACCTCCGGTGAAGTCTTTTACGTCGCCGCCAACCGCTGAGCGAATTTCAAAAATGTCGTCGCCAGCAAGGCCGTCGTAGCTAACGTTCTCCACACCTTCGTGGTCAATCT
>JAAEMV010000038.1 GCA_024225195.1 Planctomycetaceae bacterium | reverse complement strand
TTGGGATCAACCCCGAGACGATGGTCATGAACCACTTGAATCAACCCAGAGAACTTGTAAAAGCGCACCCAGTTCATGCGCTGTTTAGCTAATCGCCCGCTTGAAACTAGATCACTTTGGAGCATTTTCTGCAGAAACGCCCCGCCCCCTCTTCAACCGCACAGCAAATTAAAAATGAGTTGAAGAATTTATCGCTGGTTGCGCCGAGTGGGCGATTCCGAAAAACACTTACAGAATTTCCGCCAAAAACAATTGTCGGGAGACGGGACTAGCCAAGTAGCAGTTTTACAAAGTAGACGCTGCCTGATATCAACTATCAGTTGAATTCTGTTGATCCGCGTTGCGTTGTTCAATTTCGGTTTGGCGATTCCGCAAAACGCGATCGAACGATTTTCTCATTTTATCGCCACTGAATGTGTATGAGTGATTATTAAACTCAACGCGATTCTCGTGAAGGATAGTAAAGGGCCGATTGACGAGCCGGACATTCATCTCAATGTGAGAACCCTCGGGGTGGTATCGACCAATTTCCCCTTCTTTGACAGTACCTCTCCATTCAATCACTTCGACACTGGCATTGGCGCCAGAGGAATCCAAAGTGAACTGCGGCTCGCCTTCTGGATCTGGAGAATCCAGTCTAGCCGTGAGCTCAATCCGTTTTGTTTCTTCTTCAAAGTCATTTTTGTACGTGAACATCGTGGTCATATCAAAACAGAACGCCCCGATCCGTCGACTCGCGAAGAAGTAGCGAATATTTTGCCAGTTCTGTTTTGCGAAGGCATCGAATTCATCTTGAGTTCCAAGCGTGATAAAAGTCCGATTCGCCCCAGCTTCATGGTTGGCTCGCCTAAAACGCAACAATCCATCTTTTAGTTGTAAATAAATAGAGTTGGCCGTGCCCAAAACGGTTTCCATTGATTCCATCCATACCGGCGCACCGTCACTATTGCTGACCGCAGACCGAAGTTCAATTGGAGCCTGACTCGGATCCAACCGAATTTGGTCTTTTTGACTTGCCTTCATACTGGATTTAATCCGCGCGAATGCCCACGAATTATCCTCCTCCGGAAAATCGATCCTTCCAGATTCAAAAGCGTATCCAATTAGTTTCATGACATCTCAGATCTAATAAGCATTTCAAGGCAGTAATGGAAGGCACCCTAACATTACTCACTATACCACAATATTTATCAGGCAATCCGTAAAGTAAATTTATACTCAATCCACTACAAGCGTCTAGTAAACTCCACCATCTGGCTCTCCAAGTAAATTCGACCGGACTAGCAATCCGACACAAAGCTACGATGGGCGTTTAAAAATGCCTCCACCAAAGCTAATCTTTGCGAAAAGGAATAATTCCCGGGCGCCCATCTGTGTCACTCCAGCCACTATCGTCGAAGTTGAATTGACTCAAAGGAACTGAACAGGCTCTGGCAAAACACGCTCTATTTCATCTACCCGGTACCCAAAACCCGATTCGCCAATCGTCGAAAGGTCCAGAACGCCGTCTCGCCGCTGGTATATTCCGGGATGAATTAGTTGTTCAGGAAGAGACGCCTCTGGATAGAATTGCATTCCATTGGACTCGACACCCATGATCGTCCCGGCATGCGCCGCGAGTCTCACATGAGGAATCTGGGCAAGCATCGGGTTGGTAAGGTCTTGTACCATGAGTGGCATTCCGTTTTCTTTTGCCCAGCAAAGGCTTAACAAAGCACCGGTCTGTGTCTTGCAGGTTTTGAGCGCCACCCCAGACCATCCCAATGATTTCCCAAGTCGAACAAAACGCCAGTCGTGGGCACTTTCATCAAGAAACAACGGTTTCCGCTGAGATACCGAGGTGACATCAATTCGATGAGCCTCAAGATCGTAAGGAAAGGGTTGTTCGACATACAACAGCCGGCGATAAATCTCGCTGTGTTCAACCGCCAACCGATCCAGTATGTCATTTACGTACTGAGGATCGCTCACGGTACAATTAAAGTCAGCGGTGAGCGACTCCACATCGTGCTTAAGTGAAATGTTTCCAATTCTTACCAACCGGTTGTAATCCCAATCCGAATCATTACCGCGAAGCTTGACCTTGAGACACTTAAGGCCATCACGCTGGATCCAGCTAACGAGATCAATTGGGTATCCGTCTTCTGGCTCATTGCCCGTTTTATCCTCTTCTACCAGCGGGTCCAAACCACCAACAAGATGCCAAACGGGAATCCTTTTTGGGGGATTAGCAATTAAGTAATCGTTGGGGTACCGCCCCTTGAATGCAGTGGATGCCTTGTCGTTCTCCGAATCACTATGGAAGAACCACTCTAAATCGTGATTCATAAATTCTGAATCATAGGTCTTATAGATGTCTATGGCGTGTAGGTTTCCATACGCATCGTGAATTGCCTGGTCGAACACGCTGGTCGCAACTAACGCCGCAAGTTGCGGCATCGGCTCCTGTTGAAGTTCCAAATTAAACATTTGTCGAATTTGTGGCAGCTGTTTTTCAATGAACTCATGACCAATTTCCGAAGGATGACCTGTACATTGAAAATCTAATAACGCTTTCGCTAGACGTTTACAAAATTGTACCAAAGCTTCGTGACGAGCCGCGTAAGCTGATTGACTTGGCCAAACCCACTGCACTGAAAGCGGGGTCTCTCCCCATCCAACACCTACATTCCCTGAGCGATCCTCAACCGTGATCTTAGTTCTCGCACAGGTCACGTGATCCAGCGTCTCACTTCCAAATTTCAGTGGAACCCTTGTTTGGACCGGTATGAAGAAGAGGCTGATGTCCTTGATAAAAATATCGGTTATTTTCGATTGCATAATGCCCAGTGGATTGAAGCAAACTTTGATGGAGGACGTTTTTTTATCCTCTGGAGAATTTAAAAAGCCAGCTATTTGATATATCTTGAGAGAAAAATTCCCCCAATGAAAATTGTTCCGCCCAGCAAAATACTGCTCAAGTCAAAATTCGGAAGATTCACCAATTCCGGAAGATTCCAATACCGCCCCATCAAGACCACAACCAGGCCTGGTAAAACGCAGGCGGTCACCCTCCAACCAACAAAAATGGAACTCGCGATCATTAACAATCCCGCAACTAAGGGATTGAAGCTGTTTATCAAAACTCCGATCAGCGGAATGGCCAGAGGAACCGTCTCACCATCCAAACTCGATACATCATTCAAAGGTTTTTCGACGACATTCACATTGATATCAGTCAAAGGATCCGTAACGTTCTGAAATAGATTGTTTTGATTCGCCCAGATTAGACAAACCACTACTAAACAAGAACCCAATAAAGCGCGAAAGAAAGAACCACAGAAGCCGTCTAACCAGGGTGTCAACCGTCCCATCAGCGTATAACTACGTCGATGTTTTCCACTCCTTGCCTCCCGCATCATATTATTGATTCTGTCGAGCTGTTGCTGCCGACGGATCGCTGCATTTTTAGAATCGTCCCGTTTGCCCCACATGTTCGACCGGTACTCAGCGTTCTTGTCGACCATCTGGAAAGCTTGCTTTCTAGCCTCTCCTGAAGTGATTCCTTTATCGAGCAAACCTGCCTGCTCGACTCGTTGGAGAATCACTTCGTCCTGCGCGACCTCACCCGCGTCTATCTTGCGTCTAAACGCATCGATCATCACGTCTACCCAAGGACGGAACTTCGGCTTGTGACGCCCCATGACGGTATTACTCAGCTCATTCCGGACTTTTCTCTTTGCTTCATAGTCAAAGAGCTGCTCAAAAATTTCTTCCCAATGGTTTCCGGAATACTTTGCCACAAACATCTGAAGCGTTGACTCATCCATTCCCATTACGCGCATTCGTTTCATTAATCGTTCGCATTTGGCAATCAATGGCTTGCGGTGCTTATTAATTGGCTTATCAATAAACACATAAATCGCAGCACCAACGATGACCCCTACGATTGACATCGCCAACCAGTGGAAAAACACCCCCGCCAGAAGTGCAGCAATTACCCACAAGGCGACAGCGAAATTCCACTTCAATAAAGCCATCCCCTTCTTACGGTAGGACAACTCACACCATAGCTGATAAAGAACAGTATTGTCATTGACGCCTTGCGTGATGAGATAGCTAATAAATCCGGCCAACGGAAATATCAACACGCCGGACGCCCATTGCCAACTAATAAATACGAGGTTGAACGCAATAAAAAGTGAAACCCCAAGAATTGCCAACGGAGCCACCGTGCGGACTCGGGTAAGCGGAAAAAAGTTGTAGGCATCTGCGCAGGTCTCCATCAACCTCGCATCTTCCTCAGCTGGCGTAAATTGCGCGGCTGAACTGATTCCCAGATAATTTTCCAATTCAACAATTAACTCACCCATACTCTGATAACGATCTTCAGGCAGTTTCGCCATCATCTTGGCTATGATCTGGGAGAGCACTTCCGGAACACGATCGACGATTAAACTTGGAGGCACCAGGGGAGCAGAAGTATGTTTGGCAACTACTTCAATAACCGTTCTCCCATCAAACGGTCGTTGCCCTGTAAGCAACACATAAAACGTACAACCCAGGGAATAAACATCCGCGCGCGAGTCGACGGTCATTGAACTGGTGGCTTGCTCAGGTGCCATGTAATAGGGAGTGCCAATGGTACTACCGAATTGCGTCAATTCCCGGGAGGACGACAGGGCGCTGACATCTCCATCGCTCAACTCCGACTCGTCTCGTTCAGGGACCTTTACCAATCCGAGGTCAGCAACCTTCACGAGCCCTTCTTGATTAACCAGCAGGTTTGCTGGCTTGATATCGCGATGCACCATTCCCGCATTGTGGGCGCATTCCAGACCGCGGGCCGCTTGCAAAACGTAATTCGAAGCCTGCTCGGGATCCAGTTTTTTATTATTCTTAATTAGATCTTGTAGAGATTGCCCCTCTACCAGTTCCATGCTGAAGTAACAATTACCGCGGTCATTTCCCATGTCATAAATCTGTACAACATTAGGATGAATCAACTGCGCCGCAGCGAATGCTTCTCGTGTGAATCGAACCATCATCGATTCATTTTTCAGGAGATGTGATTTAACGACTTTTAATGCTACTTTTCGATCCAGCGATATTTGCTTTGCAAGATAGATCGACCCCATCCCGCCTTCGCCTAGCAAACCGATAAGTTCATAAGGTCCAATCTCAGCTGGAAATTCGGTTGCAGATTCAGTAGGCTCTTCAATACGAGGCGGCAGCGGAGAAAAATCAATTGATTTTGCTTTGGGTTGCTCACGAACCTGGGAACCGGCCGCAGTATCGTCCGATTGCCCCGTAGCGACCGTCAGATCTAACTCGGTTCCAGCAGTGCCCGAGCCAGATGATCCATTGGTCGCCTCTGCTTTTTCTCCTGCCAGTGGAGTTAACGGAGAAAAGTCAATCGATTTAGCTTCCCGGCGTTCACGGACACCTGAACTTGCTGAACTATCATCCGAGTGACCCGCTGCCATGGTCAAATCTAACTCAGATCCGTCTGTGACTGCACTGGATGAATCGTCGGCAGTTACAGAGTCTTCCCCAGTCGGCGGAGTTAAGGAAGAAAAATCAATCGATTTAGCTTCGCGGCGTTCACGGACATCTGAACTCGCTGAAGTATCATCCGAGTGACCCGCTGCCATAGTCAAATCTAACTCAGACTCTTCCGACGAAGGGTTAGCTGATCCATCATCAGTAGACGAGTTCGAATCCGCATCGCCAACCTGGTTCAGAGCATCCTCAATCGGCATCAGTTCTAGCGGCGTTTCCGAACTGTCCGCATTCCGAATTTGGGTTACCTCGATGTTTGAAACGTAACCAATTTCTGAATAAAACCGGGCATCCTTATCTTGACTGATAAAAAGCTCGAACCGCGTGTTACAAAAATTACACACCGGACAAAACGATCCCACAGCTGGATTCGCGACCGCGAATTCAGCTTTGCAACGAGGACAGTTTAATCTCAACATGCGTTTCATCGACGAACGGATAAGAACAAAAGACGGAAAAAACACCCAAAAACGGAATCGAGAATAAAATTGCGCACACGATTTAATCGCGAAAGCTTCTGCAGAATCCCGAAGTTAACAACGGCGTATTTGAGTGAGAAAATCCAGCTTTCTTTCCGAGTGCGAATAACTCGCCCTAACCATTCAACCGAACGAACCATGCATAATCGGCCGCTCTTACGACGGCATCTACTTTTTCTTTTGCTTCAATTCGTTGGTTCTATGACGCAAGAATTGTTTGGAAATTTCTGCTGACTCAACCTTTTCAGCCGGACCGAAATCCCAAAATTTCTGGATGACTCCTTCAATCTCTGGATAATCAGCACCTGTGTCGCCTATCTGCGCTCGCTTTTCGGCGAGCTGTCGTTTTAGGCTCTCTACGATTGCCGCGTACTCCGGATTGTCATATTGATTCACATTTTCGCCCGGATCTTTTTTGAGATCGTAAAGCTCCCACGCGGGCGGAGTCCGAACGTCTTTCGCTCCGTATCCGGCTCCGTAATAGAAAATCAATTTGTGATCTTTTGTCCGAATCCCAACGTGACCTGGATTGTCATGATGTGCCATGTGCATCCAATATCGATAATACGCGGATTGCTTCCAACCTGGCGTTTCCCTACCCGTTTCACAGATTTTCCGAAAACTCGCTCCTTGCATATATTCAGGAGTCTTGATTCCAGCAAACGCTAACATTGTTGGTGCAAAATCAACATTCTCAATGATCGCATCGGTCTTGATACCAGGTGGAATTGATTTCGGATACCGAACCAAAAACGGCATTCGCTGCGACTCTTCGTACATCCACCGTTTATCTTGATAGTCATGCTCACCAAGCATGAATCCTTGGTCTCCCGTATAAATAATCAGCGTATTATCCAACTGTCCGACAGAGGTCAGATAGTCAAACAACCTTTGTAGATTATCATCGACTCCTTTCACGCAACGCAGATAGGCCTTGAGATAAACGTTGTAGGCTGCCCGCTTTGCTTCCTCGTCGGAAAGCGCCGGATCGATTTTAAAATCAGCAGCATAACTGCGTCGCGGATTCCTTCTACCAATGGAAGTTCCGATATGAGGAATGAGTTCATCATTATCACCGCGAGTCGCCAGTGAACCGAATTTTGGATCTCGCTTCCACATATTTTCAGGCTCCGGTATTTCGGTATCAGCCAAATACGATTCATACCGCGGTGCGTATTCAAAATAATCGTGCGGAGATTTATAGTGATGCATTAAAAAGAACGGTCGATCGCGATCCCACCCCTCTTTTAACCAGGAGATTGATAAATTGGTGATCGCATCCACCGAGTGCATCCCATCAAATTTGATTGTGTTCTTGGGCCACTTTCGGTCGCCCCGCACTCGAAACTCTGGGTTGAAATATTTCCCTTGGCCCGGCAGCACACAATAATGCTCGAAGGCAGCAGGTTCCATTTTCAAATGCCATTTACCAATCATGGCTGTCTGGTAACCAGCCTTTTTCATTTCAATAGCGAGATATTGTTGATCAGCTGGGACTTTTCCCCGAAGATCGTACACTCCATTTACATGATTGTACTGCCCCGTCAGAACACAAGCTCGACTTGGCGAGCAAATTGAATTTGTACAGAATGCATTTTCGAACATCACCCCTTCGCGGGCGAGTCGGTCAATCGTCGGTGTCGGATTAAGAACAGCTAATCGACTACCATAAGCTCCAACTGCTTGACTGGTGTGATCATCAGACATGATGTAAAGAATGTTTGGCCGTTCGTCTGCCCTAACGTCGCCTAACCCGAACGAGCCAATAGTGAGCAAGCAAATGAAAACAAAAACGGATACCCTAATTGGCATGAAAGACTCCACAGACAGAAAACATTAACGCCTCTATTGTAGGGCGGCAGATCGTATCCGTCTACAAATTGAATGAAGTCTGAAAGCCCTCTCCAGGTCAATCGAATCCCCACTAATTTTAGGAAACAGGCAAATCGCTACCCACTCACTTTAATGCTTGGCTGAATTTAGATTGCCCGAATTGCCGCATTGAGCGCGATTTAAAACTCCACTTGGCTTAACCGTCTAGCGGCGTCGCCCATCCCATACGCCTGTGCAAGTTTTGAAAGAGCTTGCACGAGTTGCTCGCGGGGTTTCAATTTTGATTTACGAGCAAGGTCTGACTTCAAATACGGAATCGCAACCTCCATTAATCCTCGACGTTGACTTACCGATAGCTCGGAGTCAGCCATCTCCAAGTACGATTCGCACAAAAGGTTAGCAACGTTGATTTGTGACGAATTCCCAAGCTCACGTACCGCGTCGTTCACGATCCCGGAATCACCAGACCGCATTCCTAATTTTCTAATTTCTTCGAGGAGAACTACGTTTTGAGCAACATCATCGGTAAGCTGATCCTCCAATGCTTGCGCAGCCATCACCGCTCGACCAGATGAAAGGTCCGATACAGACTTATACTCCTGCTCAGTCCGGAAGCTCGAAACCCCTTCCTGCTGAGCCTTTTTATTTGGAAACGGCACCTTTTGTTTCACCTGACCAAGCTTATCGAAATCAAATCGAGAAAAATGTCGAATACCATCACAAGAGTGGCCCGCAGCTTCCGATTCTTTCAACAATTTATCGATCTGACTTGCGTAGTTTTTGCCGGCAACTTGGTTCACTGCATAAAACGCGGCCAGCTGTTTGTTCCATGTTGGGATATCTTTAATGCTCCCCTGCTTCGCCAAAACCACAGCCAACTGAGGCGGAAGAAATGAATAACCGTAAGTAATGTTAGAGCCTGCATTTCGTACGATAACTTTATCTTGATCCGATTCCACGAGACCAATTATCTGTCCGGAAACATTCAGTTCCTGCCCTCCCGGAATCTCAGTACTGCTCGCAATCACTTGTCCCCAAAAACCATCGCATAGATCGTAAATTTCAACAAACTCATCCACCAGTCCAGCAATCTCTAACTGTTTTTTGACAAATTCGGAACCAACCTCTGAGCTGACGGAATCTTTTATACGCTGCGCATTTTCAATTGCTCTTTTCGCGCGAACTTTGTCGCGACGGAATAGACTATGGCGGGCTCGATCCAAGTAACGCTCGTACTGAGTCATCTGCACCTGATCAAACTCCACAACGACAGAATCTCCCGGCTCTTTAGCATCACTTAAATCTGCCATCCTCTCTGGCTCTTTTTCTTCTGGCTTCTCATCTTTGAGTGAGCCATCTAGATCCTCCCCCTCAGACATGGATCCCTTTTTACCGTTTTTCTTAGCCAGCCTTGCTTCCCGTTCGGCTTTCTTAATAGCTTCTTCATCAAGCTCATCTAATTTTAGCAAAGCAATTTTAGGTAAAGGAGCAGAGACAACATCAACGTCATCAGAACCAACCGCAGGCACACCAACGGGCGCGCCCCCCCACCCATCATCCGACGGTTTTCCAACCGTTGAATCAACCACTCTAGTAAAGCTCG
>JAAEMV010000037.1 GCA_024225195.1 Planctomycetaceae bacterium | reverse complement strand
TAGCCTTCGGTGTCAATGACGTTCAGCCACTCGACCAGTGATTCCGGGAGGGCGGAGTCCTGAGCGATCACCGGGGAGCCGTAAGCCAATAACAGAATTGCGATCAAGAATGTTCTCATTGTGTCCTCCAAAGGGATAACGACCAAGATAACCGAGCCGCAACGTAGCAGCTCGCAGTTAGGATTGTAGCGGATAAAATTGGCGAAGCCATCCGCGAAAATCCGTAAGAATCAATGCTTCTGCGGCTTCGCGTTCATCGCTTTGTTATACCGCGTCGGGTGCTGTCGGATCTTGGGCAAATTGATTCGATCGAATCCAGACTACAAGGCGACGCAAGATCCAAGACATGAATAACACAGCTGCTGCGCGGAAAAGAAAATCATACAAGGAATGAACTGAAGCCAAGATTGGCAGTGCTGTCGCCGAAAGGACGCACCCAATGGGCATCACAATTCCCAGCAAAGCGACTCGCTTTTTTGCTTGGTGCACTTTCATACGCCACAACAATCGCATGCCGTAGATCCAGGTCAAACCTGTTATCAGCAAGAGTACTATGGTTGTTGCAATGGCAATCGCGACATTCCACTGAATGTCTGGTAGAAACAAATTGATTGCGGCGAATCCGAGTTGGAAAGGGAAGAAGATTGCAAGCATGTCTGTAAGTTGAAAACGCACGCCTGGTGTTGGAGGTTTGGAAGCGTCCGATTTAAGCGGCGAAAAAACGATGTGCCCGATAACAAACACTGAGGCGAAATACACTGCAACAAGAATCGGCAAAATTAGGATCATTCATTCCTCGTGTGACGGAGCAGCGGTATAACGCCTGCCGTAACCGGGCACGAACGGAAGGCTTTAATTTCGATTGCCGCGTGAATGAGTGCTCCGGTTCACGGCTTTGTTATGTTGTTTTCACGGTGACCGCTTAGTGACTGACTAAGCGTGTCAGCCTGTTCACGACTTGTTGACCAATGAATTCGATCGTCATGATCGACAAGCAACGCCTCGCCGCTTTCGAATATGAATATAACGTCACGACACTGTCCGAAACAGGGAATTTCAGTGAGTCGTTCGGGCACTGTGCGTGAGTGAC
>JAAEMV010000036.1 GCA_024225195.1 Planctomycetaceae bacterium | reverse complement strand
GCCGCTGAGAAAAATGGAATCTGACTGGCACAATCGTGCGATGCAATTTACAGATCTTGCTACGGGAGATTTGAATATGACTCGCTATGCGGAAGTGATGCTGCGGATTGGTTATGCCAAGCGTTACTGTGAAGTCATGGGCACCGAAACTGCACCTTTAGTCGTAGAAGCTGAAAGTAATTATCGCGACGGCGATGCAACGAGTGCGGATGGGATTGCCTGGGTGCGAGACAATCTTTGTTTTCCTGTTGCCGAGGGATCATTCGAAGACGCAATGGGCGCCTAACGAATCCACCTAAAAAGGAGCTTCATCGGCTTGCAGGGTCGATTGAATTTTTTGGATACTTACAGCGGCGGGTAGTTAAAGCTACCTGCCGCTTTTTATTGAGGAGCAATTTGTTGGGAGGTAGAAGGAAGCTGTATTTCCTTCTCCATCAAAATCCTGATAATGGGAGTGGTGCGGTGTTTCTATTAAGCGTTTAGTAAAGCCAAATGAATGAATGCAACTTCAGATTTAATCAATGTCCGGCGAGATGGGGCGTGTGGGACAATCGTTCTCAATCGGCCGGAGCGAAAGAACGCTCTTTCAAGAGAGGTCGTTCAACAGCTTAGCGAAGCATTGGAAGATTTTCATGGAGAGCGATCTGTGCGAGCGGTGATCTTGACGGGGAGTGGAGATTCTTTCTGTGCGGGAACCGACCTTAGTCAATTGAAGGAAACTGCAGAATCGAAGAATGCCTTGGAGTTGTGGCATCAAGACTCCCGCGCGTTCCTCGAGCTGATTGAAAAGATGCTTCGCTTTCCTAAACCAATTATTGCTTCGGTAAATGGTTGGGCGCTTGGCAGTGGTGTTTCATTGGTGCTGGCGTCTGACATCGTTGTCGGCGGGGTCAGCTCCCGTTTGGGTATGCCGGAGGCTTTGCGCGGTCTTAATCCAGGGATAACAACGCCCTTGATGAGTTTTCGCCTTGGAACAGCGGCGGCTTCGAAAGTGCTGTATTCGGGAGTTCCGGTGACCGCTGAGGATTCGTTGCGTCTTGGGTTGTATCAAGAAGTGGTTGAAGATTCTTTGGTGTGGGCAAGGTGTTTTGAGATTGCTGGTGCTTGCGCCGCTGGTGCTCGAGAGTCTCATCAAATGACCAAGCAATTGCTTAATGAAACGATTGGCGAAAATCTATTTACGCAGCTGAGTATTGGAACCGCGAATATGGCAGCGGCTCGAACAACGCCGGCGGCGACGGAAGGCATTGCTGCTTTCCTCGAAAAGCGGGATCCGCAGTGGGATTAGCTGAAGGTGGAGGCAGGCGATTTTAAAATCGAAGTTATTGGATCGAAGTTATTGGATCGATTTCAATAGTTCATACGAATAGATGCCTGCACTGTGGCCGTCAGAGAATTGGATGTTGTAGGCGTAGTT
>JAAEMV010000035.1 GCA_024225195.1 Planctomycetaceae bacterium | reverse complement strand
TTTCAGTTGTCATAGGCTTTCGAGATGCATAACGTTTACGGATAAACGGGCGGTGGTTTGCCATTGCCGAGCGAAGCGAAACGGTGATGTGCATCCGCTCCAGTTCATCGATTTGTTATCCCGCCTCGATCCTTTTCTCGGACGGAAGTTGAAGATACGGAATATCATGTTTTGTCTTGAGGCGGTTGAAACACTTTGCCCAAAACCCACGCCCCCAGCCAATGTGAATCCCCGGATGCCAGAAATTGCCGAAATCGCTTGGTTGACCTTTTGAGGGTAACGCCAAAATTACGAAATTTGCATTGCAAGTATCGTATAGGCACCAAACTCCCGTCGACTTTTCAAACACGGAATCGAATTCAAGATTCGCAGATTCGTCAATAACCACATTCATCACTCCTGAAAAATGAATCTCTTGCGAGTTACTATTTGTCGGGAAATGCTTGACACGTACCTGCAACTGCCCGCGTTCACCTCCTTGTTTCGCGTAGATAATGAATCGACCGTGCGACGGATTCGATTCATCATGCACCACATGGAAACCAGAATCACCCCACCAAACCACTATTGCAATTATGGTGATGACCAAAAACAACGTCTTGAGGGAGAAGTGTCTCATTTGTTAAGCAGGATAACGCCACCGTTCACCGAGCCGCCGCGTTTGATATTGTTTTCGAAACCCGCGCGACCCGCTGCTCCGTGTGCAACCCATTGTTATGTGGCTTTTTGGCGTTGAGTGGACAGCTGACGGTAAATGAAGATTCCCGCAATGGCACAAATTATAACACCACTCGGAATCGTGAATGCAGAGATGGTGTCAAACAATTGACCATTTCTTTCGGATGTTGAGTATGAACGTACCGGACCGTACGTCTGTTTTATGTAATTCGACGTTCCAAATAATGCCAGTACGAGCCCAATTAGCCAGCCCCATACAAATCCACGACGAAGTTTGTTGTGGACGAAAATCACGGTTACCAAGGCAATAGCAGCAGTTGATACTACCGCAGCAATTGGAGAGCCGGCCGTGAGCACGCCAGCGGCAATAGTCGCAACAACGAAGCCAGCTATTTCAAATCCGATAGTCTCACGCACCAAATGCTGCTTGCCTGATGAGGAGTTCGGTGAAGTTGGTGATTCGTAAGGGTTGACCATGCGTCACCTTCTGAGCCACATTACGTCCGTGATCATCGAGCCGATACGGAGATCATAATTACTAATTAACACGCGCAAGTCCAGTTTCGCGTGCATCACATTGCTATCCATCAATCCCCTGGAATCGGCCGTTCAAGTGGCACTTGAAGTGTGTGCAATTTACCATCCTGGCTGGAAATATAATGCGCTGCTTTTAGTGGATCAGTTGCTGAGAAAGTTGGTATCCAAATCAGAAGGTCTCTTCCCGCGTGTTCGTCGACATCTTGCCAAGAAATATACGCGGGTTTTACAAACCTCCAATTATCATCACTAAACTTCGACGCAATCTTAGTGGAATCACCGCCAGATGAGACAATAATCTCTGCGTCGCCATCATCTCCATTGCCCAAAGAGATGGATCGCGTTTCGATCATGACGTGACGTTTCCCAATGTTAAAGTCATGAGTGCCGTCATATTGCAACCCTGCTGGCACCCGTTGATATGCCATCAATAACTCACGGACTCCGGCAATTGCTACAGTCGCAAGAGCGAAAACCACAACAAGCCACATTATCTGCTTTCGACTCAACCTGCCACCCAATACGAGAGTTTGCTGTTGATGGATACAGTTTACGGATAACCGCGCGGGTGATTAGCACTGCCGAGCGAAGCAAAACGGTGATGATTCATCGCTCCAGTTCATCCGATTGTTATGGCACCCCAAGTAATAAATAGAAATCTACAAGAGGTGAAGCGCAACTCCCATTGGCGGGCGCACGCCGTCCTACTCGGTGACCATTATTGATTTTAACGCCTCAGATTTCAAGTAATTCAACATTCCAAAAACCAAATTACGAAGCGTTTACGCCAAGAATAAATTAATGATTAGCTTAGTGCCATAGCGGCAATGATCACCGGAACGAAAATCTTGCAAGCAGAAAAAAGCACGCCCAGGTCCGGATTCGCGTGCATCGCATTGCTATCTACCGCAATTTGAAATATCTGGATTCGTCGATTCACTCATTCAAGCCAGATTCAAGGAGCATTGTAACAACATTTTTATATTCGGTTCGCCCGGGAAGATCCTCGTATTGTTCGTATTTGCCGGATGCTGCCTGCATCGCAAGTTGTAAAGCTGTTGATCCATTTTCGACAATTGATCCTGCATTGGCTCCCCGCGACAACAGCATCGGAATCAATTCTGTTTTGCAATACATGATTGCGTAGCGAAGCGGTGTTGTTTGGTTGTCTGGATCAGGCAGTTCCAAGTCAGCACCGCTGTCAAGCAGTAACTCTGCGACGCTCAATTGGTTCCATAAGATTGCACAATGCAGAGGCGGCGGAGTCCACTCCAGAGAGTTGACCAATATTGGATGTTGTCGAATCAGTCCCTCAACAGTGGCGAGGTCACCGCATGCGATAGCATCAGAGAGAGAAGTGTGAATATGTGGCGAAACTGTCATGGCTCAAGCCAAATAACGGCAACGTTCACCGGGCCGCGGCGAAAGACAAAACATTGAAACCCGCGCGGCCCGTGGCTCGGTGTGCAACCCATTGTTATGCGGCTTTGCGATTCCAAACCATGCCGGCCGTGAGGGAGTTGCGTCAGACTGCAGCGGTAAACGAATTGTCGTGGTTGGGTTCCTGTTGGGTAACATTCGAGTGAATTCCTGGTATTGAATATCATGTCTATCGGTTGAGATTTGCACATCCGTCGTCGAACAGTGCTTGAATCACGTCCTTGCGAACAGAAGTGACGCCTTGCAATGTGGCTTCGCCATTAGAGATGACATATTCGCCGTCCGATTCTATTACACGCCAATCCATGCCAAGGTCGTATCCGTCATGCACACCGTTTTCGCGAAGAGCTGATTGAAACCGTGTGAACAATGCACGGAACTCCTTCTGACCCTCTTCTCCCAGTTGTGCCCATTGAATAGGGTTGACCATCGATTTCATGCCTGAGTGTTGCCGCATAACGTGTTGCCGCATAACGTGTTGCCGCATAACGTTTAGGATAACCGCGCGGGTGTTTAGCATTGCCGAGCGAAGCGAAACGGTGATACGACACCGCCCAGGTTCATCCGATTGTTATGGCAAGCCAAGTAATAAATTAAAATCTACAAGAGGTGAGGCGCAACTCCCATTGGTGGCCGCACGCCGTCCTACTCGGTGACCATTATTGATTTTAACACCTTAGATTTCAAGTAATTTAACATTTCAAAAACCAATTTAGAAAGCGTTTAACGCCAAGAATAAATGAATGATCAGCTAAGTGCCTTAACGGCCGTGATCACCGAGCCGGAACGATACAGCTAAACATTAAAAAGCACGCGCAAGTCCGGCTTCGCGTGCATCGT
>JAAEMV010000034.1 GCA_024225195.1 Planctomycetaceae bacterium | reverse complement strand
TCAATAAGCCGTTGTTGATCGTACACAGTATTCTCACCGGATGTCTTGCTGTTTGATTAAAACGCTGGTGACAATATGATGGTTTTACCAAGTTCGTCAATGAGCAAGCCTGTTTATTGTCTGTGATTTAACGGGCTTAATGCTTTTTTACCACGGCCGTTTTTTCTTGCGGTCACCCTTAGAACCCAAAATAGTCCATGAGCGGAACTGAAATTCGAAATGCCGTTGTGCTGGTAATTGACCAATTGGGAGCTAATTTCCTCGGCGCTTACGGGAGTACTTTGTTTGAGACTCCCAATTTTAATCGTCTTGCTGCTGAAAGTTTGCTGTTTGATCAGGCCGTTGCCGCATCCCCGAATCTGGTGCAAGCCTACGATCAATTTTGGGGTAGCTCAGAAGAAAAAAACTGGCTGGAAACGATTGGCGAGTCTGGATATTCGCCGGTCTTGTTGAGTGATGCTCCGGAATTATTATTGCACGAGTCCTCAAAATATTTCGACCGAATTTTACCATTTGAAAAATTAAATAATGACCGCCCCGCCGGTGGAATGGAGCAAACAGAGCTCGCTCATTTTTTTGCACAAGCAGCTCAAGCGATTGCTTCCCTTGAAAATGGCACTTGTCTATGGCTCCACTCAAGCGGACTTTCGGGTGCCTGGGATGCGCCACTGGAATTGCGAAATCAATTAGCTAATTCAGAAGACCCAGAGCCGCCTCATTGGTGCGAACCGCCGTCGGGTTGGTTTGATCCAAATCATGATGATCCCGATCAGTTGTTAAGCTACCAGCAGGTTTGCGCGGCGCAGGTTACCCTGATCGATGATTTCCTGGGAGTTGTCCTGGACCTGATGGAGACGGGCTTGGGTAAGTCAACGGTGTTGTGCCTGTTGTCGCCACGAGGTTACCCGTTAGGTGAACACGGAATAGTGGGAAATGATCCCACGCATAATTTTGAACAGTGTCATGGAGAATCGCTCCATGTTCCCATGATGATTCGGACGCCCGATCGGGAAGGCTATGCCAGTTTTCGAAGCCTGCGTTCAGGCGCGCTTGTTCAACCAGTTTTGGTCACGCAACTGTTGCAAGATTGGTTTTCCGGAGACGAACCAATGCAGGAAGCGCTTCGGCATTTCGCGTTTCGATTTCCAGAGAAGAACAAAGAAGTTGCGTGGACAAAGTCGGGTGACGTAAATGCTTTGCAAACACATGCATGGAAGTTGATTGTTGAAGGCGATCGTACTTCTCTGTATGTGAAACCGGATGATCGGTGGGAAGTGAATGACGTTAGTCGTCGCTGTCCCTCGATTGTTGAATCAATGGAAAACGTGATGCATGACCTGACCGCGTCGGGAGTTATCCTCTGGCCAGAGGGATACGAGCTGAGCGCTGAACTCGCCGATCGTCAGGATTAGCCTCGATGCTTGCTAAATCGGGTCAGGTGAATCTCTGATCCAATGGCTTTGTCGCCTTGATTCGTGGCGTTTAAGGCAAGAGGTTGTGCCATCCAAATAAAGCTGACTGATTCAAATGCTTGCTAGCATTAAGACAATGGGTTGGGCTAGATGACCATCAAGTGGATTGGTAAAGTTCGCGGACATAGAGAAGACTAAAAAGTCGGTGACTTTTTGAAACGCTTACAGTTGTTTTTTAGCTTAGGTCAATCGAATGACCGGACATGGAAGTCCGAAATTCGTTTCTTCGATACTCACGGCAAAATGCATGCTTGTGATGGCTTTGTTTGCTGCGCTCTTCTGGATCCTGGTGCCAAGCGTAACGTTTGGAATTGTTCAGGATCGTGACTCGGTTCAACCGTCAACCTTGGCGTTGAAGTCTCCCACCAAGCTTCTCCCAACCGCCAGCATTTTTCGGTTTGATTCAGAAGTTGAGTCCCGCTCGGCTGAGAAGCAAGACCTGCGGTTTAGGGTTTCTTGGGGCGGCGGTTTACCTCAGACGTGGGCTGGCACAGTGACGGTGGTCAATGGAGAGCTTTTCAACCCATCGCCATTGGGTCTTGAGGCGGAAGCAAACGCGACGATTAAAAAAACTGGAAATGTCTTAAACGTCCAGCAATGGTCCAAAACGACATATGGCGGGTTTGATTTTTCATTGTCGGGTGATAGTGATACTCGGGTCGTTTTGGATTTGAGTTCGATTGAACAGCCGGCATCCCGGTACGAGCAGACGCTCTCATTAAAGCAGCTTTTGAGTGGAGTGATTGCTGGAGAAATTGATTCGATTGGCAATCGTTGTTCGATTTCGAGAGTCCCAGGAGACGAGCTTGGCGTTTCTTTTTCCCGCCCGCATTTGGTTTTTAAATCTGGTGAGGAATTTGAGTTTTCGATTTCTCCAAATCGGACGCCCTTCTTGGGTCGAGCGGTAGGGTGCAGGATAAAAGTGGTATCAGCGAATCCGGCTGGGCTTGTGGGTGGGCGATCGTTAATTTCAAAATCAATTTCGTTTCAAACGGACTCCACTGGTTCGGCTCTCCCTCAACCGGTGAAATTTAGAATGCCCTTGAAAGAGGGTGTCTATAATATTGAGTTGGAATTAGAGCAGCAGCGTTACCAGGCGTCTTTTAGCTCGAGAAAGCCTCCGGTAAGTCGTGCTATGCAGGTCTTGGTTTTGTCCAGCGAATCTGCGAAGTCGAATGGTAAAGATTGGGAGTTAGTTTACTCGACCAATCTCTCTGGAGAAGCTGAGGCCAGTTCTCCGTGGAGCCAGTTTGCGCAGTTCGCAAATTTAAAGTCTCCCAAAATCTATGGCAACAATCGGTATGTGCCGGTGCGGGTGGCCGACCGAGAGATGGGTGAACTTGCTCCCGGCGGTTGGCAGGCGATTCCATTAACTGTCGGTGAACTTGGGCAACCTCATGTTGTCGAAATTGAGTATTTGGCAGCTGAGGGAACTGCGATTGGTGTTAGTTTTTTACAGCCAGATGCTAACGGTCAAGTTCCCAATTACGGGTTCGACTCTGGAGTGCAAATTGAAAAATCGTTAATGCCTCGTTCAAAAAAGGGAATTCAGACTCGAACTTTGAGTTTGACCGTGTGGCCTGAGACGGACTCGCCCTATCTTTTGATCGCGAATCGTCATCAAACGGAAAAGGCAATTGTCGGTTCGGTCAAAATCAAAGCTGGCCCCGATCGTTTGCCGTCGAAAGACGTGGTGAGTACGGACAATCGCAAGTTAATGGCTTTTTATGAGATGCCGCTGTTCTCAGAAAATTTTGGAGTGTTGGAGAAGATCGATCCACTGGTAAGTGAACCCCTTGATGATTGGCGGTTCTTCTATGAGGGTGCCACGAGGTTCGTCCAGCATTTAAAAGCGAATGGCTACGGTGGTGCGTTTGTCACCGTTGCTTCTGACGGAAGTTCGATTTATCCGAGCGACCTTCTACTGCCCTCCCCTAAGCACGACACGGGTATCTTTTTTACAAATGGTCAGGATCCCATCCGGAAAGATGTTCTGGAGATGTTGTTTCGGATGTTTGAGCGCGAGGGTTTAGTTCTAGTGCCAACCCTTGCGTTATCGGGCCCGTTGCCGGAGGTGGAGGCGGAGCGCCGCCGAGATGGCACAGACTCTGATTTTGACATGTACGATCTGAATGGCCAAAGGCGGGAGTTTACGAAATCCAATAATCGCCTTCCAATCTACAATCCGCTCAATCCTTTGGTGCAACGTTCGGTCCGGCGGATTGTTTCAGAGCTGTCGAATCGCTACCAATCCTTTGAGGCATTCGAAGGGGTCAGCATTATCTGCCGCCCTGACACGTATACCTTATTGCCCGGTCGACATTGGGGATACGATTCGCTGACAATTCAGAGATTTATTCAGTCGCAGTCGGATTTGAAGGGTGTTCCTAAGGAATGGCTTGGAATTCAAGAGATTTTGCTTGGCACTCACGCAGACCAATGGGCTCAGTGGCGGGCAGC
>JAAEMV010000033.1 GCA_024225195.1 Planctomycetaceae bacterium | reverse complement strand
TGGGCCGCTGCCGATCAAGCGGATTGATTTGTTATTCAAGACGATGGTGTCGGGGACGTTAAAGGTCCCTGGTGCGATCAAGATCGTGTCACCATCATGAGCCGCGGCAACTCCTTCGGTTATCGTCTCGTAATCCCCATCGGCACCGCCTACGTGAATCGTATCGGCGTGCAGGTTGGCGAGTGGCAGCGCGTTGATGATTAAGCAGACAAACAGGAACCCGAATACGCTCTCGTACTGCTTCGACATTATTTATTCCCCCCAAGTGCTGATTTTGTTACCCGGGACTGTACGTTCACGCTCTTGTTCTGCGAACAACACAGTCGCAATTTGTCTCCGGGCGTTTGAGGGACAGCCGCGTGACGCCGCCGCGATCAAAACACTTGGGAAGCCAAATTAGGCGTTATTTCCAGTGGTCTTGTTGCTTCTTTGCAATTGAGACGTTGCGGTAGTGGAATCGTCACGCGCTTTCTTGGTAAATATGGAAAAAAATATTTTTGCGGAGCCAGCAGAGCAAAGGTAGACCAGGGCAGGAACCAGGATAGGTCTCAGCGTCCGGTGACGGCGAACGCTTTGGGTTGCATTGTCTATGGATTCGTACAGACCTCTATCCGTCGCGAGTGTGAGCGTTTGGAGGCCGCAAGAGCCTGCTCCGTCCAGCCGCCGATCTGCCTAACCTGTTTCCTGAAAATTTCGGAACAAAATTGGCAGCTCCGTATTGCTGACTTTCTTTGAAGGTTGGGTGGGCACGCCAAGTAAAGCGAGGCGATGTTAAAACATAATCTCGTGCTGTGAAGTTTCAGGAAAGCTGGGCTAAAGTCTTCAGCCATAAAAACAAATCAAAATGCTGTTATGCTGTTTCTTGGCAACGCCTAGGATACGGAATTGGCGTTATCAAGCGGCGTTTCAAATCTGTATATTGTAAAGCGTTGAGACCCGGTAAATTAAGATAAGCGAGTTTTAAGGGGCCTACTTTGCTGTCACAGATACCGTATTGTCGCCGAACGCCCGCAGATATTTGCAGTGCCCGTTGTTGTGCTTTCCTAGTCGTGACATGGGATAGCTTTCCCCGACCAATTTCCGAAATCCTTAATATG
>JAAEMV010000032.1 GCA_024225195.1 Planctomycetaceae bacterium | reverse complement strand
GGAATGCGCCAGTCTATGCCTTCCAAAAGCATCGCCAGTTGAGCCGCAGTCAGGCTGACCTTGCCATCCTTTGCTGCAGGCCAGACAAACCGGCCGCGTTCAAGCCGTTTGGAGAACAGGCACGCTCCCTGGCTATCCCACCAGATGATTTTCAGCAGATCACCGCGACGACCACGGAAGACAAACAGATGCCCACAGAAAGGATCAGCTGCCAACGTATTCTCAGCCTGTGCTGCCAGTGTATTGAACCCGCGACGCATATCAGTCACACCTGCAGCAAGCCACACCCGCGTATTGCTCGGTACCGGGATCACGACACCAGCCCCTTCAGTAGACGGGTCACCTCAGCGCCATCGAAACCGCCCTCTACCGTCAGGCGGTGACCATTAGAAAAGGCAATCTCTACACGTCCATGAGAACCGCAAGCGGTGTCCGGCTCCAAGACAGAGGGAAGCGGGTTTGGCTCACCGCAAACTTCAATTGGCAAGAAAACAGCGGTATCAGTCTCGTCGGGGGATGGTGCAAAACGCTCATCCTTCAGCCAATTGAATATCTGGTTGTCGTTCATTGCGTAACGCCGCGCAACCTGTGAGACCGAAACACCTGGTGCCATGGTCTGTAAACAAATTGAGCGCTTCTCTTCATCGCTCCAAGTCCGCCGTACCCGTTTCTTAGCCAATTTCCGCACCCCGCAAGTGTCCACCTATTTTAAGCGGACATTAGCGCACGAAAAACAATCGCGTTAGGTGGGGCACGCACAACGCTCACCGTTCACCATCACCAGACGGGGGCAAAAAATGACCTCACTTGTATCGATTTTACGCACCCTTACAGCCGTTGCAAATGTGTTTTAGTTTTGGCACCACCATTCGTCACCATCAGGCCAGCTACGGGCTAACCGCTCACGGATTAGAATATCGCCAACATCAACACCGTTGATTCTAATGGTGGCAAGTGTTCGACCATATTTGCCTTTACCAAATTTTTCGACCGTCCATTCATTATTGTTGAGCAGTTCTATAAGCCGTTTAGACGCTTTGTTAGCGAGTTTCCGTTCGAAATTACCACCACAAACATTTGTTTGTGGTTCAGGTGTATCAAAGTCTTTAAGGCGCAATTTTACCTGCCGTAACCAGATAGTATCTCCGTCAACAACGCAGGTGAATCTGTTTGCCCCTTTGCATTTGTAAATTGGACCAGTCTCAGCCTGCGCTTGGTAGCTGGAACCTGCACTAAATAAGAAAACAAAGGATATAAATATTTTTGTGATTTTTTTCATAGGCTTGTTACACTTTATCGAGCCTGTGTAGCTGTCTCAATTTGC
>JAAEMV010000031.1 GCA_024225195.1 Planctomycetaceae bacterium | reverse complement strand
TCCTACAGTTGCCATGGGAAATTTTTTAAGCACGCGATGGTGCGTCTGGATGCCACGGGAAACCTGCCTAAACTTTGCCGTATCCTCTTCGCGATCGTTACTTTGTTGGGCAACAGCTTTATCCGTGGATTTGTTAACCTGAGAAGTTTTTTTACTCTCCAACTGACCGGAACTCGCCGGCACCTTATCCTTCATTTTCCCAGCAGGTGGATTAACTTCTGAAGATTTCTCAGCCCCCTCTGAATCCGCCGTCGATTTCGTTTTAGAACCCCCTGAGCAGCCAGCCAACACAGCCACCAACATCATTAGCACACATCGTCGCGTCATTTTAATAGTCCCTATCTCGGTTAATGGTTATCCTTTCCCCCGTTGCGAACTTTAACAAATTTGGGTCTGGCTGTCTCTTAAAGCGGTCAATACTCAGCTTTTAAGCATCCCGCCAAACTCGTTGGCGATAATCGCTCCCTCCGCCTAAGCATGCCTCCCCAAGTAAGCGTTACCCCATCATCTTTGAATAACTTATGAGCACCTTGATTCCCACATGGCTGGCGATATTCGAGGAATTTGCATGGAAGATTAGGCGAGGCACATCCAACGGCGTGCGTCGCAACAAATACACAGTTCGGCATACATCGCGGCTCTCATGATGTACGATAAACCGCTCGTATTAGATTAGGACTACGCATCTCTTTCCGGTTTCCAATGATCACCGGAACGGAAAATTCACGCCCCGAGAAACCGGTGATGCTCGAACC
>JAAEMV010000030.1 GCA_024225195.1 Planctomycetaceae bacterium | reverse complement strand
TATTTGCTTTATTTTTAAAGAGTAGATGAATCTCGCTAGCGGCTAACAGGAAGATACCGGTACCAAATTTCGAGGTGTTTGCTTCCGCAACTTTGCCAGGACCACCGCCGGAGGGTTGACTCCATCCGATCTGGCCGTCTTCGTTTACAACCGAAGCAAGCGCAGTCCATGCCTTCCTTGCAACTGGAAGAAAACGCTCTTTATTTAAGATCCCATTATTGATTCCCCAGGTGATACCGTAGCAGAAAAATCCTGTTCCACTGCTTTCCTTCATAGGATGCTGTTCAGGATCATCAAGGTTGCTTCGCCAGAACCCATCGGCTTGTTGTCGCTTTGCCAATGACTCGGCCATTTTCAAATACAACGATTTGTATTTTGGGTAACTGGGATGTTCGCTAGGCAGAACCTTCAGGATTCGGGTCAGCCCGCCAAAAGCCCAGCCATTTCCTCGGGACCACAACACTTTTTTTCCGTTCTTCGTTTTCCGAGGTTTGGAACGTGCGTCCCGATAGAACAGCCCTGCATCGTGGTCAAAGATTTCTTTGTGCACGTCCCAAAAGCAGGCATCCATCCAATCCACGTATTTTTCATCCCCCGTCATTTGATACAGCATCGCGAGCGTCGGAGGTGCGGTAAAAAGCCCATCTACAAAGCGATGTCCGGTGTTTTCCAAATACCATTTCCCAGGTGCGGACACAGGATTCTCAACCTTTGGGTCTTCGAGAAACGCTAGGGTTGGCTGCATCATCATTTCATCGTTTTCAGCCCGATAGCACCCATACCAAATCTGGCCGCAAACAAGCGGATAGGCCCCGCTTTCATAAGGCCCGCCCCCTTGCTCCTTAATCCGCCAGGAAACCTGCTTCCCCCATTTCATGCAATCATCCAGGTACGCACGATCCGACGTGCTTTCATACATGGCCATCAGTCCTGCATAATACGCGCCTCGAACCCAGTGCTGATTAGGGAATCTGAGCGGCTGACTATTTACATGTCGGCGGACGCGATCCGCCAATGCTTTAACCGGACTAGTCTTATCCGGAGTATTGCCAACCCTGGCTTTGGGAAGCAGCGTCATTGGATAGTCCAGGTCGAACCTGCTGGAAGGGCCGTTCCTGGATTTGTCGAGTGCGGGGTTGTAGGTGTGGATGCTGATTTTGTTCGCGTCCGGTTGAAAGACCATGTAACGCAGCCATGATTCTCCACCGTTGTTCATCTCCTGATAGTCGCTCAAAATCTGGTGGACTTGGTTGCCATGATCTCCAGTCGAAGTAAGAAC
>JAAEMV010000029.1 GCA_024225195.1 Planctomycetaceae bacterium | reverse complement strand
TGCTGAGCCTGTGCTCGGGTTCAGAAGAGATCGAGGTCTGATCGGGAACCGGAGCATCGCAGGCCACCAAAGTTAAACAAACGCCTAGAAACAAAAATTGGAAGATACGCTGCATCCTCAAACCCTCCGCACTTGATTGAATTTGTGTCTAAGCTGCTTTCTTGATTTCGATCCAACACCAGATTTCCAAAAAACCAAGCGACTCCCGTTTCGAATTCTAGCAATTTTTCAATCACCGATCCGCGTCCTAGGCCCAGGGATCGCCAATTGAATGTCCACAATAAGGAAATCTGCAACTGCAAGCATGAACGTTCGACCGTTTCTTCAAACGGAAAATCTTATCGAGCCCAAATAATTCGGAGCAGGTGATCGAAAAAAGAGCGAACATCTTATCCACACCAAGAGCCCAAAACCCCCTAAAGAAACTAGCTCATGTCGCATGAAAACCGAGGATTCGGGTCTCAAACTGGGGCCCATTTTTTTGCGGAAAACAAACAATCAAAAAACCGCCGTAACGGCCTTGATAGTCACCTTAAAGAACGTTGCTTGTTAGGATTTTATTAGCGTTTCCCCAAAAGAAACGCCCGCGATTCACCCGATAATTAAAGGGTAGAACGGTTTTTATACCCCCCAAAAGTACTGCGACGTTTTTACACGTCGACCTAAAAGTATCTTTGGACTAAAGTTTCCGGTTAATTAACAGTCGAGCGATTGTGAGAAACTGGTTACTCGGAAACCACCCGCTCGATTTTTATCCACACTTCATTTTTCGCCGGACGTCCAGCGTCTCGCATGGTGATTTGAATGCAAGAGTTTCATTTCCCGAATTGGGTTAACAAGTTTACTTTCCTTGCTGCGGCAACTGCTGTCGTCGTTGGAGGATATTTGGCTACGTGTTTGTTCGCTGCCATCAGTCCGAAAATCGTTAACGTCGGCCATCAACCGAAGCAGCCAGTGCCGTTTAGCCACAAGCTTCACGCAGGGCAACTAAAGATGGATTGCCGATACTGTCACAACACAGTGGAACGAGCAGGGCATGCTGCAATTCCACCGACAGCGACCTGTGGAAACTGCCACGGCGGAAGTCGAACGACCAAAGGCGAACGTGACCTTGGAATCATCCGCGGCGAAAGCACGCTCTTAAAGCCAATTCGAGTTAGTCTCGAAGACAATGATCCCGTGTTGTGGGAACGTGTTCACGACTTGCCTGACTTTGTTTATTTCAATCACAGTGCTCACGTGAACAAAGGCGTCAGTTGTGTTTCCTGCCACGGTCGAATCGACAAAATGGAAATCGTCACGCAAGTCGAACCGCTTTCGATGAAATGGTGCCTCGATTGCCATCGCAACCCAACCCCAAACATTCGAGATCCACAACTCGTCACTCAGTTGGACTTCGTACCTGAAAATCCAGAAGAGTATCACAAGAAGTGGGCCGAGAAGCTCAACGTAAATCCAAACGTCAACTGTTCAACGTGTCATCGTTAGTGGCCCGAAGTTAATTGTCACCTTACGACACGAAACCATCTGAAGTATCCAGAAATGAACAAACCTCGCACGAATAAAACCAATCAAATTTCCAATCTAAATCTGCCTGTGGATTCAAGCGAATTCAACGAGGCGATTGATCGTGACTTCGGTTCAGCAACCGAGCACCACACCGACGGATTTTCCCGTCGACGCTGGTTGCAATTGATGGGTGCGTCGTTGGCACTCGGTGGAGTAACGGGTTGTCGTTACGAAGAAGAGAAGATCGCTCCGTTCGCGTTTCGCCCCCAGCACCGCATCCCCGGAGTGCCGGTAAAATACGCGTCACTGACCGAATTGGGAGGTATTTCTCAGCCAATTCTTGGGACTAGTTTTGACGGACGTCCCATCAAGCTTGACGGTAATCCACAGCACCCCGATTCGATGGGTGCTTCGACGTCATTCACTCAGGCACGGATCCTCGAATTCTACGACCCCGATCGCCTAAGAGCCCCTCTTGGCGGCGTAGGATTGTCAGAAACAAACTTTGACGATTTGGTCGACGTGTGTAAGTTCAGTGATGCCAGCACCGTCGCGGTTGTCGCCCACCCAACGTCGTCTCCGAGTATGATGCGTTTGAAGGACGAGTTCACCGCCAAGGGTGGACAGTGGTTCACCTATTCACCGATTTCAGATGACAATACTCGCGAAGGCAGCAAGCTGGCGTTTGGACGTCCTCTTCGTGCTCATTACAAACTGGACGAAGCCAAGATTATTGTCTCGCTCGACGCAGACATTTTAACGACGGTTGGGTCTGGAGTTGCCAACAGCGTCAAGTTCGCCAAAGGCCGCGACGCCGATAGTAAAAAAATGAGCCGGATGTACGTCGTCGAAAGTCAGTTCACGACAACGGGTGCCGCAGCAGATCACCGCATTGCTGTGCGAAGCTCTGACATCGAAGGCTTTGCCGCACAACTGGCGGAAGAAATTGGCAAGGTTGAAGACGGCGCTGTTGATGCTGCATTGCCTTACCGCAAAAAAGTTCTCGCAGCGATGGCTTCGGATCTTGTGCTTCACAAAGGCCAGTGTGTCATCGTCGCCGGCGAAAAGCAGTCGCCAAAAGTTCACGCCTTGGTGCACAGTTTGAACGACAAACTCGGCAACCACGGCAAAACAATTACGTTCACCGAAACTTCTGATCCGAAACGTCCTTCGACGATCAGCGCTATCAACGATTTCGCCACGAAATTAAAAGCGGGTCAGTTCAAGACCGTCATTATTCTCGGCGGCAATCCTGTGTTCGACGCTCCGCGAGAGTTAGGACTGGGCGAGGCACTGAGCAAGGTCGAGAAATCGCTCCACATTACTTCTTTCAAAAACGAGACTGGTGCCAAGTGTAAATGGATCAGTGCGGTCGCTCATCCGTTGGCATGCTGGAAAGACGGTTACGCCAACAATGGATCAGTTCTACTTGGACAGCCTTTCATCAATCCACTTTTCGGTGGCAAGTCCGACTTGGAAACCATGGCTATCCTGATGGGCAGGGAAGTTACGGATGGCCAAGAGATTGTTCGAAAAACAAATTCAATGAGCGAAGCTGCTTGGAAAAAAGCAGTTCACGACGGTTTCGTCTCATCGGAAATGGCACCGACGGTTAATGCAACAATAACCGGCACACCATCAACCTGGGCTTGCACGCCAAGCGACCAGTGGAGCAAACTTTGGGGAAAAGAGAGTGGCCTTGAAATTGTCTTCAACCCAAGCAGTTCGTTATACGACGGATGCTTTGCGAACAGTTCATGGCTCCAAGAATTGCCAGACTTTTTCACCAAGGTAGCATGGGACAACGTTGCGTCTGTTAGCCCACGAACAGCGAAGCAATTTAATCTGCATCAACACGGGATGTCGTCAAAGTCCAAAGCGACCTTAATGAGTGTCACTTTAAATGGCAAAGACATCACGATCCCGGTAGTCATCCAACCAGGCCAGGCCGATGGTTCGATTGGAATCGAAACGGGTTACGGACGAACACTCGCTGGAAGAGTCGGGGGTCACGAAGACAGCGGCGTTGATTCGGTCGGCGTCGACGTGAATCCTATTCGATCTGCGGAGAACGATCACTGGCTTGTGCAGACTGCCGATGCAGGAGCAGTTGTTTCAACATCGACACTTTATCGACTTGCGATCGTTCAGGAACCTTGGGAAATTGACGCGACTGCCCGCGACGAAATTCAAGCAAGAATGTTTCGCGATCCAAGCAAGAAAGAGAGTGATCGCAGCGGGCTCATCCGCGAAGGTAGCCTAGACAGCTATCAGGAGTTTTTGGAGCAGTACCCGCTTCAAACCGACAAGCTTCCACCCAAGACGAAATCGGCGGCAGATAAGTCGGGAGCACTCCCGATTATGAATCAGGTCAGTTTCACAACCAACGACCTCGACGAACAATCGCCACCAGTGGACGACTCGCCGGAAATGGAAAAGTGGGCCGAGGGACAAAAACACAAATGGCCTGAAGCATTCCACATGCATCACGAGTTGTTCGACTTAACTCCCGGTGCCCGTGTCGATTATGAAAACCTGAATCCCGAAGGTCTCCCAACGACTTACGAAAACGTTTGGGGAATGTCCATCGACCTCAACAAGTGCATCGGGTGTAACTCATGTGTTGTCGCTTGCCAGGCGGAGAACAACATTCCGGTTGTTGGTAAAGACGATGTTTGGCGTGGGCGAGAGATGCATTGGATGCGAATCGATCGCTACTATGGCGATAATCTCTACATCAAAGACGCCTATGGACTTTCTGACAACGACGAAACAAAGTCGATCCCGGACGAGATTCAAGTTGTTCACCAACCTGTCGCTTGCCATCACTGTGAGAACGCTCCATGCGAGACGGTCTGTCCAGTCGCCGCGACGGTTCACAGCAACGAGGGCCTTAACGATATGGTTTACAACCGCTGTATCGGTACTCGTTACTGCGGCAACAACTGTCCTTACAAAGTCCGTCGATTTAACTTCTTCAACTACAGCGATGCCGAAACTTTCCTTAAGTACCCCGGTGCCGACAAGGTTCCAGAGGGTGACCGGAAGCTGCAAAACCTGATGATGAACCCGGAAGTCACCATTCGCAGCCGCGGTGTGATGGAGAAATGCTCGTACTGCGTTCAACGCATTCAAGCTGGAAAGATCAAAGCGAAAGTTGAAAATCGTAAGATTGGGCCGAACGAAATCACCACGGCTTGTCAGGACTCATGTCCAACCCAAGCCATCAAATTTGGTGACTTGCATAATTTCGAAAGCGACGTCGCAAAAGCACACGCCAACCCGCGTGCCTACTCGATGCTTGAAGAATTGAACAATCGACCGCGAACCCAGTACTTGGCACGCGTCCGAAATCCACACGAAGCATTGCGAGACATCGACGACCGGGATTCCGTTGGTCAACACGGTGGGCATGGAGGTCACGGTGGACATGACGACCATGGCCATGACCACGACGAAGATCATGACCATGAAACTAAACATGAGAATGATCACGACGACCATGATCATACTGATGGCGATCATAAAGCTGAAACAGAAAAATAGAGTTTGCCAGTTCTTCGGTTCTGACAGCTTGTGTTTTTAAACTGCCAGATAAAGAAGACTACAGACAAAGCGGCCTGAGTGGATAACGCTCGGATCAAGACGACGATACAAAAACTTAAACATCCACAAAGAGATTTATTTGATGGCTACGGTCAATCCAATTTTAGACAATACATATGATGACGCGGGTGAAAGATCTCCACTGATTCTTGGTGGTCTTGATTACGCTGGCGTAACGGATGAGGTCTGTGGAATCTGGGAAGCAGATAAACCGCCAAAGATCTGGTTCGTCGTCCTCGGAGCAGCCATTTCACTGTTAATGGTTCTTGGTGGATGCGTCGGGCACCTCTTAATGGACGGTGTCGGTGTTTGGGGAAATAACAATCCTGCCTATTGGGGTTGGCCGATTGTCAACTTTGTTTTCTGGGTTGGTATTGGACACGCCGGTACGCTGATTTCAGCGATTCTGTTCTTGTTCCGCCAAAACTGGCGAACGAGTATTAACCGGGCAGCGGAAGCGATGACAATTTTTGCGGTTGTCTGTGCCGGACTTTTTCCCGGCGTTCACATTGGCCGGGTCTGGGTCTTTTACTGGCTCTTTCCAATTCCGACAGAACACTTGGCCATGTGGCCAAACTTCCGAAGTCCTCTTTTGTGGGACGTGTTCGCGGTTTCGACTTATGCAACCGTCTCAATTTTGTTCTGGTACATGGGAATGGTTCCCGATATTGCGACCTTCCGCGATCGTTGCACATCTAAGATTGGCAAGTTCGTTTACGGACTTCTTTCACTTGGCTGGACAGGTTCAGCACGTGCCTGGCATCGTTACGAGATCGCCTACACAATTCTGGCTGCTCTAGCGACGCCGTTGGTTTTGAGTGTTCACACAATCGTTAGTTTTGACTTTGCGGTTTCGCAGGTTCCCGGTTGGCACACCACTATCTTCCCGCCTTACTTCGTCGCGGGTGCGATTTTCTCCGGATTTGCAATGGTGGTTACCTTGCTCGTTCCGGTGCGAAAACTATATGGATTAGAAAACCTGATCACCATCAGGCACCTGGAGAACATGAACAAGATCATCATGGCGACAGGCATGATGGTGGGTACTGCCTACGGAATCGAATTCTTTATCGCTTGGTATTCGGGCGTTCCTTACGAGAGTTATGCCTTCTACAACCGAGCGTTTGGAAACTACTGGTGGGCCTATTGGATCATGGTCAGCTGCAACGTCTTAATCCCACAAGTGTTCTGGATTAAGTGGTGCCGAACCACACCTTGGTTCATGGTAATCATTTGCGTCTTTGTGAACATTGGAATGTGGTTTGAGCGATTCGTGATTACGATCACCTCCCTTTGTCGAGACTTTGTTCCCTCCAGTTGGGCGTATTTCCATCCGACCTGGGTAGACATCATGATGCTAATCGGAAGCTTTGGATTGTTCTTTACACTGTTCACGCTGTTCTGCCGGTACTTACCGGTCATCGCGATGGCAGAAGTCAAAGGCGTCATGCCGCGACCAAAAGATCATTAATTGAGCAAAAGTTCTTGTCGAACTTCGAGCCCCTCGGAATCGGCAAACACGAGAGACATTGGCTAACCAAGCTACAATAGAGACTGAAGAAAAATGGCTGAAGAAAATAAAAACAGCAACACCGACGAAAACTCCAAACTAATCGGATTGGTTGCCCAGTTCGATGATCCGGAATCGCTGGTACAGGCGTGTGACCAGGCTCGACAAGCGGGTTACACCAAGACCGATGCATTTTCACCGTTTCCGGTGCACGGCATTGATCCAGCATTGGGAATCAAGCGAACGATTCTTCCGTTCATTGTTCTCGGGATTGCTGTCGGTGCGGTATTCATTGGTCTGGGCATGCAGTGGTACACCAACGGTGGATCACTGGGTGAGTTCAGCACTGACGAATCACCTGTGTTTCCAGGCTATCGTTTTAAAATTTCGGGTAAGCCTTACTTCAGTCTTCCGGCAAACATTCCGGTAACTTTTGAAGTGATCGTGCTTTCCAGTGCGTTCGCGACGTTCTTCGGAATGTGGTTCCTGAACAAGCTTCCGATGCTTTCCAATCCATTGCATCGGATTTCCCGATTCAAGCGAGCGACCAACGATAAATTCTTTTTGATGATCGAGCAGGCCGATGAGCAATTCGATCGAGGCTCAACCGAGGCTCAACTAAATGAATGGGGTGCGGTTTCCATCGATGAATGTCGGCGGGATCTAACCGACAACAACTTACCAAGCTGGCTACGACTATTCGCTTTGATGGGTGCGATACTATTGTTGCTGCCTCCCGTAGCGATTTTCCGAGCCATGGGAATGACCAGTCGAGCACCGCGACTTCATGTCGTCCCGGATATGGACTGGCAAGATAAATCAAAAACCCAAACCGTTAGTCCGATCATGATGAACGATCGTTACTTGTTTGCGGACGAACGAGTCATGCGAGCACCTGTAGACGGTTCAGTCGCCCGAGGCCAACTCGATGCCGACACCGAACTTTATCAGGGTATTAAGAGCGATTATGTTCCCACTGTTTCATTGACAACACCCCAAGGTTCCGTTCGTACCGGACTTGGAACTCAAGACGAAGCCGAAACGGCACCTCCAGCGGAAGACGTCAGTATGTACGTCACCGAATTTCCAAAAGAAATCACTGTCGACGAAGCATTGGTCAAACGTGGCCAGGTTCGCTTCAACATTTACTGTGCTGCCTGTCACGGCTATGCAGCCAATGGCGATGGACTTGTTAATCAACGGGCTGTTGCTCTAGCCGCCACCGGCAAAGCTCAGTGGACTTCCGCTAAATCATTGCACGACGCAACCGTCAGCAACGCCGAAAAGAATCCGCTCGGTCGAATTTTTGAAACGATTTCAAACGGTCGTGGCACGATGGGACCGTATGGGGCTCAAATTCCAACTGCAGACCGCTGGGCGATCGTCGCTTACGTAAAAGCACTTCAAGAAACGGGGATTAAACCCGTCGTGGCTGTCAGCGATGATGAAAGTGGCGAGGGCTCTGAAGCGAATGACACCGACGAGCCAGCGACTACCCAAGAAGATAAAACCCAACCGACGCCTTAATTTTAGAGGACTCCGCTCAGGCGAACCTGAACGGATTTTACCAACCTATTCTGGCTGTTCAGTAAAATAACAAGACAAGATCTGAAATGCACGAAACTAGACCTGCAAAAATCACTTCCCCGATCACAACACTCAACGGTGGGCACCTCCGAACCGCTCCAGTGGCGTTGATCGTAGGTGCGATCGGAATCGGATTAGCAATCATGCTGTCTTTGAGTGCCGATGAAGGTGGCTTGAAGCGATTCATGTTTACCTATCTGACAAGTTTTTGTTTCGTGCTTTCAATCTCTGTAGGTTGCCTGTTCTTCGTCACGATCATGCACCTCACCCGCGCCGGTTGGAGCGTCACCGTTCGACGTGTTGCCGAACTCTACGCGATGTGTGCATTAGGGCTTGGCATTTTGTTCATCCCCATCCTCGCCACGGTAATCAGCGGCAGTGACATGATTTATAGTTGGAACCAGGGTGGCTGGACGATGCACGATCTGACAGCCGCTGAAAAGGTAGAGTTCGAAACTGTGGCCAACCGACCACCCTTGGAACAAATGAAGTACCAGTTTCTGAATCAAAACTTTTTCACAGTTCGCGTCATCGCCTACTTCCTCGCATGGGGTGGAATGGCTTGGTTCTTTCTAAGTAATTCATTAAAGCAAGACAAAACGGGAGACAAAAATCTAACCTCCCGGATGCAAGCATTTTCGGCACCGTTGATGATCCTGTTCGCGGTAACCGTAGTGTTCTCTTCCTTTGATATGGAGATGTCACTTTCCGCGTTGTGGTTCAGTACGATGTTCCCCGTTTACTTTTTCGCAGGAGCCTTTTTAAGTGCTCTCTGTACGATCCTTCTGACCGGCCTTTGGCTTCAAAAGACAGGACGTGTTACCGACGAAATTACAATCGACCATTACCATGATCTTGGCAAATTGATGCAGGGCTTCGTAATCTTCTGGGGCTACATCGCCTTTAGCCAGTTCCTTTTGATCTGGTACGCCAACATTCCGGAAGAAACGTTCTGGTACAACTTGCGAATCAACCAACCAGGTTGGATGACCCTCTCAATTTTGTTGTTGGTCGGTCACCTATTCATCCCGTTCTTTTTGCTGATGGGACGTGGACTCCGCCGCAACCGCAAGATGCTGGCATTTTCAGCAATCTTTATTTTAGCAATGCACTGGGTTGATCATTATTGGCTGATCATGCCACAGATGAATCCCGAGGCAAACCTTTACACCCTGACTGGAATGGGAATCGTGATCGACCTCGCCTGCATGGTCGGAGTGATTGCCGTTTACATCGCCATGTTCTGCATGATTGCGGGAAATCGTTCACTCGTGCCACTAAAAGATCCTCGGCTTGGCGAAGCGTTGAACCACGAAGTTCATTAATCGTTCATTGTCATTGATTCATTAGCAAACCAAAACAAAACACAAAGCGTAAAGAATAAGATGTCCGATTCAAATACAACCCACGAAGCACCTAGCTACGACGATGTTAATACACCTGTGATCGTTCTGGTCGGTGCAATCAGTGCTTTGGTCACCTTGCTGACAATTATGTTTGTGCAAGGGTTATGTTACCACTGGCAAAACAGTTTTCTTATTAGGAACGCTTCCGGTGTTGAAGCGATGCCTTCGGTTGTTCAAATCGAAGAGCAAAAAGAAGAACTCGTCAAAGCACCAGTTCCAATTTCTTTAGCGATGGAAGAAGTCGTTTCCAAGTACGGAAAATAGTCCAAACCAAACCACACTGCTCAACAAGTCCTAAGAAGAATGATCTTTCAACCAAACTATCGAATCGCTTTAACCCTGGCCGCGTGCTTCGCTGTGGCCAACTGGGGTGGGTTCGTATTTGGACAAACTGCTGAAGATCAATCGTCCAAAACGGCCACCGAAACATCCAAAAAATCTGATCCTTACGGCATCAACGAGAAACCGAAAGTCGCCCAGAACATTGGCGTCGATTCGCAGACTGGCGAGTTCATTGTTCGTGACATCACATTTCACGATGAGGAAAATCGATTCGTCCAAATTGGCAAATATTTTGATGGCAAGCGACCTGTGATGCTATCATTCAACTACTCGGATTGCCCGAAGTTATGCAGTGTTCAGTTGGAAAACATGACGGACACATTGCGGGACATCAAGTTTAAGGTAGACGAAGATTTCCAGATGGTCTCGCTCAGTATCGATCCAACTGAACAAACGTCTCGGGCAAAGAAGTCGAAGGCCAAATACGTCAAAAGGTACAGCAAGTTCGACCGTGAGAATTCTCAGGACGGCTGGCACTTTTTGACCGGCGACGAAGATGACATCCAACTTCTGGCTGACATCTGCGGGTTTCGATACAAGTACGTCCGAGAACAAAAGTTATATTCCCACCCACCAGTATTTATTTTGATTTCCCCCAAGGGAAAAATTGTTCGCTACATCCACGGATTAAATTACGACGCCGGCACGATT
>JAAEMV010000028.1 GCA_024225195.1 Planctomycetaceae bacterium | reverse complement strand
CATAATCATATTCGTGTTTACCATTGGCATTTGTCGATGTGGTCAACTGGCCGATGTTAAAGTAGCCGGTTCGTTCCTCATCATAAGTATTGGTAGTCAACACAACCGAAGTGGCTTCATCGGTTTTGGTCAGCAGACGCTTCGCTGAGGCAGTTGAAGCGTGAGCCCAGGATCAAAACAAAGGTGACAATTAAGTGTATTTGGTAAACCGTCACCGTAACCCCTAAAACCTTGAAAAGGGACATGAGGGTGAAGTGTCACCGTAATGCCACATATCCATGCGGGCCTCGGAGCGGTTATTCTACGGGTATGTCGAAGAGGAAAGTGCCGTCGAGGGCACAAGCGGCGGAAATGACGGACGGAGCAATGTCATGGGATTCAGGGGCGCGGTTTCTCTCGATCACACCGCCGGGGACCTGCGCTCACAATAACTTTCCACCAGTCAATTTGTTAGCAATTACCGTGTCACCGCAATTCGGTTTTAGTGAGTAAACGGCCAAATGCGTCATGGGCCAATGCAGTGGATAAGACCTATTCATCTAACCATTCGGCAAAAATAGTCAAAATCTTATCCAATTTTTCCGGTCCACCGGCCCCAACTAATTTATTATCCTCTTTCTTCAGATGCATCCAGTCGACTGGATCTTCGTATTTTTCCATTACCGTTTCGAAAGGAATATCCATTTTGGATGTTTCAAACAGATCGATTTTTACTTCCCACCCTGGATTGTCTAATGTTTTGATATCAATACCATTCTGATGTTCCCAATCTCCATCACATTCAGCAGCAAACCAATTTTGTAATTTTTGCAAATGTGACATTTTCTCTACTTTATTCATCATTTCCCATATCCTGGAATTTCGTTGTCATACGCCGATCGGACACCTCCTTTGATGTCTTTGCTATGCGTATGAGGAGTTTCTACTGACTGACCTGTGCTTTTGTTGCGATGTGCTCGTCCGACAATATCAGTCCGCTGAACCGAATCATATCCTGAAGGATTTCTAGGGTTTCGAGACCAAGTTTCGTGGTGGGTCACACTACCTTGCGAATCAGTTCTATACGTTGTGTGATTACCTGTGGCTTTGGGATCAGGTTGCAAATGGTTTTTTTGTCTTCCTACATTTTGTTTTACATTTCGTGCACCCAAATTACTGCGCCAACCGGAAGCATATGGATTATATCCTGGCGGAAATGACCCGGAAACATGTGGTCCATATGGATTCGTCACACTACTGTAATTTGGACCAGTTCTTGCCAAGCCAGGATTCATAGAACCTGACCGCGGATTAGGAGGACCAAAATACCAACCTTTCCTTTGCGCAACTTTGACCTCCTGTTGCTTCACAGCAGTTTTGGTTTTGTTCGAAAGACTTTCATCTTGATTAGCGATAGTGTCACCCAAACCACCATCGTCTTTCCCCGCTGGATCTCCGCTAAAGTCGCCGCCGCAGCCACAATCCCAGCCATCATTCATAGGATCATCTTGTTCACCGCCGTAGCTGTGCCCATTCGGATCACTCTTATTCACCGGATCATTACCAGCATAGGCAT
>JAAEMV010000027.1 GCA_024225195.1 Planctomycetaceae bacterium | reverse complement strand
TTGAGTACCTAGTGATTGAGAACTGTCCCGAGCTTAGTCGAAGTGGAATCGAAAAACTGGAACGGACGTTAGCAAACTGCGATATCGTGAGAGATTGACAAGCTAACGCTCGGAGGCGACGCATGGAGCACTTAGGTTGGCTCAAATTTAGCGAGGCTTGTCGAGAAATAATTTGTTCGCCAGCTTTGAATTGACGGCCTGTCAAAGTGTGAGGCGGAGCCAATGTGGAGATGCCGTTTTTTGCAAGTTTCGTAACTCTTTTCTTTTGGTGCGTGGTTTTTGGTAACGCGATAAATCGCCGTTATGGACCTTTCAGCGTGTGCGTTTGTGCGGATTGAGTTGTTGCGATTTCGATAATGTTTTATGCATGTCCGCGGTCTGTTTCGAACAAACCACCTCGCGAATTTGATTTATCGGACCGTAGCGATTTGGTAGGGCTTTGGTGTTCGTTCTCACAGTCAATTCTCTATGCCGTATTCATTTTGGGGATCTTATCAACGGCGTGGTTGGTAAGCATTGCGGCGATTTCGCAGTGTCGGCAATACGACAAACACAAAAAAATTATCGCGATAGTAATGGAGCATCCACGAGTGGTGAGTAATTGAGCCACTTTTCTAATTTCAAAAGATACTGCACTCATGCAACGTGATGGTAATTGATTTGGAGCATAAACGAGTCTTGGGAGAGGTGCCCGATCTTGGCAGTGTTTTGCTTAAGCGCAAGCGGTTGCTGCCTTTGAGATTGTTTCGGAGAATGCCCTCTGGAAATTTGCGA
>JAAEMV010000026.1 GCA_024225195.1 Planctomycetaceae bacterium | reverse complement strand
TTGAGTACCTAGTGATTGAGAACTGTCCCGAGCTTAGTCGAAGTGGAATCGAAAAACTGGAACGGACGTTAGCAAACTGCGATATCGTGAGAGATTGACAAGCTAACGCTCGGAGGCGACGCATGGAGCACTTAGGTTGGCACAAATTTAGCGAGGCTTGTCGAAAAATAATTTGTTCGCCAGCTTTGAATTGACGGCCTGTCAAAGTGTGAGGCGGAGCCAATGTGGAGCTGCCGTTTTTTGCAAGTTTCGTAACTCTTTTCTTTTGGTGCGTGGTTTTTGGTAACGCGATAAATCGTCGTTACAGACCTTTCAGCGTGTGCGTTTGTGCGGATTGAGTTGTTGCGATTTCGATGTTGTTTAATGCATGTCCACAGCCTTTTTCAAACAAACCACCTCGCGAATTTGATTTGTCGGACCGTAGAGATTTGGTAGGGCTTTGGTGTCCGTTCTCACAGTCAATTCTTTATGCCCTATTCATTTTGGGGATCTTATCAGCGGCATGGTTGGTAAGCAATTCGGCGATTTCGCAGTGTCGGCAATACGACAAACACAAAAAAATTATCGCGATAGTTATGGAGCATTCACGAGTGGTGAGTAATTAAGCCACACTCATGCAACGTGATGGTAATTGATTTGGAGCATAAACGAGTCTTGGGAGAGGTGCCCGATCTTGGCAGTGTTTTGCTTAAGCGCAAGCGGTTGCTGCCTTTGAGATTGTTTCGGAGAATGCCCTCTGGAAATTTGCGA
>JAAEMV010000025.1 GCA_024225195.1 Planctomycetaceae bacterium | reverse complement strand
GACGCAGCCGACATGATGGCAAAAGCAACTGACTCCAACGTCAAAAGAGTTGCGAAAATGTACTCCATTTTCATGAAAAACAATGGTTGGAAAGGCCCAAAAAATCCCGAGCAGTTAAAGACATTTATTGGCAAACAAAATGAAGAACAATTGCAGATGATGGGAATTGACCCAAGCAATCTCGATGCGATTTTCATTGGCGAACACGACGACGAACCACTAAAAATTCGCTGGAATTTAAAAAGTTCAATGCTTGGCCCAGCTCTTCCAATCGTCTTCGAAGCCTCTCCCTCTGAAGGCGAGGATTATCAAGTTGGATTTACGGGGAACACGGTAAGAACTGTTGATTCGCAAGAGTACCAGCAACTCTGGGAGGGAAAACTTGATCGGGGCAGCAAGGGTAATGCAAACCGTCGCTAAACTTTTTGAGCCGACAACTGAGGCTTAGGGATCGCGTCAAATTCAACGGCTGAAACAGGCTGACTCTCACCCACCGCCAAGACGCCTCTAGCAACCCACCCATCCCTGACTCGTTTTCTCGTTAAAAAACGTAAGCGAAACCCTAGATCAACCAGCTTACAAGTGCCTTGTTCAGTGACGAATATTAGACAAGCATCGAATTGAAATGCTTAACCCTGCAGAAGAATCTTTCATCTCCATCTGGCTCCAAACCAAACCGAAATGCCATTCGGCCTAATCTTACTCCCAACCCTCCACCGCCCACATCGCTCCGTTACAGGCGCCACAGCCAGTGTACAGAGACCAGATCTTGTAATTTTCGTCCGTCTTTTTTAGTTCCATTAATTTATCTTTTCCTTCGGCCGCACGCATGTGGATACGTTCTTTCCAAGCCTGAATCTCCTCTGGCTTGAGCTGATTTTGTGATTCCAATTTTACACTAATCCACCCTTTCGCCACCTCGGCGATCGCCACGACGCGCCCACCAGAAGTTTCGCTTAGTAGACCGGTTCGCAACTCTTTCTTAATCCCTCTGCCCGAATTTTTCTCGCTGGTGAGTTTGATCTTAGTGTCTCGACTCTTGTCTCGCATTTGATATGTCAAGAACGCCTCAAACGTCGGTTCGCACAATGGACAATCCAGCACGAAGCTTCTTTTCATTCGTTCCCGAAGCGTCTTGGCATCCTTCTTCTTCGACTTCTTCCCAATCACATTGGCCACAATCTCGTCACTTACCTTGTCTCGATGCAGTCCTGCTAAAACCGCATCAAAAATTGCCCTACAAACAGGATCTGTCTTCCAATCAATATCCTCGCCAGCCTCCTCCTGAAAAATTGCGGAAGATGGTTGCGTCACCTCTACATTCAAAGCCACGTCCTTTCGAAATCCCCACTTCGCTGACTGAACTAAAGACTCGGAAGTAAATCTTTCAACACCGCTAGCGACAACGGCTACGAGAGCAACGATCGTAACCACGCCGATTGATACAACTGTCTTTGGTTTGACGAAAACTTCGCGGTTCATCTTCAGTCTCCTGTACTTTGAATTCTTGTTAGCCAGTTTTGGCACAGCCAGTGGTAAAGTTGAGTTTCCTATCAACTGCGCTCATCAACCATTGTACGCATATTTCGTGAATTTTTAGTAACAAGCGTGTAACAGAAGCGTGCAGCAGTTTAACTCCAACGACCTCCGCGTTAAGACGGAACGGGCAATGGAGGACAACTAAACACCCGCCACTTACCCCGGACGATCCCGAAACCGACCGCCAATAAGAGTTAATGTCTGTAGACCGTAACCTCGAAAGCGGACCATGCAAAGTAAGCAGGCATTCGCGAATGATATCGAGGACCTCAATGCTTGTCGTCGCCGAACGAGGGCGAATCGGCTCTGGTTTAACGCTGTGTTACGTGCCGTTTTCTAGCAAAGCGAAAAACTCTTTTCCGATTCCTTGGCTTCTATCAATCGCTCCGGATTACCTCGCACCGGTATCAGAGCATCGAGTCGCGAAGACTGACCACCGGGATCCACTGTATTCGAGGTTTAGTCCTATCCATTAGCCTCTCTCTGGATGCTATAGAGTCTTTCTGCGTCATGCTTAGCCATTGAAAACATCACGAAACCACAATCCGCACAAACAGTTGCATTGAGTTCGCCAGCCGTGGTGCCTTTAAATACCCATGCGTCAGGGTTCGAATCGAGTTCAAGTTTGAGCGGTCGCTTCACTCCAAAGTCAATATAGTCAACAGCCTTTGCATTATGGACGAGGCGCTCGGATTGACATTGAATACACTTCATTTTTTTACCCTACCATCTTAGATATGTAATGATTGCGCTCATGCAACCCGACAAATATTTTACGGTCGCTATTGTATCCGATAGCCCAAAACCGCTGGACACTCGAGGAATCGTTCTTGGTCACGTCTGATTCGGACTGGTACGGATAACGTCTAAAATCATCGGTTGCCGCCAGTGATGTTGAGCTCAATTGCGACCCGGATCGGCTACTCCGGTGCATCGTATTTTATGTTTCGTACCGAAGTAGGTATACCGTCAAAGTACCGTCCTCGTTTTTGGCATGCGCGACACTCAGGCCACGTGTGCCCTTTGAATCAGCTAATCCACTTCGAGAACCGAGTTAGCGTCGGCGAACTCGACAAGTTGAAATGATTGAAAGAATCGATCGAGCAGTTTTCGATCTTCCCGCAAGTCGCGTGTCGAGCCAACTTGAAGTGAATACAAACGGCGACCATCGGATATGAAGAAACAGCCAACCATGTAAATTGGGCCGGCCTTTGAAACGACCTCAATGGCCTGAATGTTTGCCATTTTGATTTCTGTTGTCGCGAGGACTTCCGCACCTGTGTTGGGCAGTGTGTACACATTTTTTAACTCGGATGTCGCTTCGGCATCAGTGAGCACCCTTGGATAGTCGTTGAAGTTTACGCCGTACATCGCGCCGTCGAATTCGGTACTCACGTGATACACGTCAATATGGCCGTAGTCAGGTGAATCGAATTCTGATTCCCAACGTTCCGGCGCGCTGGGAAAGTCGACCACGAACATCTTGTCTTTATGATTAGGCCGTTTGCGATTCCAATGAATGCAAGTATCGCCACCATACCTAGTGCGTTCCACCAATTTCCCCGCACGAGATTGATTGTGGTCATAACGCCGCAAGCAAACATCGCCAAGACGAGGAACCAGTTCTCGCTAAACCACGATACATCTGATCTATTTTCTGGCATGTTTTCAAATCCAGAGGAAGTTTGTTGAGCATTGCCCCAGTCTTAAGGCTCAGCGTAGTTTGCTGTTTTTTCGCCCGAGGCGGAATTAGCAAACAAGCCAACCCTCGCATGATGTCGTTCGGATGCTCAAGACAGATTGGCTGTTCAGCGCAATGGTGAGTCGAGACAGAACATTTGGTCCAAGGTGGATAACGTCCGCGATCACCGAGTCGCGAGTGTTGATTGTCCATTCCAAAGTCGCACGTTTGAACATCAAACGGTTCAAAACAGAACATTTTCTCGACTGAAAATAAGTCGGACCGACTGGATTCGAACCAGCGACCTCTACACCTCAAGAGTCACCACGCTTCTTGACGCATCAAATAATGACGCGTTGATACGAGAATAAACGCACTCAAGGCAACTTTACCAACCATGAAAAGAAAGAGAATCATTGAGTCAAGGAGTACCAAGGTGTATCGAACAGTATCAAGAACTAAGAGTATTAACCCGCCCTATGAATTAGTTGCCAAACAACTTGCGTTAACATTAGACTGTTAAAGAATTAAAACTGAATCGCAGCTTTTCAAGCGGAGCGAACTCATGGACCGGATAGATTTTTTACTACTTTGCTTGTTCCCCATTTTTCTTCTAATTGCTCTGATAATTTTTTTGATAATAATTTGCGGCCGTGAAATTAAACGGAAGCGAGAACTTAAAGAATTGGCCGAAGAGATGGGGTTAGCATTCATCCCCGATGGCGACCCCAAATTACTTGCTCGATTCTCAACTTGCGAATTCTTCAACCGGGGCCATTCCCCCAAAATCACTAATTTGATCCACGGGGACAGCGGTGATGTCAAACTCGCAATCTTCGATTACGTCTACCATTTAGGAAGTGGCGAAAACACGGATTTTCGTCGTCAGTCGGTCGTTTCACTTCAATCCAGCGACCTAGTTTGTCCGGACTTTACCATTCGCCCCGAAAACCTTCTTGACGGAATCGGCAGCGTACTCGGCAAGCAGGATATCGATTTCGACGACCACAAGGCTTTTTCAAGTAAATTCGTTTTACAAGGATTCGACGAACAACAAGTAAGACAATATTTCGATCGCGAAACATTGGACTTCTTTACCGCAAGATCGGGTATTCGCGTGGAAGCTTCAACTGGAACCCTGCTTTACTACAGCAAGAGCTACAAACGAATCCATCCCAGCCAGATCAAAGACAGCCTAGCCGAAGCTTACGAGATTTTCGGCATGATGGTAGGCCGCCAATATAAAGGAGACGCAGAGGCACAAAACAATTTTGGCCAGAAGTTTCACTACGGCGAAGGTGTTCCTAAAGACTTTGTCGAAGCAATGAAATGGTACCGCTTGGCTGCAGAACAAGAATATGAATATGCGCAATTCAATCTCGGCGACATGTACTACGAAGGCGAAGGTGTTCCCCAGAACTTCGTCGAAGCAATGAAATGGTACCGCTTGGCTGCAGCGCAAGAGAATGCCGGGGCGCAGTACGCTCTGGGCAGGATGTACTACGAAGGCGAAGGTGTTTCTAAGGACTTTGCCCAGGCTATGAACTGGTTTGAAAAATCAGCTTTGCAAAAAGATGTTGACGCCATGTTCGCACTCGGTCGCGAATATGGCGAGTCCAATGTTTTTCCGAAAAACGAGGCAGAAGCGTACGCGTGGTATTCCATGGTAACACTCTATGCGGAAGAAGAACTCTATCCGGATGAAGAAGAACACAACTATAACGACGAGCTTAGCAGTTCGTTAGCTAGTCTTGACCGCCTTAAAGCCAGCTTTAGTCCAGAACAAATGTCCGCCGCCCAAAAACGCGTAGCCGAACTACAAAAAGAAATCGAGGCAATCGAACTTGCGAGGCCAGTCTAAACACATGGAATGAAGCAGCGACCTTTACACATGTGCGTAGACGCCGGACCTCAACGCAAAACTCTGGCGTATTTTGATAATTTGCCCGCGCCACAGAAAAGAAAAAGCCTCGGGAACCAATGTCTCCCGAGGCTTTTGTAGTCGGGCTGACTGGATTCGAACCAGCGACTTCTACACCCCCAGAGTCACCACGCTGATTGACGCATCAAGTAATACCGCGTTTATACGAGAAACAACGCACTAAAGGCAACTGTGCTACACACTAAAAAGAAGAGAATTACTGAGTTAAGGAGTATTAAGGAGTAAAGACTTTCCCCCACTCCCCGAACTAGTCCCGCCCGTTCTCAGGCCAGTAAAGCACTACTTGGGGCTGGCTTTCAATTTGAACTGGAGCAGGGGAGTCATACATTCCAAGATGCTTGGCAATCTTATCCAGCGCCGAGACCTTAACCGAATCGCAGGCGGTAAGTGCCAGTTCCCGCAATTGGTTTAAAACCCAGTCGGCATTGACCTGGGTTCTCTTTTCCTGGGCCTCCCTCAGTGTCTGAATTTCGGTTTGAATGTCTATCTTTGACAGTAGGTTAGATGCAGCTCGGTTTGCTGATTTACGACTATAACCAGCACGTATAGCCGCTTTCGTGCCGTTAAGATCGACGATGTATTCTTGGCAGAATTGCTTCTGTTTTGGTGTCATGATAACCTACACTCTTGAGGATTAGAATGATGACTAGATACGCTACGACTTCTTAATTGACGAATATTTAAATTTGAGAACTTGAGCGAATCAATCTGCAGCAATTACGCCTTGCAAACGCGTAACGCCTCAAGGTGAGCTTGATTGGGCAGATTAACCATGCACATTATTTAATTCATTATTGTTTCAGACATCAAGGATTTCGAATTGATGCGAATTGCAGTTATCTCAGCGTTGCTGACCGTTTTTAGTGCCTACCCTGCAGTGAATTTTTCGCAAGAGGCTGAGGCTCTAAAAGTACGCGCAATCCTCGAATCGAAATGCTATTACTGTCATGGTGAAGATGGGGCCGCGGAAGGGGGAGTCAATTACATTCTCAGTCACAGCCGTCTTATTAAAACGGGGCACATTATTCCCGGCGAACCAAACAAATCAATACTCTATCGGCAGGTGGTTTTAGACGACATGCCGAAAGATGATGACCCGTTGTCGGCGGAAGAGAAGGCTCTAATAAAAAACTGGATCACATCTGGGGCCAAATCATTTGACGCTCCCGCTCAAACAAGAGAGCATATCGATCCGCACAAGATTTACAAATTGGCCGCCAAAGATATTCAAACTCTGGTCGAATCAAGACAACCATACACGCGTTACTTCAGCATTGCCCATCTTTACAACACAGGCATTAGCGAAGATGAACTTCAAACCTATCGTGCGGGGCTTTCAAAACTTGTAAACAGCTTATCAATGGGAGAGAAGATTGTAGTTCCCGTCGCAATTGATGAAAAAAAACTGTTATTTCGGATCGATATTCAGGACTACAAATGGGATCCCGAAATGTGGCGTACAGTGGCAGCCAAGTACCCTTACGAGGTCGAATATACAATAGACGAGTATGCTGATCTCAAAAGACTTACTCAATCGCTCTTACCAATTGTTAATGTTGATTGGTTCGTAGCTGCAGCCTCCGTTCCTCCGATTTATCACGAGTTGTTGCAAATACCAGAAACAGTAGAGGTTCTCGAAGAGGACTTGTTTGTAAATGTTAATAGGAACATCGAACGCGGCAGACTTGTCCGAGCTGGTTTTAATGGGTCTGGAGTATCAGGCAATAATCGGATCATTGAAAGACACCGCTCAGATAACGGTTACTATTGGAAAAGTTATGATTTTGATGAGGTCGATGGAGCGGCAAGTGAACGAAACATATTTGAAAAACCACTTGGTCCCGGTGGACCTCAGGGATTCACGCATGACGGTGGTGAGATCATCTACAGCCTTCCTAACGGCTTACAAGCGTACATGTTAATTGATGGAGAAGGAAAACGTATCGATAAAGGGCCCATTCGAATTGTTCAGGACAACAAGCGACCTGACCGGCAGGTGGTAAATGGTTTGTCATGTATGTCTTGCCATTCCCGAGGGATCATTCGTAAGCTCGATCAAATCAGGCCAAACGTTGATTCAAATCCTTCGAGCTATGAAGACATTTATGGCGAGGACGGGCTTGAATTGCTCAAATTACTTTATCCAAAACAGGACATTTTGGACTCTTGGTACGACAGGGATCGTGAGTCATTTGCGGAAGCAATTGACGAAACTGGTGGCACAATTTCTGATACAGAGCCGATTGTGACATTGGCTGCTTTATTTGAGCAGGAGCTTGATTTACCACGAGCGGCTGCTGAATCTGGCTTGCCCATTGAAGAATTCGCTAGACGCATTCGAAGAACACCGGATAT
>JAAEMV010000024.1 GCA_024225195.1 Planctomycetaceae bacterium | reverse complement strand
GTTGGGTTCATTTTTGGCAAAATATAAACTCAATGCTTCCAATGTTTTAAATGCCTGCTCACGGTTGCGCAGATGATTATCACCTGAGAGAGCATTGTCCGCGTCACTCGGCGAGTTCGTAACCGTTGCCAAGTCAGTTGAAGGTTCTTGTCCTGAGGACTCGTCTTCGAGAGCAACCTGAGGGTATGTGGTTTCGATTTGATTGAGGCAGTAGGACAGTGCTTCACGAACTTTAGCTACAGGCGGTTTGTCGTCTGGGCTTAAGTTGTCAAGTAATGCGTCAATCCGCTCCCACTCCTCAATGGCTCTTTGGTTCGAAAGATAAACTTCTAGAATAAACTCATCCGGAGTGTCACCGATTAGAGCCGCTCGCTCGCCGCCATCGAGGCTGTCGATTGTTGCAGCAGACGTGGCGCGGAACTGCCCCGAGTCCGTACTGATTGGTGCCAATCGAATTGCGTCAACAAAGGCTTCTCGTCGGCTGACAGCTGAAAGTAGCTTGACCGTGTAGCCGGGACCTTCTTCCCCTGAAGGAGACGGCTCTAGGTGATCCCAGTGCAGCTCAATAATTCGGCGCATCAATTCGAAACCGTCCGCAAGTCCTTTAAAGCCGTGCTGGGCGAGCAACACTTCGGTCAACCAAACGCATACCCAGAGATCCTTGGATTGATTCGCTAGATGCGATTGGCAGTCAGATATATACTTTCCCCAATCCGGCGGATCCGGCGGACTGGCTCCCTCAAAAGGTGCGCCATACAACCGAAAATTTTGAGCTTCTTCTTCTTGTTGAAAAAGCGAGTCGCGTTCACTGCCTAAAGTCCGCCGGGCGGTTTCAAGTGCTGTTAGCGCACTCTCCGAGCGATCTTGTTCTAGGTCTCTCAAAACAAAATCGAAATCGAGAATGTTTTCCATTAAAGCTGAACTTTCAAGATGAGTCTAAATATGAATGAGGAGAATCGCTTCAGAGGTGTTCTTAGGTTTGATAACGGTTCTTTGATTTTAACGTTTAGGAGCTATCCCAGTTTCTTAGTTGGTGTGAAAGTTTTTCGAGGATTCTTTTGTGCAAACGGCTTGCCCATCCTTTCGACATGCCGACGGTCTGTGAGGCGCGTTCTAGCGTATATCCATCAATGTAAATTTTTAAAATAAGAGTCTGCTCAATCCTTGGAAGCTCTTGAATCAGTTTCCCTAAGATCTCTAATTGCTCTTTACCGGAAGCCTCTTGCTCAGCGGTGTTCGCTTCGGAATTAGCGAGTATATTATCCGCGTCATCGCCAATCAACTGCACGCCGAGCATCTGCTGGTCAATGTTTTGAAGGGTACTAAGATCGCCTTGTTTTTCAGACTCTTTTTTTATCTTAACTAGTCGGCTATATCGCGCACGACTCATCCAGGAAATTTTTGAGATACCATCGTAAATTGCTCCGTTGATACGAGGGTAGGCAAAAGTAGAGAATTCAATTTTCAAGGTGGGATCGAACCGTTGGGCAGATTCAATCAAGCCAATCATGCCATACCCGATTAAGTCGTCCAGATCCTGCCGTAAAGGAGTAGTTTTCGCCGCGCGCATTGCCAGTTGATAAACGAGGGCTTGATAGTCTTCGATAAGTTTTTGAGTGCCAGACGATAGAGAATTTTTATTCATCTTTTATCGTCCCGGGTTTAGGTGTTGCGGTTGGGTAGGGGAGATGCCAAACGAATTAAATTTTCCAGATCCAATACGCGGCCCAGATTTAGTCGTATGAGTTGATCAGTTGGTGTCGCCATGCATGCCCAGCTTAACGAATTCCCGGTGCAGTACCACTAAATACTTGTTCTAGGGTGAGTTAATTTTTGAATTTTCGCCGGTGTTTTGGAAGAATGCAATTGCAACGAGGTTCAGGAATCAACGTAGCTCGAGAGACCTAGGGCATTCTATGCTTGGCGAGAAACAACAGTTCGCTTATTTCGTTGGTGCCGGTTTTGTCGAGAGAAGAACACGTGATTGTTTGATGCGACCGACGGGGCATAGGTGCAGAATTAGTTAGCTTCGTCTCGAGACGCGGTTAACTCGCCGGAGTATTCAGAGTCGGGCGTAATAAACTCGCTACTCAATGTGACTGTCGCCGGCCCTTTTGTTTTGGGCACATTCGTATTGCGCTCAAAGATTTCATTAGCCGTTGTGTCCAGTGGCGTTTCCCACTGAATTTCTGATTGTTGATTTGGGGGACTGCCAGACCCCAAGTTTGCTGTTATTGGTGATTGGCCTTGGACCGGTTGAGACGAGGGCAACTCGATGGAAGAAGATCCGAGGCCGTCCTCGCTTTGGAATTCTTCGGTGGAATCGAAGCCTTCCTCGATTGATTCAGTGGTGCTGAAGTTAAACGTCCCTTCACCAGTTTTTAATCCAGGAATCGAATATTTCAGCCGGCGTTTTTTCCACGTTGACCTTTCGCAAATTTGCCGGTAGGCTTCGCCATCCCATGCTGACTCCGACATGCGGACATTGTGATATTCAAAGAGCGTTCCTTTTTCAAAGTGAACCGACCGAATGGCTAACATGCATTCGACCTGTGACTGATAAAACTGTGTTTTTGCCTCAATCACTCTTCGCTGAGCTTCTAGCACCTGATCCAGAAATCCAGATTCTCTTTCCCATAGGTTTTTGACAACCTGATACTGCTTTGTGGCAGCTTCCAGTCTTAGTAGGTTGGTGTTGCGAACGCGAAATGCTCTTTTCAATTCACCCATCGCGTTACTCAAGCCGTAAATTACATGTCGTTCCTGTTCATCAAGAATCGATTTTTCTCTGGCAACTGACAACTCTGCAAACCTTTTCGCTGCGTTCTGCCGACGGAATCCGATGGGCACGTTGACATCGACTCCTAATTCCCATTCTTGAAAATCTCCATCCAACAGAGAAGCGGTTGCACTGGAACCAAGTGGTGCGTCATAAATCTGAGGTGGCGGCGGGAAGTCTGCCGAACCAACGATACCTTGGTCGCCAAATAAATTCTGTCCAAAACCACGAATACGATAATTACCGACTATGTCGACTCTTGGGAGAAGGTGGTTGCGGCTCGCCAGCAACTCGAGTTCGCGTTTTTTCAAATTCCATCTTTGGCGTCGAAGCTCAGGGCGCAAGAGGATGGCATCCCCCTTCGACTGTTCCCATTCAAAAACGACTTCCGCGTCGGACGGTTTGTCACTTGGAGTAATCAGCCGATTCCCATTCACGGGCATACCCGTGATCAGCCGGAGACGCCTTTCTGCGGTGCGAACGCCAACAAGATTTCGGAATGTTCCGCTAGAGCTTCCATTGTTCGTACGAGTGCCGTCGGTTAATCGGCCGTACAATGAATTTTCGACATCAGCCGAAAAGCGATAGTACTGCTCTTTGGCCTGGCTGATGGCGACTTCACCCGCTTCATCTTTGTTAGCGTCAGCAATCGCCCAGATTTTGTAAGCACTGTCGCGAGCTTCGATACGTGAGTCCAGATCTCGATAAGCGTAGTAAAGATCCCAATAAGCATTTTCTACATCGCTCACCAAATTGCGGAGCTTGGTTTCAAATTCGGCTAATGAAATGTCGGTATTCGTTCGTGCAATGAGAACGCCTGTATTTACACCGGGCGCACTATTGGGGCCTGCAATTCGATTAAATTCAACTCCGGCTCCCTGAAGAAGTGGTTGGCGAAAACCGGTTTCGAGGAAGGTATCAAAAGAGTAACTAGACTCACCGCCGTTGTTAAATCGGTTTGAGGGATTGTTATTGGCGTCATAGTCAATCCCGTGCAAGAAATCAAACTGAGTACCTGTAGCACTAAGCTTCGAAATTCCACTGCGATAGGATGCAAGGTTTTGCCGTAAAAATCCGTTTTGCCCAATGAATCGTGTGTTGTAGGCGCGGTCATTTTTTTGAAAAATGAACTGAGAGTTCAGTGATGCGTCAAAAGCACTCAATGCCGCTTCTTCGCCAAATCGTGGGTCAGAATAAGTTAATGCCGGATCATTGACGGTTGCTAGCTGGTTGGGCATTCGCAGTGTTGCTCCTCCCAGTTCACGAATGACTGGGGACGCATTCAATGCAGTGTGGATGCACTCTTCGAGGCTCATCCCGAGGTAACTTTCTGGCGAGTTAAAGCTCGCTTCATCCAACGGAGCCTGTTCGTAGGTTTGAAGGCCCATTTCTGAAAAACCGGCGGGTTCTTCTACAGTCAACCCAACATCTGCGAGTGTGTTAAAGGCTACGGGCGATTCATCTAAAAATGCCAAATTATTATTTGACGTGCCTTTACAACCATAAACTAATGCTGAGGCAAGCATTGCTAGTACAATTTGCAGTTTGAAATATGACATGACTGCTTAATTTGGGTTGTGTTAATGGTTTTTTAGCGTTTCCCCGTTGGTATCGGATATTCTGTTCGCGAATATTAGGTAAACTCTGAGGATCGGTTGATTTTGCGGAAGTTGCGAGGATAACGGCAGATGAACCGCCGCTCTGTAGAGCATTTTCACGCCAGCAAATGGATTGCTATGAACTCAAGTCATAAGACAAGTGATTTAACAGATTTCATCGACGGGCTTCTCGATGAGTTGACTCAATTGGCTTCGGACCCCCAAACAGGCGCTCGCGATTTTTTTTCAAAAGTGACCACGGTCGTCGAGTCGCTTTTCTCACCAAAGTATGTGGCAATTTTTTCTAGCGGGCTTAATCAAGAGATCATTCTTATTCATGGATCTCAATCGATTTCTGAATTGGGCCACCTGCCAGAAACTGAAACAAATGGCTCATTCCATCAGTTTCTATTTCAGGCCACTCAATCGGTGGTCAACGTAACGGCTGACGGGGATTCCCAGTTGATGTACGTTCGATTGCTTCATGGAAAAAAACTTTGGGGTGGGATCAGTATTTGTTTTAGCTTAGATCTCAATCTCGAGCCAATGAAGCCGGTTTTCCTGGCAGTCCATGAACTTGTACAGGAATTTATTAAAAATCAAACGGATGAGAGTTCCTCAAAGTTTTTAGAGGAACTGCAGCGTTTTTCTTTAGATGTTCATTCAAGTTTAATTCCTTCGAAGGTAGCGAGCCACATTGCCAATGACGGGCGTTTACTGCTGGGGGTTGAGAGACTGACAGTTTTTGATGCGACCAGCCGAAAGCCCAAGCTCTTGGCAGTTTCGTCGGTGTCGTCAGTCGATCCACGTTCGCTGTTGATGAAATCAATGGTGCAATTGGTGCGAAAGTGTGTTCGGACAAAACAAGTTTGTTACAGCGATCAGCCTCCCGAAGAGCAAAGACTACAGTTGTCTTGGGAACAATTTAGAAGAAATTCTCAAGCAGAATTTTTTATTGGTATTCCAGTTTTTGAAACTGGGCGCTTACCGAAGTCCGGCAGGCGGGTGATTGGCTTTTTGATGTTTGAGTCGTCCAGTTCGATTGATCGATTCAAGTTGTCTTCTCGGTTGAAGCAAATATTGCCTCATGTCGAGTCGGCATTGCATAACTCGCTTCGTTTAAGTGGAATCCCATTTGGCAATTTTTTGTCGCAGACAGGTGGTGGGCTGAAGCGTTTTCCAGGCTCAAAACCCCTTTTGTTGGCTGCCAGCTTTGCATTGATACTGTACTTTGTGGCGTCCTCGAAAACTGATTTTCTTGTCCGTATCAACGGCGAGCTGCGTCCTGTCAAAGTGAATAATATTTTTGCACCTGCTGATGGATTCGTCGAGAAAGTGCTGACCCATCACGGCGACGAAGTTAGAAAAGATCAGCTGTTGATCGAGATGAGTTCTCCAAGTCTGGATTTGGAATATGAACAACTTGGTGGTGAGGTTGTGAAGTATGAAAAAATTCGGGAAGCCAAAAGAATCGCACTGAACCAGGCTGCTTCTCAAAGTCAGTTGGATTCGGTCGAAGTCGGGAAACTGACGAGTGAGATTGCGGAATTAGGCTATGAGTTAGCCAGTCTGGAAGATAAGAGAAATTACATACGACAACGGCTTGCAGAGTTATCTCTGAGAAGTCCGATAGCTGGCGTCGTTACCACATGGCAACTCAAGAATAGCATCGATCAAAAACCCGTTAAGTGGGGCGAAGATTTGGCGAGTGTTGCTGATGAAAAGGGAGAATGGCAGCTGAGTTTTAAAGTCCCGGAATACCGCATAGGGTATATTCTGGAAGCACGAGAGGCTCAAGATGAGCCTCTGGAAATACAGTTTTTCTTTGAATCCGACCCAGAGTTTCGAATGAATACAACAATCGTTGAAATTGGCTCTGTTACTCGATTAGATTCTGAATTGGGTCCTGTGGTAATGGTGAAGTGCGATGTACCAGAGGCGATAGCAAGTGAGGACGGTTTCACAAAGCGGCATGGCTCTCGCGTTTTAGCCAATGTGAGCTGCGGAAAAAAAACGCGATTAGTCGCTTGGACGAAGGAGTGGTTCGACTCCGTGCGGCGATTTCTGGTTTGGTAAATAAGCTGTAGCGATTGTAGCTATTGCGCCGGTTGTTATTGCTTTCACAAACGCGGTTTTAATACATGTTGTTGCGAATTCGTGGATTATTCCGTTTTCTTAGTCCGAATACATAACGGATAGCTTTGTTAGGCTGTCGCTGTTTGGTAGTTCACTTATTGCGCCCTGAATGCCGGAAGTGTCAATATGTATAAAAGTCTAGCCATTGAATATTTTTTCTCGTCCTGTCGATTGCGGTGGGCGAGCGCATTTGCGGTATTACTCCTTAGCGGACTCCTGCGGACCGAAAAATGTTTCGCCCAGATGGAAGCTCAGAATTCCAGTGTCGATGGCATTGTATTATCAGATGATTCTCTTGCCCGTCAGGAGTACCTTGCCTCAAAACTGTCCAGCTTTAACGATCTAAACTCAGATCCAAGGTTGGGTTTTGTGCAGCACGCCTTTTCTGATCAACCACCTCAACCGGTCGTGACCTCTTCCTTTAGTGACGATGTTTCAACCGGTAGTGAAATGCTCCCCGGTCAATCTCAAAATTCAATCTCGATCGGTGAACGGCTGGGAGACTCCGAGGCTCGAACTGCCAAGGCTGCCGAATTAATTTCCACGACTAACAATTTTACGCCAGTAGAATTGATGCCACGGGAAACCGAATCAATTGAAAACACCCCAATCGGAAGCTCACCTGCGCTGCCGGAAGAAATTTTAGTGATTGATCCGCTAAAGTACTTGGTAGAGAAGACGCCAATTGGCGGACGGGCGGTCATTGAGTCAAGTCAGTTTATGAGCCCGGAGAAATTTCGAATTCCATTGCAGGATTCAGTTTTGGGGGACAAGCCCGTTGCCGAGGCGAAACAAGGGGTCGGAGATAATCCACAGCAGGAAGAGAGTTTCGATTCCTCATTCTCAATTTCCAGTGTTGTTGATCCTATTCCGGCTGTGCCGTTTGCAAGACTTAAGCAAGCTGATGTAAACGGCATGTTTCCTAAGAAAGTCGACCAAACCCTTATCGACGGAGATAACCTGAACTACAGTTCGCTCACATTGAATCCCTCGGTGCCAAGTTCCAAAAGTTGGGTTGCCCCAAATTTTGTTCATCGCCCTCTTTATTTTGAGGACGTGCAGCTTGAACGTTACGGGAATGCCAGACGATTTCAAAGCGTAGCATCAGGTATGAAATTTTTTAGCACGATTCCAATTCTGCCTTATAAGATCGGTTGTGATTTGCCGGGTGAGTGTCAATACACCCTTGGGTTTGGCCGACCGGGAAATTGCATGCCTTACGATTTATATCGTCGCCCAATCGATTACCGTGGCCTGTTGAATCAGGGACTATGGACTTCTGCTATTGTTATTCCTTGAGTCATTGCAAATTACATGGGACAGCTTTGTCAGTCCGTTGTAAGACGGAGCTTTTTACGAAGCGGTGAACCGGTTGGCGTTTTCGGCGGGATTTCGATTTGAATTTCACCTGCCGTCTGGATCCCCAAAGTGGTTTTGAAAGTCCCTTTAATGCGGTAGGGGGTGCCCGCTTGAAGTCCATTGATATCAAACAGATTGGTTCCGGGCTTGCGTTTCTGAGAGATCCCTTTGCCAGGCTCGATGGTCAACGAACCGATCTTCTGATTAGCCTGTAGAGGGCTTGAGGCAATAAAAACTGCTAGTTGGAGTCTGTGTTTTGGAACAGAAATCGCAGATTTTTCAAAGACCTTAAGTAAGGCTGTTCCGGGGACGCTGATGTTTCCAAGGCGATCTTTTACGCGTACTGACAGGATATATTCTCCCGGTGTTTGGGGGGCCACAACAGCCACAACAGAGCCTTGGGAATTGACCACTAGCGAAGCTTTTGTTTCTTCGTCTGGATTACTTCTTAGAGCAAAGCTTGCAATTAAATGGGTCGGGCTTTTTCGTTGAATTCCGACACCGTTGCCATTATCTTCCACGGAAGTAATGCTCAACGGTATTTCGTTAGTCGGCGTGATTTTTTTGTCAGCTTTGATTGTCAACTTCACGTTGGGCTTTTTTGGGGGCTGACTATCAAAGATAATCCTTGTTTTCCCTTTGCTCATAAACGGTCGTCCACTCAATGACAGCGGATCGATTTCGTATTGGCTGGATCGGATATCGCGTTTTACCAAGTAGTCTTCAGCCGTACAGGACAGATCAATCAGGCGTTTATTCTTTTTGTTGGGCATTAGAGAAATGGTTAGTTCTCTTGGGAAATAGTATCTTTTTATCTCGTTGTTGCCGAACTTTATCTCGACAAAGTCATTCGAATTTGGGTAGATAAACCGTTGCGAAATACCGCAATTGATTCGCAAGATTCCGGATATCGCAAAGGGTGGCCTCTCTTGTTTCTTAGGAGCGTAGCCGAATGCCTGACGGACAGTCGGGTCGTCTGAGCCAACGGCGTTAAGATTGGCCATAGGCGAGGCTGGGTCAACTGCAGGCGCCAGTTGAAAGTCGACGTCCGGGAACAGAGTACTGCTATGGTTTTCGGCATCTAAAAAGTTGCGAGCATTGTCAATGATGTAAGTGTATCGTCGGGGCCAGCCGTTAAAATCCAAATGCAGCAGAGGCATTTTACCGGAATATTTTTCTTCGAAAACGCTCCAGTTTTTGATCAGGGTAATTGTTTCTGGTGTATTGGCATCGATCCTGATCGGATCCATTGCATTTTGGTTGCCGAGGCGGCAGGTGAGGGATTGAGATGGTTCAAGGGAATCGGCGAAGGCATCGTTTCTTCGATAACGCAATTCAACTGCGTCCGTTTCTTCATTTAACGCGACGCTAGTAATGGATATGGAATTATCTAGGTTAGGGAAAGTTGAAAAGAGAAAACTCCAGCTTTTTGGTTTCGTTTCGCTTGTCTTGTCAGGGTCAGCTTCTACTTCGGTAATGTGACAAATGAATCCATTTTTTAGAGTTGTATCCGCGGTCTCGTCCGAGGCGGTGGCTTTCCAGGTGATCGCAGTTGGAGTCGGGTCGCGGTCCTGCGGTTGCAATGTAAACACTTCTGAAACTAAAAGAGGAGAACTCAAATCAAAGGAAGCTAAGATGCTCTCTTTTTGTATTTCACGAATGCATCCCGGCATCGTCGTTTTTTGTTGAGGGCAAGGGTAAATTGAAGCGACGAGATCTTTTTTGAAATGAAATGAATTCATAACCTCTAGTTTCAATTCATTCTTCACAGTGCGGGTCGGCCACGGCCGCAGGTCTGTTATCTGTCCAGGCGCAGACCAATCAGTTCTTGGAAGCGAATTGAGTGTTGCTGAAATAAGAACCTCATTTTTGCCCGGCAATCGAAGTGGCATTGTCTTTTTCTTGCGAAGTTGATTTTGAGTAAACCTCGAATTGAAATCGTTTTCTAAAGTGGAAATTTCAAGCTCATAATTCATCTTCGACTGATTGTCATAAAGCGATGTTGCCATGATGGAAATGACGCCGTCAGAACGGGGAAGGTGGTAACTGCCGCCAACTTTGCGGACTTCTTTGCCGTTTTGTCGATCTTTAATAAGAAACGGGGCATTCTCCGGTTTTATTTTTAGAATCAAGTCGACACTCGTTGCAACTGGTTCAGAGTCCTCTGTGACCTGCAGAGAAAGGTCGACAGAAGTCCAGTCTAATTCAACTTGTTTTGGTTCCTTGAATTCCTCTGTATCTCGAATTGTTAGATTGTATTCGACCGGTTTTTTTAGGACTGATAAATGACTTAAGAAAGCGGTCTCACGCGTAGGTAAGCGATAGGCCAGCGGACACTGAAGTCCTGTCCCGTCTAATTCGATTTGTAAAGTTTGAAAATGCTTATTTAACTCTTGGTAGAGTGATTTCCGATTTGCTTCATTTCCTAAACGTTTTTGTCCGTTGATTAGTAAGGTAGTCGGCTGGTGCAGATTTTTAATGTTTTCAAGTAGTTTGTCGCATGTGATGTCGGCAGATCTTCCGCCAAATTCCAGCTCTATCAGGGGAGACGCTAAATAGTTGATTATCAACATTTCACGAGCACATCCGAAGGAATCTCCATTAATGGCATCGGTTGTTAACAAGTTCAATTTGGACTTCAACTTGAAAAGACTTCTCTCAAGGTCTGTTTGAGCTGTTTGATACTGCAGATGGTCGATCTCTCTGGGGTTCGCCGTAGCAAATAGTTCATTGTTTAGATGGGTTAAGAGCTCAGCGATCGCCGATTCAAAACCTGAAAGTTGCTCGCTCACTTCAATCCAGCTAATTGTGTCGTAAAGAGCGACGGCGTAACGGGCAATTTTTTTGGCTCGGAAGTAAGTGCGAAATGCCTGAAGCACATGGATCGACTCGGAAGACATTGGAAGTGTCAGCGTTGAGATCGCTTCACTGGATTGTGTTTCAGGTTTCCCGAGAGCAGCCTCAAATTTTTGATTCATTTCGACTGCGGTTTCAAGATGTTCACCTCTCATTTCAAGATTGGTAAATGAAGTTTTGGCTGCGAGCGTCGTGTCGGATGAAGCGCGGCCAATCGAGGTTTGAATATCCAGAATGATTTCTTCCCAATCCTCAGGGAAAAGTTCATCTGGAGTGAAGCCGTTTTTCGTTGGGTGGTTGTCTTGGTAAGTTTTTAAAATTGCATTTCTTTCCTCCCAAACGTCAACAAACGCCTTTAATTGCGTCAGAGATTGCTCGTCAATTACTTGCGTTTCTTCTGTCGTTTCATGGACTTCACCTTCAATTGGCTGCGGTGTTGAAATTCCTGCAATGGAAAGTGATTCGGTAATTGTTGCTGGCCATAATATTTGTGGAGTCTGAGTCGCACTGCCGCTAAAAGACTGGCATTGTTCGGCCAGCATTGTGAAAAAATTGGCTCCATTTTTATGGTTTTCCTGAATAGTTTTTTCCAACGCTAGGCTGAAAGCGGTGCGACGGTTTCTAAAGGAATAAAGTGGGATTTCTCCTTTACTCGTCGTTCCCATGACGATGAGGTTGGGTTCTGAGGTGTCAGCGCTTTTCGTTTCAATAGGTTTGTTTTGCAATTCTTCCTTCAAGACTTCGAGGAATTGGTTGGTGTCGGATTCCGAGGGATCCGTGGCGTAAGCCTTAGGATTCGAATAGTGATAGTTGCAGTCAAAAATTACAATGCAATTTTCGCTTTGACAGACATCGGTAAGTTCTTTCAGGAATTCGAGCGCACTGTAACTGCCTCCGTCGTCGGTGGTGCGAATCACCGGAATGTCATCGATTACCCACCCGTGAGCGGAGCAAAGAAACACAGAGGTCGTAACGTCGCTGGTTTTGTTTCCAAAATCTTTGATGATTTTTGCGAAACTGGATTGGTCATTGAAGCGTTCCAATTCGACAGCCCCGCCTTCAGACAGATCCAAAAGTGAGGCAAAGTCATTGCTTTGAAATGGGATAGGTTCCAGCGCTGCCCCTTCACCTGATCGAAGGAGGAAAAGTCGACTTGTTTGTTCAGGATTGCGTTGGATTAGATAAAGCATTGCCATGAAAAGCGCAATGGCAATGCCGGCAACGATCGTCAAATTAAAGACGTACGCTGCGGATGTGTAGCGATTGCCCTGTTGCTGACTCTCTCGCCAAGTTTTTCTTTGGTTCATTGCGTCGAGTGCTGTTTAATTGAGGGAAGTCTGTGCATCGTGCTGGTCATATCTTAAATAGGTCGCGTCGATCGAATTTGAGCTAATTTAATTTAGGTTCGGTAGATCACTATCTTGTCAGTCGTACACCTTTTAGTTTGATCCAAGTTGCACCTTTGCTTCCAAAAATGGGATCGCGACCTTTCCCCGAATTGCCGGGTGCATTGGTGATATCATTCAAGATTTTTTGATATTGATCTCGGGGCAAGGCATGAAAGTTGAATCTCGCGTCATCGGCCGTAACACGATAGCGAAAAGTTTCGTTAATTAAATTGTCAACTTGGAAGTTTTGAGTTCGGCGCCAGGTGTCGAAGCTGGAACAGTCCACAAAAACTGCGAGATTTTCGTCACTCCCGGGAGCAACGGTAGCTTCGTATAGATTCTCTTGGATTTTTTTGAGTGAGACTTGCCGTTGCTCGACCGTCGTGCTTCCAAGTTCCAGTTCCTTCCCCGTTGTTTGTAATGGGGGAAAGCCATCATTAACATTTGGAGTAATCCACAAGCATATGTCGACCATTTCACCGTCTAATTTGTCTGGTAATTCAAACTCCGCAATGGGGTGAATCCCCGTGCTGTAGGACGGGAGAAACAAGTTATGGACTCGCTTGGAATTCACCTCTGTCAGTTGCAGCCAGATACGTTGTGGCCGGAAGCTAAAGTTGGGTGAGTTGCCGCCGGTAACATCTTTATTCTTTTTAAAGCCGAATGCCAAAGAGTTTGGCTTTTTGCTGATCAAACCTATTTGATAACGAGCGGAGCCAAGCTGGCAGGTGACATTCTGCAAGAATCGTGGAGGAATACCTTCATCGAGCATGAGTCCCTCGTTGGTGTTTTTTAAAATCACTGCTACGTCGTCGTAAAGCTCTACCAAAAAATTATCATCTTTGGTTACTCCGACGGTGCTCACAGTATAGTTTCCTGCTGGCCGCTTAATCTTTTTGCCGAGGGCGTAGGTCGTGTGGCCAGCCTCTTCTCCTTCTGGCGTCACAGTGAAGCGACTGGTGCCTATCGCTTGGAGAATTCGTTTCGAAATTTCAGTGGAATTGCTGTCGTCAATTTTAAGGATGTTGTCCGGGAGCGTTCCAGAATCAATGAGACCCTTCTCTTCATCTTTAGTTATTGGATCTCTGTTCTTGCCATATATTCGAGCGATAATTAATTCAGCTCCACTTGAATCAATCAGTTTTTTGACGTCGTTGGGCTTGGTTAAATCGGAGGCGGTTTGCCCGGGAGGAGTGTAAAGCAAACTGTTTTCTTCACCGCTGGGATCTGTATTTTTACCGTCAGAAAGGACGACAATAAGGCGACGTCGATTTTTTGGGCGTTTCGCGGAAAACTCTTTAGTTAAGGCGTCTTTGATCGAATAAAACAAGGGTGTTACGCCCTGGGGTTGAAGAGCCAAAATTTTAAGCTTTAGCATCTCTACCTCGTCTTTAGAGGTAATTGCTTCTTCATTACCTTCCAAGGCAAAAATTTGTTGGCAATCTTCAAGTGGATGCGGGATGTCTGCATTGTTGTTCGATACGCGGAATTTGGGAGGATCGCTTTGAGTTTCAATATATTGATTTTTATCATTGGTTATGAATCCGTTGCGATGCCCGAATCCATAAAGACTGAATCGAAATCGTTTTGTGTCTGAGAGGTTTTCTAACGATTCTATGAGTGCGGCTTGGGCGTTTTGAAACCTAGTGGAGTCCTTGGCTATCATGCTCTCCGAGCAGTCTAGGACAAAAATGATGTCGGCCTGCATCGGAGTTGCGTCAATTACCTTGATCGTGGGGGAGCCACGCGAAGTAATTTTCTGTCCGAATTGATATTTGACTGTCGTGTCTTTCTGAGGTTGTTTCTTTAAGAATATGGACCGTTTTTTAAATAAATGGCCACGAAACGCAACTACCGATTCGATTTCAACCTTTTTTGAGAGTTCCTGCTCAGTAAAGTCTACCGAGGGGGTCAGTTTCTGTTTTTGATCGAAATTGAATTCAAGAGGATTAGGGTTGCCAGTGGCTGCCGCTAGGCGTGTTTCCGACTTCATTACGAGAGAAGAATTCTCTTCTCCGACATCACGTGGCGCGAATTCAGAATTTATTTTAGCTGTAACGAGTAGGTCGTTTTCAAACTCTAATTCTCTTGCCTTTCCATCCCATTCAAGTGCTGTTCTAGAAAGTTCTTGCCAATTTTCGTTGAGCTTTGCAATGTCCGACTCGACAACCTTCTGCAAAGGCTCTAATTCCAAATGACATTGCAAATCCGCCTCATTTGTTCCGTAGTCTTTTAGCTTCTCGAGTTGGGTCTTGTACTTTGTTGCAAGGATGTTGCCATAAGTCATAAGAGGAGGTTTGTCTAAATTGGTGACATCCCCATCCCCCCAGCAGTCGTATTTGTTCCGCTCAAATTGATCTCGAATTTGAATGAATTGCGCAATGAGATCCGGGTAAGATCCAACATCGAGGTTGAAGGCAAGCTTTGAAAGTATTTCGTGGCCACAAATCATCTCCACGTTAAGAGCGGAGAGTTCATTGGAAATGGTTACCAGGTCAGTGATGTTAGAAATGTCATTATTTGCTTTGTTGAAATGGTCTTCAAAATGTCTCCCTCCCTCTTGTAGAGCGGCAATGATTAAAGAGTAATCGTGAGCCGAAGGTGTACCCAGTTTTTTTAGTAACGAATGTTGAGGCGGGACGGGCCACGCTTCTGCGTTTGCAATTTCATCATTTAATTTAGATCCAGACTCAATTGGTTTCAGTGGATCACTGTAATCCCCTTTCAACTTGTTGCTCTGCTCTCCGAGCCAACGATCCAGATTGTTTCTAAGTTTATCTCTCGACATTTCAACAGCAGACCACTCGGGAATTGGAGATTCAAGAAGTTGGATTGCATGGAAGACTACGTCCGAGGCGGAGTTTCCGGCGTTTGAAAGATTGTCGTAATACTGTCCTTCCAGCGTGTTTCCAAGTTTCTCGTTGATGGTGATTAGGGAGTCGAGTTTGGTGGATAAATCTTTAGGGGGGAGATTGGGGGCGATGATTTCGCTGGCAATTTGACGAGCTTGACTTAGTTGCAGCAAAGCGTTTACTGCAATCTTGGATCGCTCACTGCTACTAACAAGACGTGCTTCTTGTTCCCAAAACGATTTAAGATAAGAGGAGATCTGGAGCGTTTCTCTGGCGACGGCATTGGCTTGGATAATACTGACGGCGCGTTGTTCCAGTGCGCTAAATTCTTGGAGCAAGTTTATAAATTGCGTCGACGCTTCGGTGTTATTGGCTAACAACAGGTCTTCCGCTCGTCTCCGTTGTTGGTCAAGTTCCTGATGCTTTACTCGAATTGGTAACCAGTAGCGAACTGGCTTCACGATTCGCTCTGTTCTATCTACTGTAAACCGGCCTTGGATGAGTCGTTCAGAAATTCTCCGGCACTGGATGGCATGGAGGACGGTCTGAAGCTGGTTTTTTCCAGAACGATCATCCGAATCGAACCAATTGATATTGTCATTGAGTAATCTTAGAAATCCAACCTCAAGAAGATCGGTAGACGTTGTAGAATTTTCAGCCGGCGCTGCCGAATCAATTAAGTGGAGGCACTCGGCAAGGGTCTCACGAGTCATAGGATCATTAGAGATTTCATCCGTGCTTAAGTATCTCCAAATAAAGTCGACTCTATCGATTCGTTGCATTTGTTTGAAAAATACTGGCTCTTCTGAACTCGATAACTCGGGGCTTTCATCTTCAGATGGGCGGGTGGTAGGAAATAGAAAATTTTTAAACTCAGGTAAATTTGAGGCGTAGTTAGGATTGCGATTGAGGAATTGCTCAACACTCAATTTGACATTTGAGTCGGAGGGCAGGGGGATAGCGTCTAAGAGTTTGCTCGCTTCGGAGTGAAGTCGGTCAAATAGACGCTTGCCTCTAGATTCATTTTCTGTTGCATAACGTGTGGACTCCATCTCGATTAAGAGTGCTTCGACGCGCCGTTGGTAATGAGGTCGGAATTCGAACGCATTTTTGGTTTTTTGCTGTTTAAACTTGCTCCACAAGTCTTTCAATTTGCGGTTGTTGTTCCCCGGAATTTGAAAGACTCCACGCAGCTGAGTGGAGGTTTTCTTGGAGTAAATGATTGGGACTTTGTCATGCTCTATTTTAGATAGCGAAATTAGCTGAGGTGATTGTGCGGAGAATCTATGATCAAGGGTCCATCGGTTTACCGAGTTTTTGATGTAGCCCAGGAGGCCTTTCAGGGTAATGACCTCATTGTCTGGGGCTGCTGCGTGCCCATTAAGTCCCATGCCAAGGAAATAACTAAACACGGAGCTGTTGAGTTCAGGAGAAAACCAAGATTTTTGATTGTCGCCGACCGAAGTGATCAGCCAAAATCTATTGAGCTGAGGAGAGAGTGAGACATCCTCGTTTAATCGAATCAGTAACTCTGATAGGTCTGTGGATAATTTCTTCTTGTTAGAACCAGAACCTGTTTTGCTATCAACCCTGTCGATGTCAAGAAAGAGAACACGATTTAATGGCTCATCGTTGGCGGACTTTGGTTGGTGGTTGCAGATTTCTTTAATCCGCTCACTGATATTGATCCAGCCTTCTTTTTTGTTCTTACTGCTGTTTTGAAGGTTTTTTGAAATCCATATTCGATTCTCCTGATCGATAATTAAATCGCCGCCGAGATAGTACAGGACAGTTTTTTTTTCGGGGCCCAATTCAATATCTTCATCCCACCGGTCTAAATTTTCGCAAACCAAATGCTCATTGGGTGACATTAAATGTGTGTAGGATTCAGAAGAAAACCTAGCTGTGGTATCAATCTCGGTTGGCGAAATTTTTTCGTTTGTAATTTTCGCGGGCTGGTTTAAGAGAAAAAGTGTGGTTTTCTCAATGGAGCGTGTTTGGTCCCAAATTAATCGCCCGGCTACTGCAAGCACGACCAGCGTGGCAAGAAATGCAATTGATCGGATGGTGGTCTGAAGTATTGGCGTTTGGCGGCGGCTTTTCTTTGCACGATGCCTCGATGGTTTCGGCCTCTTTTTCTCTCCAGCTCTATTAGGCTCTCGCCAGTCTTTTGTTGCCATTACCTCTCCCAATAGGGTCCGTTTGTGCTGGTTGTGCCGGTATTACTTTTAGGCGCGTCTTGAATGATTTTAACGTTATTTCCTATCTATTGTCGTATTTTAACGAAAGCATGATTTAAATGCGATGTAGTAATTTAGATTGTAATACGGATAACACGCTTGTTGGGAGTCTATTATGCGACAATTAGTTAATGGTGCCTTGCTAACCGCCGTCATCCTTTTACCTATATCGAATTCGTCGCTCAACGGGCAAGACGTGACAGGTCCAGCTCCCAACGCATTGTTTGCGCCAGACACACCAACGATGTGGCACAAACTTGGTATCCCACAAGGTATCGGAAGAGTCAAGAAGTATCGCGAGAGTCGTGTCAATCGGACCGGCAACAAGCCGCAGCGAGAGTCGAAGCCAAAGCTGGTCAAGTTGACTGATGCTGCCAACCTCTCCCCTGAGGGGCCAAAAGTTCTTAAAGCGGCCGCTGAGATAAAGATGGCAGAAGATCTCGCGCCTCAAAAAATTAAAGCGATAAAGTATTTGGCAACGATCGGGTGCGGTTGCTACAACAAAAAAAATGCTGACATGGTGGAGACTGCCATTCTTGAAGCTCTAGATGACTGCACTGCAGATGTGCGACGCGAAGCAATTAATTTGGTAATCAAACAAGCCGGGGGCGGTTGTTGCAGCTGTGAGACAGGATGCAACTCCAAATCATGTTGCTCAGAAAAAATTTATAACAAACTAGATGCGATGGCCAACAAGACAGATGATGACGGGTGCTGGTTAGAGCCAGATTCCTCGATTCGTTACTTAGCTCAGCGGGCAGTGGAAGCTTGTCCATTGCCAAAGAGCAACGGTGGTGGAAAAAATCTGGAGAGTGAGCCTACTCCGGCTGAAATCGAATCTGCAGAGCTGAAGTCAGCCAGTCCTACTGTAAAATTTCAGGATGCCGTTGGTGTCGACGTAAAATCAGATGTTGCGACCGACATTTCGTCGAAACTGGAAGTGATCGGATCCATCCGGTCGCTTGGGCAAGATGCTGGTACGGTAGAAATTGTTTTTGAGCAGCCGTTTTATTTTGACGAGGAGCTGGAAGTAGCAGTCGCAATCGACCACAGTCACGCCAGTCTCGGTGAAGTTGAAGGAGCCGTCGTCGGAGCCGCTACCGTTTCACTCTTTGACAAAAGTATGATGGCCCATCTGAAAGAAAATCAAAGAATTTACTTAGGCGTATTGTTGCCCAACCAGCTTAAGTAACCCTGTTCGGGTTCTCGGGTATCGAGGAGTTACATCAGATTGTTTGTCAGTTGTAATTGTCTGGAGACTTCGACCGGACTAAGTGAGTTGCAACCTCTAAGCTAACGGTTTTTCTAGAGCCAAAAGCCACCAATTTGATTCGCCTGCGGATCAGCGAGTACCGTCGTCATTCGGTTCTTCCAAATTCTTTGGTAACGCGCATTTGTGCTGTGGCGAGTATCGATGTCGTATCGTTTTTGGATTAATTCGTTTCGCGTTGTAAAGTGCAGCAGGGTAATTTCCGCGATCTTCCGTCTTAGTTCTGAGATACTCGGAGCTCGCAAGGAGTTCAGTTTTGACGCGACGACACGAGCAATTGCAAATGGAACGTCGTAGTGGAACTGTTCGTGGGAGAGTAAAGCTGCAGTCTTATTTGCTCCTGACCAAACTCGACAATTGTTGGGTTTGATTTCAACTCGCATGGACGCGTTCATGCGAAACTGATTCCCTTGTTGGACTGCCTGCAGATTTGGGGTGAGGAACCACTCAAAATTGGTCACACAGTCTTGTAGTTGACCGTCGTGTGGGTCTTGAATTCTATGGCTAGTAATTGTGTAATTGCTCCAGCTTAAACTGCTGGGGATTGCAAACGCTTGAATGGCCATTGACTTACCTATTTAAATACTGACAGGGCTAGTCTGGAATGCTGGCAGAAATCAGTTTACTTCAAAGTCAAAGCTAAGTTCTAATTTACCATGCGGTCAAAATTGTAGTCGAATTAACTTGACAAGCAAATTTAGTTTTGTTGTTTCCTAGGAACAGTGGCTCTCCTAAGGTAGATTTGCCGAATTGCGAGGCGATGTTTGGCTTTGAAGTCATCGTTGCTGTTCTCAAGCAATTGTGTTGACAACTTCATGAAGCCGTCTAGAAAAATTGCCCTTCGGCCGCTCGGTTTATTAGAGTCGGTGAGCCATCGTTGATAGAAAGAAAAGTGATGCAACTGTTAAATTTTTGTATTTGGTTCTCCGCTCTCTGGCTAACACTCGCGGCTGGAGGTGGGACGGCAGGTTACGGTCAGGAGAGTGACGGAAGCGGAATCAGTTGTTTCCTCAAAGCCACAGATGAAAATAGCGAAGTCCAAGACTATGCCTGGACCAAGGATCATATGCACGTAGGGGTAAGGTGGCAGCCATTTTTTGGTCGTCCGCTGGCCAACGCGTACGACGCCAAGCGTCCGGTCATATCTGTCGCTAGTAGTTACGCTCAGTTTTGGGTGAGTTGGTCGGCGATGGAACCAACAGAAGCGTTTACCGATTACGTCAATAACCCCTCGCCATCTTTGAAGACAATTGAAAAGGCAGTCGAGGTTTGCAATGAAAAAGGAATCAAAGTCGAGTTCGTATTTTTTCATTGCCCCGCGTGGGCGTCGGAGAGCGGCAAAGCGGGTGGGTTCAAACCGAAGAAAGATTTATTTCAGAGGTATGTCAAACGAATCGCCACTCATTTTAAAGGACGAGTCGATGCGTATCAGCTTTCTCATGAATCCAATTTGCAAGGATTAATGAATGGAGCTGATATTGATTTTATCATTAACGACATTTTGATCGCGGGTGCTCAAGCCGTTCGCACTGTTTATGAGCAAGAGCCGGCTACACCCGTCATCGTTTCAACAAACGGTATGTCGCCGTGTGAAAATTGTCCCGTGACAAAGGGGTTGTCGGGGAAAGGTGGGTTTGCGGTAGATCAGTTTTATAGTTTGCTGGTTTCCAATCCAAAGTTGATGAACCTCGTCGATGCATTAAATCTAAACGTTTCCGATCAAAACGACGGTTTTGGAAACATGGATGGTAGTTACGTCCCGTCAGTTTGGGGAAATTATGATCTGGCTCGCGGTAAACTCGATGCGGCGGGATACCAAGCGAAGGCGATGCTTTCGGCGGAATCCTGGATTTCCTGGGATGATGGTGCGAGTGCAGTTGATGTCAACGGCGATGGTTTAAAAAACGAGGTGGATGCCTATGACAAAGCAGTTACCATCATCGGTCAGTGTCTCCAGCGGGGACTCAATACCATTAATCTGCCGTGGTCGGATAACTCCAGTAGTTGGTCGATGGGACTTACCAAGCGTCGTGATTACAACGGTCGAATAGCCGAGCTTCAGCCGGAGATTGTGATTGAGGCAAACGATGGTGGTGCAGGGGTCGTGACAACAAAAGTCGGTCTGCGAGGCCCTGATGATCGTTTCGAGATTGGCAAAGCTGGCGGAAATGTTTTTACCGTGGATGATTATATTAATCCACCCGATCCCAATCATTTGCATTATTACGTTTGGAAGTGGTACGCCCAGATTTCGAGCGGGCGGGATGAAGTCATCCGGCATGCAATGGCGGGGGAGATTGGGAATGATATTGCTGTGACGGGGCGAGGCTTTACTGGCAATGAGCGCTATCGAATTTCGTCTTATAACCGGTCGGAAAATCGATTCACCGTGCTCGTTTATTCCTCCGGTGCTAATGGTAAAGAAGCTGTTAGAATTAAGATTCCCGCTCAGATTCAGGCTGGGAAATACTACAACAATGAATCGTCAGTTGGTAAATTCAAGGGTGAGGGGTTTCCTAATGGCAGTCGATATTACGCGCGCGTGATCACAAAAAATATTGACCGAAAAAATGGAGCGGATCGCGATGTCCGCTACCTTGAAACCAAAGGGGGCGTCGTTCAAAACGGAGTTCTCGAAGTCAGCATTCCAAAGTTGAATAAGTTCACAGCGGTAGAATTTGTTATGCGGAAAAAAGAGAATCCCCCTTCGGTGAATCAAAAGGCTGCGTCCGAGAAGCCTGAATCATCAAAGTAATAAGCCAATCACGATTTTTATGTGACGTTGCGCTCCGGTGCAGGAACTTGTGTCCAAGGGGAACCAAAATGAAGCTAGTCCTGATTTTATTTTTTTCTTTACTTAGCGGAGTTGGCATCGCGCAAGAGCGGGATCAGCCTAATCTAATTGTCATTTTCTGCGACGATCTTGGATATGGAGATCTTGGTTGCTATGGTTCTGAAAAGAATCGAACCCCCAATGTTGACCAGCTGGCCAAAGCAGGGGTTAAGTTTACAGATTTTTATTCTTCCAGCCCTGTGTGTACGCCGTCACGCTCAAGTTTGATGACCGGCTGTTATGCTCGCCGAGTTGGAATGCATGAAGATTATACGGGGCACTGGGTCCTTATCCCGCGCAGTCGGCGAGGTTTAAACCCCGAGGAACTTACGATTGCTGAAGCATTGAAGTCGGCAGGTTATGCGACGGCCTGTATCGGTAAGTGGCATTTAGGAGATCAGCCCGAGCATTTGCCCACCGAGCACGGATTCGATTTCTATTTTGGGATTCCTTATTCCAACGATATGCAATCCAAGGGCAGGGGAGATCCACCCCTTCCTTTGGTAGAACAGCGCACCGTGATCGAAGCACCCGCTGATCAGTCGACTCTTACCAAGCGTTACACCGAAGCGGCGATTGAGTTTATTACGGAAAATAAATCGAAGCCGTTTTTCGTATATTTGCCGCACACGTTTCCGCATCTTCCTTTATTTGCATCTCCAGATTTTCTGGGAAAAAGTGCCAACGGTCGGTACGGCGATTCCATTGAGGAAATCGATTGGTCGACAGGTCAAATCCTAGCCAGTCTTGATCGTTTGGGAATTGCCGATAACACGTTGGTGATTTTCACTTCTGACAACGGATCCAATGGTCGCAATGGAGGCTCGAATCAACCTCTATCAGGAATAAAAGGGTCGACGATGGAGGGAGGAATGCGGGTTCCGATGCTGGCGAAGTGGCCAGGCCGAATTAAGCCAGAAACCGTCTGCACTGAATTGGCAACCACGATGGATTTGTTACCAACTTTTTGCAAATTGGCAGGCGCAGAACTGCCCAAACAAAAAATCGATGGATTCGATATCACGAATTTAATGCTAGGCAACGAGGACGCGGAATCAGAATATGAGTCGTTTTTATATTATCGTCGTCGGCAATTGCAGGCGATTCGCATGGGTGACTGGAAGTATCATTTGCCGTTGGAGGCGACGCATCCGAATTGGACTACCCCAAAAACTGAGCGGCCCGGACGTCCCGCAAAATTAGTTAACCTAAAAGACGATCCGGGGGAGCTGAAGGACGTTTCCAAATCGAACCCGGAAGTGGTGACGAAAATGCAGACCATTGCACGGCAAGCGATCGAGAGACTTGGTAATGATGCCAGTCGCGGTACCGAGCAGCGATCGGCATCGACACTTGAATCGTCGTCGCCGATGGTTTTGGCCAAATAGATTTGAACGAAAAACAAGTTGGCGGAGCGCCGGGATTTTGGTCATCCAGACGCTCGCCAATCTACCGTATTACCAACTGTCAGTTCGAAAAGGAATCGCTGGTAGTCCTTCTTGGTTTCCTAAATTTCCAATCACGGTTTCCTCCCAGCCGAATCGGACGGCGGTTGGTTTGTCGACTCCCGCTGCCTCGACTACGACTGTATTGCCAACAACTTTAGCTGTGGCTTCGACGAATTTTTTATCGCCACCGGCAATCATGAATTGAGAGAGTGGTTTTCCGTCGAGTGATTTTAAACCGGAGCCCGAATAATCAAACTCGAGTATGGCCTGATTGCCCTTAGCGGACATCGTTTTGTATTTTGGACCGGAGTAGACCATGTTGGAATCTCCATAGTTCTTAGCCATCGCCCAGCGAGCTAAACGTGCGCCGACGTCTCGTTTATTTCTTGGGTGAATGTCGTTCACGTTCCCGGTGATGTCGGTAATAACGACCATCCCACAGTCAGGGATTGCATCGAGGCACGCTGTTTGTGCATCCCAAAATCGGGGAAGTGATTCCGTATTGATTCCTTTGTTTCGATTTTTAAATTTCGTGCTGTACGGGAAAGGTGCGATTTGCACAAAGTAAAACGAAAGGTCATCTTGTTGGAAAACTGATTCCCAGCCTTTGACCATGGCGATCGTGCGATCGGTGTAAATGTCTGTGTCGCCACTAACGCAGTTGGATTCGCCTTGATACCAAATGATGCCTCGGAAAGAGTACGGAGCCAATGGGTGAATCATGCCGTTGTAAATCCCGCCATTTTTTGCGTTGGCTTTGAGGGAGTCGACTTGTTCCAAACCGACCTTGGGAGTCCATGGTTCAATCTGGGTTCCACCCCAATTAGATCCAATTAAACCAATCGGCACGTCGAGTTTGGCTTGAAGGTTCTTTCCGAAATAGTAACCTACTCCCGAAAATTTCTTAACAGACTCTGGTGTGCAGGCTTGCCATGTACCAGGGGCGTCCTCTTGCGGTTGTGGTTTATTAATGTGACCAACGACATTGTAGAGGCGTATTTGAGGGTGGTTGGCTTTTGGTATCTCGTCCTTCCCTTTTTCGGTTTGCGTCATGCTCCATTCCATATTGGACTGACCTGAACAGACCCAGACTTCACCCACTAAAAGGTCATCCAGCTTGATCGTGTTTTTGCCGGTGATGTTCATCGTTGCCGGAGTTTTGTTGGCCTTCAAAGGATCCAACGCGACTAGCCATTTACCGCTCGCATCGGCCTTGGTTTTTTTTGTTTGACCTGCGAAAGAAACTTCGACCTGCTCGCCCGGTTCTGCCCACCCCCAGATGTGAACAGGCTTTTCCTGCTGGAGAACCATATGGCTGCTGATGACATTAGGAAGCCGTACATCGGCAAACAT
>JAAEMV010000023.1 GCA_024225195.1 Planctomycetaceae bacterium | reverse complement strand
TCAAGGTCACGGACCAAAAAAGACCGCGCTTCACTTTAACAGGCGCGGTCTTTTTTTTACTATCGCGAATTCGAAGCGCTATTATTGCTTTTTAGGGAACCCATACAGACAGGGGAATATCATGGCGAACGAGGCAGCAAGTCAGGAGAAATCCAGCGAGCCGATTATGACTGCTCAAGGGGATAACTCATCCACAGACAGTGCACTGGTACGGCTCCTGAGAGCTGTGGGCAGTGCATTGGCACGATTCCTGAGAGCTGTGAACAGTGCAATGGTACGATTCCTGAGAGCTACGGAAGTCGATACAAGAATGCTTGGAATGATCGGCGCATTAGTATTGATATGGGTCGGATTTCATTATTACGGTCAGATATTCAGAGACAACGGCGTCTTTCTGACGCCTCGAAACCTGTGGAACCTGTCGGTTCAGACTTCTTCAATTGCCGTGATGGCGACCGGAATGGTGTTGATCATTGTCACCCGGCACATTGATTTGTCAGTCGGCTCTCTGCTTGGCATAACAGCGATGATTATGGGCGTGATTCAAGTCTGGATACTCCCACCATTGATCGGTTTCGAGCATCCGGCAATCTGGATTATTACCGTCAGTATTGGCATTTTGTTTGGAGCAACTGTCGGTGCCTTTCACGGGTTCCTGATCGCCTATCTGGGGATTCCTGCTTTCATCGTTACTCTGGGTGGATTACTGGTTTGGCGCGGTTCGGCCTGG
>JAAEMV010000022.1 GCA_024225195.1 Planctomycetaceae bacterium | reverse complement strand
TATTAAGTTTACGGTCTACCCGGAAGCGGGGCACGATTCGTGGTCGAAAACCTACGATAATCCCGAGCTGTATCAATGGTTGCTATCTCACTCGATCGAATAGTCAACAAATAGACTTATCTTTCAAATCGGTTAGTTGAGAGTGGTTGTCGTTTTCGGTACTCGGCGGGACAAGGCGGGATCGCGGGCCAAACCCCTCCTGCGGGGATTCATCGGTTTTAAGGGGTTCACTCAAGTGAGGCAGTTTATGGTCGGGATGTCGAGGTTGGTTGGCTTTGTTTTTTCAAGTGTGGTTTTCGGCTTGATTTGCGTCTTGGCTGGATGCGGCGTTGAGCCGACGACCTCTCAGGATTTAGCCCAAGATTCCAATCCGGTTGGCGATGATTTGGTGGTTCGAGCGCCTCCCAAACCTGTTCAGCTTTCTGAGCGAGATTGTGAGGTGATTCATTTTGTTCTATCGACTGAAACCGTCCCTAATGGTGGCAAGCCACTGTATCTCACGCCTACGAATCGGGATCAGTGGAATCGGGAGGGTGATTGGGCTTCGATGCCCTCACAGTTAGAGCCGTGGCTTGCACAGCTGGCAGTGAAATATAGATCGGCGGCAGATGCCAAACTAGATAAGGGATATGTTCGAGACAAAGCAACCAACGCACGCGGGACAATGGTGTGGATCATTATCAGGGAGTGGACGGCGGCCAATGAAGTAACGCTTGACTTTGGCCTGTGGGGTGGCCCATTGGACGCTTCGGGCAAAACGATCACTTGTTTGAAAAAAGACGGCCAATGGCAAGTGAAAGAGATCACCGACGTTTGGCTTAGTTAGCTTTTAATTTACCGTCTTTTGATATTCGGTGGCCATTAGTTGTCCCAAAGCGATGATCCCCAGTTCGTCCAAAACCAATTGCTTTTCTTGTTTTGGGAGATCAAACGCGCGGATGTGAATCCAGTTTGGATCTGCTTCCGAAACTTTAGCAAGCTCGGCAGTGACGTCGATAGCGTTGACTTGTTCATGGTCTGTTGGTGGTTGTTGCGAAACAAACCATCGTAAATTGGGCTGCTTGAGATCGATGCGGCTTTGTTTAATTAAGGAAGCAATCCGGCTGGGGGCATTTTTTCGGAATGGGCCAAACGACATGTCATTTTCGCCGACGTGGTAGAAAATTCCTGCCAATTCAACGGGATGCCCTTTGGCTTTTAAGTCCGACATGGAATCCTCAATAAACTGGATGAATTGGGGGTACAGGTTTCGAGACTTTGCTTCGCTTCCTTCGGGCGTCCAGTCGACAATCTGAGAACCACTATGGGTGAATTTTGCGATCGCGATATTTCCTTTGGTCTTTTTTAACGCTGCACCAAAACTCAATTCTGGCCCAAATGTTTCGTAGTACCCGGTCGGACCGAGCGATTCCCAATTATTGGATACTAAGTAATCACCGCCCAACTGGTATCGAAATGGAATCTGTTTCTGATTTCGTAATAGTTTCTTTAGTTTTGCATTCGTGGAAAGGTTTTGCGTAAAAGCTCGCTCGCCTTCCATGTTTCGGTGACCAGCGAGGACAAAGAGTTTGACAGGTTCATTTGCATTAAACGGGAGTTTTGAAAGCTGAGCTCGTTGTTTTGCTTTCACCCCGATCGATTCAAGATAAGCATTGGCGTAATTAACGCCGTGCTCTAATTGCCCGAGTGTTCCATAGTGGTAATGCAATCCTACTCCGCCGCCAATTTCGACTCCTACGTGAGAGGTTGGGACGTACATGACGTTTGGATCGTTTGCCGCAACCGATTTTTGACCTACGCTAATCGCATACATTCGAGGGCGAAGATCCATTCCCCAAATGGTTTTGGTGCAGAGTTCGCCAACGAAAAACTTCAACTGAGGTGCATCCAATTCATCCCGCCATTTTTGGATAAAGTTTTCGAGGTTCTTTCCATAATTTGCCATGTACTGCTCGTTGAACATGTCATTTTCGCCTTGATGCCACATGAAGCCTTCAAGTTGATATTTAATATTTTGGCGATCCAGCTCAGCGAGTGATTCACGGACTAGCTCGATAGCCAGCGGGTACATCTTAAAACCGCTGGGGTCATCGGGGTTCCAGTCGCCACCAAGGTGAGTCCCCCCCGCGGCACACTTAATAATAGCGATCGGACTGTCTGAATTGTTCGATACTTTTTTTGCGAAACTTAATTCCGGACCGACGATGTTATTGACGGGATTTAAGGCTACCCAGCCATTGGATTTCAATTTGTTTTCACGACCAATGCAGTAAGAAAATTTAATGTTCGGCTGTGGAGCGCTTAAGCCGGCAAATGGCGGAAATCTCTTAATGTCAGCAACCTTTGAATCTGAACCGACCATGTTGGATTGACCGGCAAAGATAAATACGCGAACTGGTTTTTGGGTGTCCGATTCATTCGCCGAGCAGACTGTCGAAAAAGCGAGGGTCGCAAAGGCTGCAATGGAAAAGAATTGCATGATCTTGGAATTCATCGGGCTACTGCTCCGGGCGTTAAAAGGAAAGCATTAGAGGTGGTGGCGTCAGAGATGCACCGCTGGTTAAAAATTGGCACAAAAAAAGGGGTAAGTAACTTACCCCCTGCTCGTGAAAGTTCGATCGAAGATCAGGGTTTAGGATCCTAGATCGTCAATGACTTTTCTTTCGGCGTCAGAGACTTTATTGCCTAGTCCCAGGAAGCCGCCCGCCGCTTCCGCGACATTTTCAGCACGTCGCATCACGAGAGCTTTCAGTTGATTGAACGCGACCGGATCAATTGATTCGTTGAGGGCGGTCATGTAATCTTTCCAGGCTTCGGTAAGGGAAGCGTCGGGGCGATTGTCCAGCCACGCGGCGATCGATTGATAACTGGCCGAACCTTCTGCAACCCCCGCTTCGTTGGCAGCCTTTAGGATCGCCTCTTTTTCGTTATCTTCCATTTTGTTGTCAGCCCAAGCGACGGCAACAAGCGGAATGAGTGCAACCGATGCCATCGACTCTGGAGTAATCCCACAGTTAATTAAGCTGTCGAGAACTGCGTCGTCGTCGATGCCCGAAGCAAGGGTCATGGCTTCACGGGCTTCCGAAGCGGCCATCTCCTGTTTCAACTTTTGAATCAATTCTTGATCCCGGGCATTAAAAAATACATCCTCAATCGCTTTCCCGCGGTCGTTAAGCGAATCTGACATTAAAATCTCCGAACTATGGCGGCGAGCCGCAATGGTTAAAGGGGTAAAAGATCGTCTATTGCGAATCAGCTTGGGCGAGAATTGCAGGTTTGCAGTTTTCGCCTCCTCTAATGCTACGCAACTCGATATTTCGATGAAAGGGGATGCAAATTGTCGAAATTCCATGTAATAAATCGTTTTATGCGATCATTCATCTAGAATCAGATGCGTTAATTGATAACAATCCCAATCTGCCTAGTCGTCCCGTTTTTCGAAATCGGCACAGATTACGGCGTTGGGAGTTAGCTGGAATCAACTCGCACCCGAATTTTAAATAAAATGACCTATTGGGAATAATCGATGGGATTTGGAATGAAGCCTCTGCAACGAAGTCGTCTGATATTGCTTGTTTTGGTTATTGGCGTGGCGTTTGTACCATTTGGCAATGATCCATTACTGGCTGAAAATGCGGCGGCGGTTGGAGAACCAGTTGAGGTTGCCAAAGCCACGTTTAATTCGGATACGAGTAAGCGACTGCAAGAGTCGGTTCGTCGGCTAAATGCATGGATTAATTTCAAGGCAACGGACCCACAGCTACGGGGTCGATTATTACTTAACGTCCTCGACACGCAGGCAGCCAAGGGTGAGAACGCCGATTTGGTGGAGTTGGAACGCCTGCGAGAACGCTTTGAATCGGTCACCGATGCGGATTTGGCTGAGAATGTTGAATTGAGTGAAGTCGCTGACGCGCTCCTGAGACAAATTGCCAATCTTGAGGGGAATCAAAATTTAGATATTGAGTCTGGCCTTTCGGCAGCCCGTGGTAATTTTCAACAGATATCAGCAGCCGAATTGATGCGTCAACGGGATGTTATGAAACGGGATCTCGAGGGGTTGATTCGGTTTTCCCGGGAATCGATGGAGAGTAAGGAGCGAGCGGAGTTGTTCGTTAAGTTAGGTCTTTATGAGGCGATCGAAGAGCTCGATAAAATTCAATTTGAATTGCCGCCGGCCAACAGTGCCACAGATATTAATCTCAAGGTGAGGGAATTAAACGCTGAGCTGTTGAAAATTGAGCGAGCTTTAGATGCATTGCCCCTGGCTCCTGAGCCGGGAGAGGGCGAAGATGAAGTCGTCGACCCCAAGGCCGATGAGCGAGCTGCGTTGCTTAAGCAGCAGGGGGTTTTAAGTCTCGAAGTTGCCGAATTAAAGAAAGAAATGGCCAAGGCTCGGGCAAAAGATCAACCTAGACTCAAGGCACGGGCAAAGACGATTGGGATACTTAATCGGTTGCGAATGAGTTTCAATGCGTTAGCTGAGACCAACGGGGATCCGTTTTTCACTTCTGCCGCTGCAACTACCGAGAAGTTTGCTTACAGTTTTGCCTACGGAACGTCTTCTTTAACCCGTCATGAGTTTGATCAACGTCTGGCAGCATTGGTCACTGATTTAGCGGACTTAAGCGGCTCGGGTTCAACTGAGGCGGAAGGTAGGGTTGGTGCCGGTCTTGAGTGGATGGAACGATCCAACCAAATACCCAAGCTTTTAATCGCCATACGAGCGAAATATTCTAAGCCGAATATTTATGTCTCGATTGGAGACGGATTGATAAATCGCCTTGCATCGCGGAACGTCGTAGAAAGTCAACCATTGTGCGAGAGAATTGACGGTCGGCTCGTCCGAGGCCAGGTTACAAGCGACACCTTGGTTACGATAAATCTAAATGAAGATCCCAATCAGGTGCATGCTGAGATTCAGTTGACCGGCGGACTCTCATCCGCCACCTATATTCAACAGGGTAAGATTCGCGCTTACATCAATACAGCTGGCTCAGTCAGCGGTACACGCGGTATCTACGCAAATTTAGGCGGTTTCTTTGCCGTTGATCCGACTGTCGATGCGAGCGTCGCAGCCTGTTTCAATGGCACGTCTTCGAAACTTAGGGTCGTCGATTGCATTGCCGAAAAGAAATTCGCTAAGGAAAAATGCAAGTCAGAAGCCAGTGCGACTCGGCGTGCAAAAAGTGAAACGTTAACTAGATTCACTGAACAAACCGATGAGGCGATGTCAGACGGTAGAGAGAAACTGAACGAGTCGCGGCAAAAAATGCGAGCCAAATCGAATTTGGTTCCGGAGGTCTACCTTCGGTCGTTTGATGATTCAGTTTTGGCGACGGGAGAAAAATCATCTTTGTCCCGATTGGGAGCACCAGGGGTACCCGTGGCGATTGAGGATGGTTCTGACGTAACAGTTGCGATTCACGATTCGATGCCAAATAATTATCTAGCCGCGCTATTTGCTGGAAAGACCTTTTCTAATGAAGAGCTTGCTGATGAGTTGGGTTCCATTCTTGGAGAAGCACCGGCTACGTTAACTGGCGGTTCAGAAGGCGATAAAGATGATTCGTTTAGCATTACCTTTGCCACTATTCGTCCGATCCAAATTGAGTTTCGTGACAATGCGTTTCGGATTGTTGTTTCGGGGTCAGGATTTTCTCAGGGTGCAAAGAAAATCAAAGAGGGCTTGAAAATCGCGCTGAAATTTAAAATCGTCAATCGCGAAGGAAAGTTATTTCTGATGCGGGATGGTGCTGCTGAGATTGATTACCTTGAGCCGGAAAAGAAACGCCCGACGACGGTCGCGTTCCGATCATTTTTGGACGGCAAGTTGAATCCAAAAGAGACCGAAGAAGAACTTGCCTCTGAGCTACCGGCTAATTTGGTACCTGTCGATACTGTCGAAGCGTTGCAGGACAGCGAAGTCGCGGCGGCCATGGTGTTAAGCCGTTGTCGAGCCGAGGGTGGCTGGCTTCACTTGGGATGGACTCATAACGAAGCCGGAGACGAAGTTGATTTTTCTGAGGGAACTCCGGCGGTTTGGGTTTCGAACCAAGACTAATTAGCAGTGGTCAGTCTTATTAGCTGGGTTTTTGAATCTGTATTCGCCATAAGTGCGGGGTTTTGCTAGTAAGAGTACCTGCGACTGCCAACGGCTTGCTGGGTAGGACTTCGCCTGCGGGTGTCGAGTCGTATTGGCGAAAGTCCTGGATGTTCGTGGCGGCGTTGTTACTTCTGATTGCGAACGGTTAGCGGGAAAAGCCAATCCCTTTTATAATGCCGCGATGGACGAAGAACCTAATAATTTGCAAGAAGCCGATGACCCGGGATTAACCCCGTTTCGCCGTGCTGCGGCTAAAGTCCGCACTTTCCCGCAGACGCCGGGCGTTTATTTGATGAAGAATGAATCTGGCGTCGTCATCTATGTTGGCAAGGCGACCAATCTTCGTTCGCGGGCCGGTAGTTATTTTCTGAAAGCAGCCGCGGAAGATTCGCGGACGGCACCGTGGATTGGTGATATCGCTGACGTCGATTTTTTAGACTGCGAAAGTGAAGTTGATGCTTTGCTGGTTGAGTCCAGACTGATTAAGGACATTCAGCCTCAGAACAATAAGATTCAAAAGGACGACAAGTCGTTTCCCTATCTGCAAATTTCAACCTACGAAGATTTTCCCCGTGTTGAGATAACACGAGAGCCTGAATCGTCAGGGGTAAAACTATACGGACCGTTCCCGAGTGCGGGTTCTCTGAGAGGTGCTGTGCAGGTGTTGCAGAGAATCTTTAAGTTCCGAACGTGCTCGCTTGATATTGATGAAGGCGATGAGCGTTGGCGGTGGTTTCGCCCGTGTCTGTTGGCGAGCATTAAGCAATGTACCGCACCCTGTAACATGCGGATTTCGAAGGAAGAGTATCGGAAGGATATCCGTCGGCTTCAGATGTTTCTCTCGGGGAAAAAGAAAAAGCTGATCAATCAGTTGCAAGAGGAGATGTTGGCGGCGTCGAAATTGATGGATTTTGAAAAGGCGGCCAAGTTGCGTGATGAAATTGAGATGCTGAACTCGCTGGATCGGCGGGGCGAGCTAGATACTCATGCCCAACCCGAAGTGTTTCACATTGATCCCAAGAAGGGGCTGACTGGACTTAAGAAAGTCTTGAAATTGAAGGAGGCTCCACGAACCATCGAAGGCGTTGACATTGCCCACCTCGGTGGTGGTGACACCGTGGCGAGTTTAGTGAGGTTTGTCGACGGGATGCCTTTCAAGCCGGGGTACCGGCGATTTAAAATCAAGAATGTTTCCGGCATTGATGATTACCGGAGTATTCACGAGGTTGTTTCCAGGCGGTTTCAGCGTCTTTATGATGAGCAGGATGTGTTTCCCGATATCTTGTTAATTGACGGTGGGAAGGGGCAGTTGAGCAGCGCCGTTGCCGCTTTTGAGGCACTGGGTATCAAACCCCCGACCCTTTTGTCGCTTGCGAAAAAGAACGAGGAAATTTACTGCCCGGGGGAGTCCGAACCCATTCGGCTGTCGCGACACGCTTTCTCACTTCGGTTGCTCCAGTATGTGCGGGATGAGGCCCATCGGTTTGCTCAGCATTATCATCATATTCTTCGAAGTAAGTCTCAGTTTGAATAGAAGTTCGGTGGATTCGAATCGCCTGCGAGATGGAGGGGGGATCTTCCCCATTGGGTTGGGTTATCTCGGTTGGGCTGATTTCCCGTGTTAAGAAATCCTCACTGTTGTCTTTTTACGACGTCACAGCCCGATTGACCCTCGCAACCAACGGGAATCCACTGGGGAAAGAAAGTTTTCCTGCGGAGGATTAGCCTCCTGTTTACAAGGGTGTATATTTCCCTGAGTGAATTGTCTTCCCTAGCAATCGTCTCTTGAAAGAGTTCCAGTTTTAAGAACGGAAATGTCTTCGAGACGCGTTCCCCTTGCTGAGGAGGCCACCAATCGTGGGCCGATTGGAAATTGAGAACTTGCCGTCAACCGCATCCGGAGTTCCCCTGCTCTGATTGAGGTTGGCGGCGGTTCAATTTCCCCGCTGTGATCTTCCCCAATGCTTCATCGCCCGAAGCACCGCCCTTGCGAATCCCTCCCTGGTTAATCGCTGACCTCCCCAAGCTAACGACTATCCAAGTTGCGAGTTCGGGTGCTGACTCACCAACCGCGAAATGGAGTTAACTGTGAACGGGTCGTGGCCGCACTACTTGCGTGTCCCGACATTGAGTTGGCGTAGCTTTGTGTCGGTCTCATATTTCGAAATGACACTTTGAACGGTTGATGCAGGGATCGCATAGCTTGCGGCACGGCCAAGCCGGGCAATATTAATGCCTACTATTTCGCCGTCTAAATTTGTAATCGGACCGCCGCAGTCCTCTGGGAACAGGGGAGCGTCGTGCTGAAACACCGATGGAAAGTTATCGTACCGCTGGCTCGGTACGGCTCCCAGTCGATTCATCATCTTAAATCGTGCCGCCTGCTCGCCTGAATACTCGCGTGCGGCAAGTGTCGCGGTTGTCGTCTGAGTTGTTCCGTTGCGGTTGAACGTAATATCGATTTTGTCACCGGGTGCGCGGTCTCTGATCGCTTTGACAAGGGTAGAAGCGTCCTTCACAACGGTTTGATTTAGCTTTGTGATGATGTCACCATCTTGCAAACCAGCTAGCGCAGACGCCGTGCCCGGTCGAATGGCGCTAACACGAACGCCCACGGGCGTTGTCTCGGGTTGAACGCCCAAAAACGCCTGTTGGCCTACGGCAGTTGACCGTGTGGGAACACTGAATGTCCCTAGTGCCAATACATTCCCAAAGGGATCAGGAGTCAGTAGGAAGTTACCAATGTTGGCTGACTGGTTAGCCCACTTGGCGGGTACCAAACCATCGGCATCAATTTTAAGAATCGCGAGATCGTGCTCTTGGCTGACTTCTACCAATTTGGCTTGCTTTTCAACTGAGTTGAACAGTTTGCATCGAATTGTATTGGTGTCGTCAAGTTCACTGGCTTTGGTGAGGATGTAACCGTCCTCGCGAAAGATGGTACCCATCGCGACCGAGCGGTTGTCGGAATACACCACCACCGATGACTTCGCCGCATTCTTTACCGCGGGCCGAAGTGAAGCGAGCAAGCCACTGTTTTGTCTTTCTAGCGGGTGAATTGAGCGGTTACGAATGTCCGGCAGTTCGAACTTAAGCGCGATGATGGTGCCGGACTGGTTAACTGCCGCTGATTTTAAACCTTCGAAAGGGTTGACTGGACTTTGCCGGAAACGCTTGAACTGTTCCCGGGTTAATTTAACGACGGAAGAATCTGTCGCGAGTGCTTCCTCAAATTTAATTCGGATGTCTTGGTCAAGATCGTCGAGCATCGATTGAAAGATATTCCGCAAGTCCCGCGAGATTTGCGCGTGGGACGCATCAATCGGCCCTAAAAACAAAGAGACCAGTAGCCCAATGCTGAGAAAAAAAATCGTTTTCGTTTTGAATTTCATATCGTTATGCCAGTTTTTGCAGCCAAAATAATTACTGGGGAGTGATTTCGAGCTTGAACGTTCGTCCACCGCGCCGAACAGAGATGGGATAGGATTGTCCGGCGACTTGTCGCTGAATGACGTTTATCAATTGCTGTCCGGAACCAATGGATGTGTTTCCAAATTTAGTAATGACGTCCCCTTGCCGAATACCGGCCGCCGCTGCTGGCAAGTTTCGGATAACCGAGGTGACCACGCATTCACTTGCCGTGAGGTCAACCGTAACTCCGATCAGCGGACGGGGTGTTCCTTCGCGACCTAAATTCGCAAGCATGCCCCACTGTTGGCCTTCTTCTAGACGTTTCCAGTCTGTGATAAACAGTTCGATTGGGATATGCCGGTTCTCACTGACTGAATCGCCGATCGAACTGTGGATCCCAACGACCTCTCCTTCAAGGTTGAAGAGTGGCCCACCGGAGTCGCCCCCAATCAAAACGGCATCGGTCACCAACTGCGAGTTCTCCATCTTGAGAAATCGTCCAGTCCGCACCGGAGCGTCTCGTCCAAGTTCCCATCCGCCAGAGTGTCCGATGGAAACAACCCAATCGCCTCTTTTGATAGTGTTGTTCCGATTAATTTTCGCGTATGGCCACGGGCCTGGTTCAAGTATCTGAGCCATGCCTAAATCGTTATTGAGGTTGTGTCCGAGCGGTTTTGCCTTAACACGCCGTCCCGAGGAGAGGACGATTTCGAAACTTCTTAAGTTCGTGTTTTCAATGACGTGACCGGCAGTAAGTACTAATCCGTCTTCGGAGACAATGACCCCGCTCCCTGATCCCATGCCGTCCACGAGGGCAACGCAGGCGTCTCGGTTTTGGTCAACGACTCGCACAACTTTTCCCCCAATTGCTTTGAGAGACTTGATCGTGTCATTGTCGACTGCACTTGCAGTAGTCAAAAGCGTCAGCGACACCGCGAGGCTGAGAGCCATTCGCGAATAGCTTCTGAAAATGTAGAATTTTTTATTAGAAGGCATAGTAAACAATCTGAGTAACAGTTTGCGAACGGTCCTAATTGTCAGCATCATCCCAGTCCAAATGAACGCTGGTTCCGATACTTGAAGAGTAGGATACCCGAGGTTGTATTATAGGCGTCGAATAAGGTTGGAACTAATTCTCTCGCTTCCCGTAATGTTAAAACCCGTTACCTTTACCGTAGGTTTCGGCGATTTTTCATCAAAAATTCGGCAACAACGTTACTCGCTGGTTACCAATTCGCGGTGGAAACTTTGGTTTTTGAGTTTAGACGCTGGAAAATTAAGTATTTGGGGGTTCCTTTTGAATGTACTACTGAAGGTCATTTTTTACACGTGGACCTCTCCAAATTCACTAATTGGTTCACTGTTGGGATTAATTGGTTTGCTGACGGGAGGCCGAGTTCAAGTAAGAGAAGGCTGCTTGGAGTTTTTTGGTGGTTTTGTTTCGCGATTTCTTGAGCGTCTCGGAACTCAGGGAGTGGCAGCAATGACGTTGGGCCATACGATTTTAGGGCAAGATCGTGAGACGCTCGACATTGTGCGAAGTCATGAACAAATTCACGTCACGCAGTACGAAAAATGGGGTGTTTTGTTCATTCCTGTTTACTTGGGTTGCTCGGCTTATCTCTGGTTAGCGGGGAAAGATTGCTATCGCGACAATCCGTTTGAGCAACAGGCGTATCGGGAGGAGGCCCCTCGGATAAAAAATTGATAACCTTTCGAACGTGGTTTCAAAGGGTTTGGTAAAGGTTAGGGTTTTCGAGAAGCCAAAATTTCAAATCTTAAAAAGAGAGTTGTCGCAATTGCCATTGGAATTTAGTACAGATAAGATAGAAGCGTTACGGGATCATTTTTCTATTTACTGCCGCACATCTTTTTCGTCCGCGACGTAGTCATACGCGTGGGAGGCAGTTTTCTAAATTATCAGAGAGACGCTCGATGAGCTTTACTTCAGCAATACCAACACAAAATTCGGTCGATCGTTTAAGATTCGTAATCATTTCAACGCTGTTGATATTTTTGTCTGCGTTTTCGATTTCGGCAGGTCAAGAAGTTGGCTTTACGGAGGATGCTCCCAAGGCCATTGAGCAAGCAAAGGTCCAAAACAAGGACGTCATCTTTTTGTTTACAGGAAGCGACTGGTGTCCTCCCTGCAAAAAATTGGAAAAGGAAGTGCTCTCTGAGAAAGAGTTTCTTGATGAAATATCCAAACAGTATGTTCTCATCAAACTGGACTTCCCCAAAAACAGTCCTCAGGATCCAAAACTGGCAGAGCAGAACGCCGAGTATTCGAAAAAATATGGGATCGATAGTTTTCCTACGTTGGTTCTTGCTGATTCAAAACTAGTACCGTTTGCCTTTGCGGGGTATGAGGCGGGGGGGCATCTGAATTATCTTGATCTTTTGCAAAATGCAAGGAAATTGAGAATCAATCGAGACGCAAAATTAGCTGCAGCCGAAGCCGAAACAGGTGAGACGCGAGCGAGGTTGCTGGATGAAGCGATCAGCGAAATGCGTCAGGAGATCATTGGCGTTTACTATCCTGAAGTAATTGAAGAAATCGTTGCTCTCGATAAAGACAATGCCCTTGGTTTGCGAAAGAAGTGGAACGGGGCGGCAGACGCAGAGATGAGAAAAGTCATCATGACTGACCTGCTGATGATTTCCCGGGTGGAAAAGCCAGCACGCGCTATTAAATTCATCGATGAAGTCGTTGAGCAATTTGATTTTTCAAGCGCTGAGCTACTTGAGATTTTTCAATGGAAGCTGAATTTAGCGAGGCAGCTGAAAGATAATTTATTGACAGATACAATTCTGGACCAAATGATCAACCTTGAGGGTGTGGTTGGTGAAACGCGTCAAAGGCTAATCGTCAAGAAAATTTATTTGATGGTCGGTTCTGGACGGCGCGGTCAAGCAATGGAGTTGCTCGATAGCTCGATTGCCAAAGCTCAGGGAGCTAACTATTTAAATTTAGCCAAAGGCTCTTTGTTGGCTGCCAATGGCGAATACAAAGATGCGATTGCCTGCTACGACGCGGCGTTACAGAATTCTCGAAATAACCCTGACATTCGAATCGATTTAATTGGAGCCAAGGCGGATTGCCTTTATGCCATGGATGACCAGGAAGGGGCGCTCAAGGAGCTGGATGATTTCTCGGAAGACACACAAATGCCAGCCGATTTAAGAGCCGAAGCCCTGTTGCATAAGGCAATGATCATGCGAGACCAGAAGCGGACTCGACAGGCAAGGCTTGCTGAGAACCGGGCAATTGAGACAGTCGAGTCACCTAAAGAGAAAGCGGAGATGCAAAAAATCGTTAATCGATTACGTGAAAAGGTTGGCGGTTAACCGGCTTAGCTAACGCAGAAAGACTCGACTGACGAACTTATTTGAGTGGGAGCTTCAGTAACCTGAGGTTGCCACCGATAAAATGTTAGACGCGATACAATTTTAAAAAGAGGTTTTGCTGCTGATAATCCTATAGACAAAGCAAGTGCTTTGGCAGTAATAAGTTGAATCGGCTCGTTGCCGAGTTAATTTATGGCTGAAATGTTTGAATTCTCAGTCATTTCCGGATAACTTGGGTGCAGCTTAGCTACTTCAATTTCCAAAGATAATAACCAGGAGAAAAAATGACGAAGGGTTCTAATCGTCGTGAATTCGTAAAGTCAACTGCGGCACTCGGTGCTGGTGCGTGGGTTGCAGGCGGGATTTCTATTAAGCCGAGTATTTCTGCTTTAGAAGAAATTCGTTTTGGCTGTATTGGCGTGGGTGGAAAGGGTGCAAGCGATTCGACCGACGCAGGAAACCACGGAAAAGTTGTCGCGATTTGTGACATCGATGACAACACTTTGAACAAGAAGAAGCAAGAGTTCAAAGATGCAGCGACCTACAACGACTTCCGGAAAATGTTCGACGAGATGGGTGACAAAATTGACGCTGTCACCGTAAGTACGCCGGACCACTCGCACGCGGTTGCGGCACTTCAGGCGCTTCGAGCCAAGAAGGCGGTTTACTGCCAGAAACCTCTTACCCATTCGATTGAAGAAGCGAGAATGCTCGGCGATGCAGCCAAAGAATCGGGTGTGGTTACTCAAATGGGTAATCAGGGCACCGCACTCAGTAATCTGCGTGAATCAGCAGCACTGATTCGAAATGGAGTGGTTGGTGACGTTAAGGAAGTTCACGTTTGGACCAATCGTCCTGTGTGGCCACAAAGTTTTGGCCTGAAGGTGAAGGAAGAGACGCCGCCCAAGAATGTTCACTGGAATGAGTGGATTGGTCCTGCCAAAATGCGTCCATACAGCGCAGAAATCCATCCATTTAAATGGCGTGGATTTTGGGATTTTGGAACGGGAGCTCTCGGCGATATGGCTTGCCATACGCTGAACATGTCTTACATGGCATTGGATCTTAAGTTTCCAACCTCCGTCGAAGCGGTTTCGGAAAAGCATGATGGCAATTGCTACCCTGCTTCCTCCAAGATTGTTTTTGAATTTCCTGCACTCGACGGTCGGAAGGCATTGAAAATGATTTGGTACGACGGTGGCGAAAAGCCGTCGGAAGAATTAATGGCTGATTTGCCAAAACAGCAACGTGGCAAAAAAGAGAGACACTTTACCAGTGCCGCTTTGATTGTCGGCGACAAAGGCAAGTTCTACTCGCCAGGTGATTACGGTGGTGAACCGCGGTCAACCGGTGTGATTGTTGACGGTGAATTCACTCGCCAGAGATCGATCACCAACCCAACCGGCGGTGGCTCTCCATACGAAAAGTTCAAGAACATTGAATACGTAAAATCGCCAGGCCATTTCACTGAGTTTGCTCAGGCTATTAAAGGCGAAGGCAAAACGGTTTCCGAGTTTGTTGAGTATTCTGGTCCACTGACCGAAACGATTTTGTTAGGAAATCTTGCTGTTTGGTCTGGTAAACGTATCGATTGGGATGCGAAGACAATGGTGGCAGCTAATGCAGATGAAGCCACCCAAAAAATGGTGCGTCACGATTACCACAATGGTTACACGATTCACTAGAATCAAAAACGTTGAAGCTCGGCAAAAAATTGATTGTCGAGTGAGGTAAAGAGAAATTGCCCGGCACGGTTTCGTGCCGGGTTTTTTCGTTTTGATAACCAAGAATTACGGCCGCTTTTCTGCGAGAGATTGGTTTTACTACGCGGTTGGGGAAGTTTAGGTTTAGATCCGGGGAGATGAACTGTCCCTCAGTTGCTTGGGTGGGCGTTAACCTCGGGTAAAGGTCTAAGTTGTTCCAATATTAAGTCGGATTTTTCGTTTCTTACGGTTTTGATTCTCGGTTATTGCGGGCGTACAATTTGTTATATTGAATAGTTAAACGGATGTTTGGCCGTAAGAGTAAGCCGGCAAAACCGAGTTGTTTGTTAGGGAGTTGAAATGCGTTTTTCCGTAATCTTATGCGTGCTATCTGTCTTTTTTGGTGCGGGGCTAACGGTTGGTTGCGACAGCGCTTCCCAGGCGACGGTTGGGGGTGAAGTCAATTCGGAGCGAAAATTGAGCCAAACATTTGCAAATCTTGAGAAAGCTGGTGGTATGGAAAAGGCAACGTTCGGCGGCGGTTGTTTCTGGTGTGTTGAGGCGGTCTTTCTGGAACTGAAAGGCGTTAAGTCAGTCAAGTCGGGCTACATGGGCGGAGAGACGTTTTTGACGCCGGATGGCGGGACCGACTACTCATTAAAGGATGTTGTCTCCGCAGGTTACTTACCTCTATCAGTGTTTCTGAATGGCAAAGAGATGAAGGAAGGGCGGGATTTTAGATTTGTGGTCAGCGGTCGGAAGATGACGCTCAAAATGGCGAAACCAGTAGGGTTGGAGGAAGAACTTTACGTGGTCGTTGACGATCCAACCTACGAACAGGTTTGTAGCAAAATCTCGGGCCACGCTGAGGTAATTCAGGTGGAATACGATCCCGAGGTGATTTCTTTTGACGTCCTTTTGCAGGTGTTCTGGAAGACGCACGACCCGACGACGCTAAACCGGCAAGGCAATGATGTTGGTCCTCAATACCGGTCGGCTGTTTTCTTTCACAATGATTCGCAACGGGAAAAGGCCACGACCTATAAAAAGAAGTTAAACGAGACAAAGGCTTTTTCCCGGCCAGTTGTAACCGAAATCAGTCAAGCCACGAAGTTTTACGTGGCGGAAGACTATCATCAAAATTACTTCGAGAGAAACTCAGGTAATCCCTACTGCCGAATGCTGATTCCTCCAAAACTCGAGAAGCTCAAAGCCGTTTTTGGTGATCAGTTAAAGAAATAGGCAGTGGTCTAGGTCGAATAGGGGGCATGGGTTGACCGTTGCGCCCTTCCCCCGCGTTTGGCACGGAATAAGAAATTTCCCCATAAACTTCGCGGCTGGGGAAACGTGATGAAATCGTGTGTTGTATAATTTGGAAAGTTAGTATGATTGCGGCGCTTAACGTGTCCAAGTAATGTTACTTTGCAAAGGTGGACTGTGACCAACCTACTTATTGTTGACGACACAGACGTTGATCTGATGCTCATGGAGGGGTTACTCAAGGCACCGGGTTTTACTATCGTCACAGCGGGTGACGGGTTCCAGGCGCTTGAGAAAATAAGCGAGTGGTCCATTGATCTCATTTTGACCGACCTTCAAATGCCTCGCATGGACGGCTTGGAGTTGGTCCGGGCAGTCAGGGAAAAGCACCCCGACATTCCAGTGATACTCACGACCGGCAAGGGCAGCGAGGACATCGCCGAGCAGGCATTGCTGGCCGGCGCCTCAACGTACATTCCGAAGAGCAAGCTCAGCGAAATGCTTGAGTCGACGGTCAAGGAAGTGCTCGATCTCCTGTCGTCAGCATCTGTGTCCGATGGTCTGTTCGATGAGTCATTTGGTTCCCGTTTTCAGTTTGAGCTAAAGGCGGAACCGTCGCTCATTCCCAAGTTAGTGGCGTTATGTCAACGGATGCTTCACGCCTTCACTCCGCTTGATCGGATTGATCGGTTGCGGATTGCGATCGCCGTAGATCATGCTGTTCAAAATTCATTTTACCGCGGTAACTTGGAAATTCCGGCTGAACAAAAGATTGACCTGCGAGATTTGGAGACAATTGAACTGGTAGAAGAGCGTTTAGCCGACGAGAAGTATTCTAGTCGTCGAGTAAGTGTCGGTTTTGATATTAATCATCGTCGGTTCGCGATTCGAGTCGAGGATGATGGTCCAGGATTTGACTCCTCATCGGCAGGAAGTTGGGACGAGCCTGCAAGCCGTGGAACGGTACTGATGCATTCTTTTATGGACACAGTGAGTTACAACAAGAAGGGGAATGTTGTCAAAATGCGTTTCGTGTTTGACAAATCCATTGTTGTTGCCGAACCGGTAAGTGGTGCCGCGAAAGTCGCGACGCTAACTTGTTTGTCAACTGAGAAAGTGTATCCGCTAGATAGTCCAAAGCTCGTGATTGGCAGTCGCGAAGGTTGTCACATCAAACTAAAAAGTGATCAAGTTGCCGCATTGCATTGCACAGTCACATTAATCAGTAAGAAATGGTCGTTAGTTGTTCTTACGCAGCGGGGCGTGACTAAGCTAAATCACTCGACTGTGATGAGTGCGACGCTTACCGCTGGCGATATCGTTACGATTGGCGATTACGAATTTGCATTCGATTGTTAAAGAAATCGGGTTACCCAGCAGTGGATAACCCGATCGATTTGTCGTTCCCTAGTCCTCTGTGAAGACTTCCCTGCCATTGCGTGTCGATAACGCTTGCCAAACAGGCAGGGAGATGTTGCTGGTTTCAAACTGAACCGAACCGTCACAGCGAGTCGTGTTGACCCCGCCTGGATGGTAGCTGCGTGTTGTCACCGCGGCGTACGTGCTGGCGGTCATTGATTTACCTTCCTGCTGGTTTGTCCAGTCAATGTCGTATAGCACGTCCCCAACTAAATAGGGGACGACAGTGTTCGGCGTGAAGGTCGTTGTGAAGCTGGTTTGGTGTGCGCGACCATCAACCCATTCGGTATGCCCCGAGCTCGATTTGAAATCGCCGCCGAATCCGGCAACGGCAGTTGGGTCGGAAGGCATTGGAATACTTCCGGTAATACCAGCGTTTCGAAAGTAAGGAGTGTAGGCCTTTACCTCACCCCAGAACAACGTGTTGCTGGTGCCGTCAGTTATGGCACCCATTGAAAGCTGTCGATTGGTGCAAAGGGTACCCTGACCAACACGGTTGGCGGCTGGATTAAAAACGAACCAAGTTCCGGCGTTACCGCCGTAGTTTAATGGGTAGTGGTAAGGTTCGCCGTTCTTAAGTCTCATCTCATCACGAACTTCACTTGGACAAAGGTAGGTTGGGATGCGGGTCGCCTGCAAGCGTCGCGTCTCTCCGCCGATTGTGATTGGCGGTTGATCACCATAGCCAAGATTGAAATCAACATTGTCAAAAAGATTGCCCTGCTCCAAAAACGGTAGGATCAGTGCCTGGGTTGACCATCCTGTGGTTGACCCCGATCCTAGGCTGTTGTTGTAAGGTAGTTGCCAGCTGGCAGGAAACTTCTGAAAGGCTGACTCGTAATTTAATGTCGCAAGGCCGATCTGTCTCAAGTTGTTGGCACAAGCGGTTCGCCGCGCTGCTTCGCGAACTTGCTGCACGGCCGGAAGCAGCATGCCGATGAGGATCCCGATAATAGCAATGACGACTAGCAACTCGACTAAGGTAAACCCACTCCTGTTGTGCCGTGAGTGGGTGGTTTCCGCGAAAAGATGCGAACGCATATCTCTAACTCCTAAAATACCAGCTAAGAAATGAAGCCCCTCGCCACGATGGCGTTCGGGGTGGCTCCGTGCGTGGCTGGCTGAAGAAGCAGAATTAATTTCTGCAGAGATGGCTTGCTGGGCAGTCGGATTTTATTAAACTAGGTCTCGCTAATTGAGACTTAATCTCAATAGAGGATTTTAGCCAGTTTCTCTGGGGAAGCAAGAGAGATTGGTCTCAAAATTTAGTTTTTATCTGAATGCACGTTTTGCCAAGGCACCGGTTGAGTAATGAGTAATCAAGAACCAACAAATCAAGATCTGGCCGGGGACGAAGTAGTTCAAGAAGAAATTTCTTCCGTCCCTAATCTTCCCAAGATTATTCGATTTGATTCCTTGGCGCGGTGTGGCGAGGAAGTCTGGATTGAGAATAACGGTCAGATTTATCGATTGCGAAAAACCAAACAGGGAAAGCTAATCCTGACCAAGTAGCAGGTGAGTGTCTGGTGTCACCTCAAACAATTTGAAGCGACACAACCACTCTTTGATTGGGCAGCTCGGACGTTACGCTTGATCCGCGAACTTTTGCATATCTTCAGCGTACCCATCAATTCTTAAATCCATCTCTCTTTTTGAGACGGCGAGGTCATTTAGGTCTTCGGCGGCTACGTACGTAAACATGTAAAATTTGACTTTGGGCTCGGTCCCAGAAGGTCTGGCGGCGACGTAATTGCCGGGTACGTTAGTTTCAAAAATCAGGACGTTCCCCGTTGGTCCCGTCATCGGTTCAGAATTTCCTAGAGCATCGGTGCGTTTACCTGTTTGATAATCTCGGACACCAACAATGTCTAATCCACCGAGTTTAGTCGGAGGATTGGAGCGAAAGTTTGCCATCAGATTTTGCATTCGTTTCATCCCGTCGCTTCCTTCCATCCGGATGTTTACCAATCGTTCGTGGTGGAATCCGTGCCGTAGGTAGAGGTCATCGAGGTGTTCGAATAGAGACTTGCCTTTTGACTTTACCAGTGCTGCCAATTCTGTCATGAGCAAACAGGCAATCGCTCCGTCTTTATCTCGGCAGTACTGACCGACAAGAAACCCGTGAGATTCTTCAGTGCCAAAAACAAAATCGCTGGGACCATCAACATCCATCACATTGCAGATCCATTTAAATCCAACGAGGTTTTCCTGCGAGCAGCGAACCTGATAGGAGTCGCAGATTCGGCTTAACATTTTGGTGGTAACCAGGGTGGTTACGACGTAGCTGGACTCATTGAGAGAGCCGTTTTTTTGTTTTTGCCCGAGGACATAATCCCCGAGAAGTGCGCAGAGTTGGTTGCCATTAAAAGTCCGCCATTCACCGGTTTGGTCACTGGTGACGGGCGCGGCGGCCCCCATTCGATCACAGTCTGGGTCTGAAGCGAGGATCAGCTCCGCCCCAGATTCCTTGGCTCGCTCAATGATGGCGTCAAACACGACGGCATTTTCCGGGTTGGAGACGTGCCCTGGCACATTTGGGAAATCCCCATTAGGTTCCCGGTGAGGTTCGTAAATTTCGAGTCGGTCGAACCCAACAGCATTCAGGAGGCTTTTTACATTAAATTCTCCAACGCCATGCAGTGGCGAAAAGATCACCTTTAAATCCCGGGGGCCATCGAAGCTGTGCTGGATGTGTTGCGCTAACAGTGCATCATCGACTTCTTTGCGAATGATATGAATTTTGCCTTCATCAATTCCCTGTTGAAATTCAATTCGGGGAATCTCTTGGACGTCACCAACTTTGGCGATTACCGCTTTATCGTGCGGTGGAATTAGCTGTGCTCCATTGGCCCAGTAAACTTTGACGGCATTGTCGCAAGGTGGATTGTGGCTTGCTGTGACCATGATGCCGCAGTCGCAACTCTTATAGCGAATCAAAAATGAGAGTTCAGGAGTGCTTCTATAGTCGTCAATGAAGTAGACTTCGAAACCGTTCGCTACCATTACGCTGGCGCACAATTCCGCAAACTCTCGACTCCGGTGTCTTGTGTCATAGGCAATTGCCATTTTCCACGGCCCGTCGGGTTTGGTTTCTTTGACGTATTCCGCGAGTCCTTGCGCGCTTTCACCAATTGTCCGTTCGTTGATCGCATTTGATCCAAAGGGGTACATTTTTCCACGGCGGCCTCCAGTTCCAAATGGAATGATTGTCCAGAAGACATCGTCGAGAGCGTCCCATTTTTCGGTTTCGATATGTTCGATAATCGCAGAAGCGTATTGAGCATACCGTTCTTCGGTAAGCCAGCAGACTAAGTTTTCGACCGACCCCTCCGTTAAGAGTCCCTTCTCACAGGCTGCTTTGATCCGTTGTATGTATTGCTCTGTGTCCGGAATCGAGTTTTGGTTGGTCATGGATTTGCTTTGGTATTAAGTTTAAGCGTTTGTCCGAGAATCTTAGACGATTGGCTGCGAACAAACTGCTGCATTAGAAACGTTCGGGTTGAAAATTTCATAGTCATCACGTCCGTTGGATTTTAGTTTGCCAGCCCAAGCGACTTCAACCCCTTTCCCACGCGGGATGTTCGAATTCGGATTGCGCGGATTGCATTAGGTGTAAGCCGGCGAAAATCCTTCTTGGGGCTAACGCGGGGGGAACGTTCTACCGAAAACTCGGAATTGTAATTATGATGAGGCCGGACAGTTTGGATTTAATTTAACGGTAGAAAATGAAAGAGCCCATCATCAGCGTATCTGGGTTGCGCGGGATTATAGGGGAAAGCCTGGATCCAATTTTGGCAATAAAGTACAGCTGTGCTTACGTCGGCGGATTGGCAGCTGACGGCCCCATTGTTGTGACACGGGATGGCCGGTCGACTGGTTCCATGCTCGCACAAGCGATTTGCAGTGGCCTCTCGGCGATCGGCCGAGACGTGATCTATGGCGATGTAGCGGCGACGCCTACCACGGGAATTCTGGTGCGTGAACATGGCGCTGCTGGAGGAATTCAAATCTCTGCCAGTCATAATCCGGCACCCTACAATGGAATTAAGCTCTTTGAGGCCAGTGGGAGAGTGATTCCAGCTGACGCTGGTGAAAAGGTGATTAAAGCCTATCGTGAGTTCGCATTTAAGACCGTTTCTCACGACCGCATCGGAGCAATTTCCAATTTGGAGGATACAACGAGTGCTCATCTCAAAGCGGTCCTCGCAACGGTGGACGTCGATCGAATCAGATCGCAAAAGTTCAGGGTGGTGCTGGACAGTCACCATGGCGCCGGTTCGGTCCTTGGGAAGGAACTCTTGGCGGCGTTAGGGTGTGAGTTTACCTGCCTGGGTGATTCGCCTGATGGTTTGTTCACGCGCTCTCCAGAACCCACTGAAGTTAACCTTCGTGAAACGACGGCAATGGCGGTCGATTTGAAAGCACAGGTCGTGTTTTGCCAAGATCCCGATGCCGATCGTGTTGCCTTGATTGACGAACGAGGGATCTACATCGGTGAGGAGTACACTCTCGCGATTGCCTTGAATCATGCGTTGGAGTCCCGGCAGGGCCCGGTCGTGATCAACTGCTCGTCAAGCCGCATGTCAGCTGATATCTGTAAGCTACACGGGTGTGAACTACACTTAAGTGCGGTTGGCGAAGCAAATGTAACCAACAAGATGAAGTCGCTTGAGGCAGTTTACGGAGGCGAGGGTAACGGCGGTCCAATTGATCCCCGAGTTGGGTTTGTACGTGACAGTTTCGTAGCAATTGCCCAGATCCTTGATGCGATGGCAAAGAACGGAAAGACGATAAGTGAACTTGCAGCAGCCATCCCGTCCTATGAAATCTGCAAAACCAAGATTGCGATCGACCGAGAGAATACCTCCGCTCTTTACGAAAAGCTAAAGGCCCAATTTTCGGACGCGAAAGTCAGTACGATGGATGGCATCCGATTTGATTGGCCGGATAAATGGATTTTGGTAAGGCCAAGCAATACCGAGCCAATCGTTCGGGCAATCGCAGAGGCCAGCGAAATGGCCGATGCGGAGTCGTTGTGTAAAATTGCCGCCGAGTTGGCGGCCAATCTTTCCGGGTGAACTGTGTAGGGAAGTTACTTGTCTTCCTTGAGGCTCTGCATCGCTTTGCGTGCTGCCATCCGAACAAGTGGGTCGTTATCGCTGTATAGAGCTTTGACCTGCGATTGGTAGTCTGCAGCGGCGCTGCCCATGTTACCGATTGCGGTGGCAGCAAGTTCCCGAGTTGCCGGTTGCGAGGATTTGAGAGATTTGGCGATTGTCGGGGCGAGAGAAATTGCATCGGACCCCATCTTCCCGACGAGAAAGACGGCTTCATTGACCATCGCGGAATCGTTCAGCAGTTTTCTGAATACCGCACCCGCCTCGTCAGCGTCTCCCGTGATCTTCCAGAGTGCAAAGGCCGCGTGACCTTGCACGAACTGATTGCGGCCAGTCAGTTTTTCCCGGACGGTTGGAAGGGCCTTGGTTGCCTCCGGTCCAAGATAGCCCAAACCGGTGAGGACACGTTGCTGTTCGATGGGTGAAATCGGTCGGCCATCCTCGCGGGGTTGCAGTTGCTTGGCGAGCAATTCAGCGACGTCAACATCCGATGAGGTTGGTCCGATTGCGCCAAGGACGAGTGCTGCCCAACCTCGTGTCGACGGGCCGCCGTTCTTTTGGACTTCCAAAAGTGCGTCCTGTGCTTCGATGGCGTCGGGACCGAAGTTTTCAAGAATACGGCAGGCCATGCATTGATTGTTTAAATCTTTGTCGAGGACGCAGGCGATGATTTCTTCCATCGCGGGTTGAGCCTCCATTCCCATCCCCTGGAGTGCGTACAATCCGCACTTCCGATGGGTAGTGTCGTCAGCTTGAAGTAGTTCCCGAAGTTCATTGATGTAAATCTTACTGCCAGGCCCGAT
>JAAEMV010000021.1 GCA_024225195.1 Planctomycetaceae bacterium | reverse complement strand
TTTGCTTAAACGATAATGTCAAAGAACACACGCAACCGGTGACTTTGGCAAAGGTTCAATGCAGTCAAGGGTGGTAAATTGCCATCGCTCGGTAGCCAAATATGTGAAAGTACGAGCCGTTGCAAATATTTACCCGGGCCAAATACCGCCCAAAAACTAACAACAACAACGACTGCGGAAAGGACGGAATATAGTACCGTCCCGAAGAAAGCGTTTTTGAATGCGCTTTGGCCGACAGCAAAAGCGACCAAACCAAACACAATCGCAAGGAAAAATAAATGGTAGTAATGCCGAATGCCCGTTGTCCTCAAGATTAGATCGTTCGTTTGCATTTAATGGTGTGAAATTAAAGCACTTCGCCGGCTGGCATATCATTGTGAGCAACGCTCAAAAGCGACGATCTTCGGCTTGCCATAAATCGTATCCCAAATCGACGAATCTTGAGAACGTAATTCTCAGCAAATTCGTATCGAGAATTGCATTTCCGTTAGCCTGATGTTCTTGTTTTCACGCAAAACAGATTAATCATTCTTGTTTGGTGCGAAAAGGCCGGCGCTGATCCATGATCGCCAATAAAACGTTGGCGTTGCAAAATTTATTCTATTTCTGATTTCCAAACGTGAGCCAAGTGATGTTCAGAAGACTGCCGCCTCGGAGCGAATTGAGAGCGGAAATCCATTTCAAGGTCCGAAGTGAGTTGACGACGAAAACATTGTTTGTGTGTGGGGAATTTTTTGTTCAGGTTGGGAGGCGTCTGAATTGAGGGATGTTTTGCGTTTTTAATCGGCGGACGCTAAACTCCTGCAGTCGTCGCGTGGCGGTGCAAGTTACTTCTCAAATTGATCTGTTTCTTTGGAGGCATGGATGGAACGTGTTGGAGATCGAGACAGTGTTCCAGGGGATTCGTTAATTGGTGAAAATCGCTTTAGCATTTTCGAATTGTTTGGTCTGGTTTTCGTCTTTGCGGTAGCTGCATTTTTTGCATCGATTGGGTATTGGCTGATTTCATTGCTGTGGCTTGGTTTCGTGGCTGGAATTAAGCTGGGACCGCGGTCGAGCTATCCCACTTTTTTGATCGTTGTGTTCGGTCTAGTTGCAGGAGGTTTATTTGCTGCGGCAATTTTTGCAACGCGTGCGACATTTTTTTTGTATCCGTCAAACGGAATTGACTTGATCGAAGCGAAAAGTGCAACGATCGCAGCGAATACTCGCGGATTATTAATCGCGGGAACTCTGGTGCTTTGGGGGCCGCCAATTTTGATGACGGTTTGGTTGGCGGTCCTACCCTTCAGAAGTGGTTGCGGGATTTCCAATTCAGCGGAACGGATTCGGGGGCTGCCACGTTCGACTGGTTAGTTCTCGCTGCGTCCAAGTGAGTGGTTTCTGTTTTTTGGGAAAGCTGTGGTATCAACCGGTTTGCAGTTTTTGGCTGGCCGACGTGTTGCTAATTTAATCGGAGCGTGAAGATGGGCGGCGGCAGTTTTAGTTTTCAAAGTTTGTTCTTTATTCTAGGAGCTATTGGGGCGTTTGTCCTGCTGGCCGCTCTTTTCGTTGGAATAGTTTTAATTACCAAAAAGAAATAGTAAGCCGTGGGGATGTCTATCTGTTTGAGATTTAGGCATCCATGTGATTGGGTTAATTATTTTATGTTCCCCGTACGGAAATTGGGAAATCTGCAAATCAAATTCATGTGTGTCCAGATGTAGACAAGCGACAGGTAGGGAAAAGATGAGTCTTCGGGAAAGCTGTTGGAAATTCCAGTTGTCGTTGCGATTCCTGTTTGTTCTCACGGCAGTCTTTGCACTCATGCTTGCCCCGCCAATTCAGCGAAGCCTCCTTCAGAAACGAGGCCGAGCCTGGGTCGAGAGCCAAAATGGCCATGTCACGTTTGCCCATAAATATGATGCGGCGTCTGGTTTTTACAAACACGATTCCCAATTTCCTGCTCCAAGTTGGTTGGTAGGAATCTTCGGTGTGGACTTCTTTGATTCGGTCGATGCGGTCGTGCTCGACAATATGGAAGTCGTTGATCTATCCCCTTTGACCAATTTTAGGGAACTGCGTTCTTTGGGAATCATGATTGAGATAGACGACAAGCTCGATTTTCGCCCATTGGCTGAGCTTAAGAAGCTTGAAAATTTGCACTTAGCGTACACAGATATTTCGGCGGAGCGGCTTGGTGAGATACGCGAGTTGCTCGATTGGGTCACAGTGACAGCGGCAAATCATCCAGAAAACTAGTTCCAGATTGAGGTCCTTTTAATTTGCAAAAGTCGGCTTGAAGACTCAGAGTTTTTACGTCCGAGAGTTTTTAGGGTGGGTTGGGAAGTTATACATTCACCTTTTGTTTTTGTTGTGATACTTTCACCGGAACGAAATTAAGGGTATAAGAGTAACTCTCGGAACCGGTAGTACGAAGGCGATCCGCTCGCTGCCGGTTATTATTCATTTGGAAGTGCTTGCTCGGCTGGTGCCGGCCGCGGTCTTCAAAACCGTTGAGCCGCATGGAAATCATGTGGTTGGTGGGTTCGATTCCCATGCATTTCCGCCATTGAATTCCAATTGATTTGAGTTCAGCGATTTACTCGATGGGGAGCACTGTTATCGGCCTCAACGATGCCCGCCAGCGACACGGTTCGGTATCTGAGCCATCGTCGCCACGCTGCTTTCAATGTTTTCGGCCGCAGTCGCAGTGCTATTGCGGTCTCATTCCTCGGATTCAGAACGAGACCGAAATTATTCTTGTTCAGCATGTCAGCGAGCGAGATCACCCATTCAATACTGCGAGAATGGTGCGTGCTGCTCTCGACCGGACCAAACTGGTGTGTGGGAATTCAGAACGGTTAGTCGATGCAAACCTCGGATTGGGCGATTCGGTTGGGTTGCTGTACCCTTCTGACACCGCGATAACACTCGCGAACATCCCTGAAAATGAAAGACCAAGCCAGATTGTGGTGATTGACGGCACGTGGCCCCAGGCGAAAACGTTGGTTCGTGATCTACCGCAATTGAGGAATTTGCCCCATTACCAATTGTTGCCCACGGAGCCGGGTAACTATCGGATTCGTTTAGAACCAAACGACGTTTCTCTTTCGACGTTGGAAGCGGTTGTTCAAGCTTTGCGAGAACTCGAGCCAGAGTTAGTTGATTTAGATAAGTTAGTGGGTGCCTTCGAGACAATGGTTCAACGGCAGCTTGACCATCCTAAGGTGAAGTCATCCCATTATTCAGGGGGAAGGAAATCTGGCCGTACCCTAAATATTCCTGCTTGCTTAAGCAATTCCCAAAAATCAATTGTGGTCGCCTACGGGGAACTGGAGTGTCGCGACGAGGGACTAACGGGCGATAAAATTGATTCGCAGCGTGGTCCTTTGGTGTGGAGTGCTCACCGTTTAGGAGAGTCAGTTGATCCATCTTTGGCCAACTTTGAATCTTTTATAGAGCCAAATCGGCGACTGACGAATTCATTTCTCGCTCATTTGGAACTGTCAGATGAGCATTTTAAAAACTGTGAAACTATTGAACAGTTCCGCGAACGCTGGGGGAATTTCTTACAGGATGGGGATACGCTGGTGGTTTACCACCCCAGCGGAATTCGAATGCTGGAGCACGTGAATGCAAAATCGGAAAATTGGATTACCCTGAAGTCAATTAATTTTCACGGTCAAGAATTGCGCCGGACATTGAGTGAGTTCGTCAACGATGAGTGCGGCATGTTTGAGTTGCATTTGCCTCATTCTGGACGTGCGGGTGCACTCTTTCCAGTTCTGTCAAATTAGTAAAATATTTAAGAGAAGTTGCATTGGGGAATTTAAAAGTGGAGAGCGGTGCATGATTTATTTTCGGTTCTTAATTTGTGGTCTGCTAGTTGTCATTGGCTCGCAGGCAAATCGAGCGTCTGGTCAGGTAGAGTTGTTTTCGACTCCACGGGTTAACTCGACGGGCCAGGAAGTTTCTTACTTTGGCTCAGCTCCTCAAAACGGGCGCTTGGTTTTTGATGCTAATAATGGTTTCTTTACAAAAGGGGCCTTCCGTGCGATTGGAAAGCATGCAGCACCAGAATCTGATCGTGCTTTGATCTCAAGTCATTTTAATGGCTTGCAGGCGGTGAGTAGCAAAATATCGGGAGAGGCCTGTTGGTATTTGTGGAAAGCGAATCCAGCGGCGGCGGAGTTAAAGATTTATTTCGATGTTCCGCGTGCTGAAGCTGGTGGTAAATGGGAAGTCTCCGTTGGGAAGAACGAGTTTCAAATTTCTACATCCGTGAGTGATGGTGGCGAGCCGCAAGGTTATGCGTTTCCATTGGAGGTTGGTTCTTTGGGATTGCAAAAGATTGCCATTCGAAAATTGGATTCGAAAAGTAAGTCAGCGACCGAATTTAAAAAAATTGAGGCCACCGGGGCAGGGATTGATGGTGCCCGCTTGATCCGGGCGAGATGGCGTCCAGCGGCTGTTCATGCTCGATACGAGTCATCCCAGTGCCAGAATTCAAAGCTTTGGGTCTTCGAAACGCAAAGCGTACGGCAGTGTTCATCTTACTCTCCGATCACGACTGCGTTCGGTTACTTTGGTGCCTCTTTTAATTCGGACGGGCTCGCGGCGGGTGGCGTTAACTTCTCGATGTGGGCAGCGAGTCGAAAGGCTGAGAAAATGCCAATGGTATCGGAAATGCCCCATTTGCTTGCCACCGCAAACCCCGTTGCTGAATTTAGTGGATTCGGTCACGAAGGCTCCGGCGTAAAGATACGAAACTGGGACCCGTATCAGCGGCATCCCCAATCAGTGATCCAGGGGTTGAGGGTGGAGTCGTCCAACGGCGTTGATACGTTTTATGGTTATTTGTTTGACGAGTCCGAACAACGTTGGGTTTTATTTGCGGCAGGTCGTCGACCCTCAAAAAGTAAGAAGGGTCAACTCGGATTACGCGCCGGCTCATTTTGTGAGGTTCCCGGGCCGCCCAATGTCGAACGGACTGGTGATATGGTGCGAGAAGTGAAGAGGAGAGGCTGGTTTTACGGGGCAGACAAAAAATGGCATGTTGCAGACACATTGCATTTAGGTGATGACCCGGCCAACACCAATCGATTTGTGCGAGCCTTGGATGATGGCTGGTTGTCGATGGGGACTGGGGGCGTTGAAATGACGACTGGCCCTCGGGTAGCTCGGCTTCGCGAGCCACCTAGTAAATTGCCAATCTATTTAACGCCAAAGTGCGCAAGTCAACTCTTTGAGTTGCCTGTTCAAATAGGTAAACCGAAAGTTAGCACAATCAAAGCGGACCGCGCGGTGGTGACTTACCCAGGCATTCAGGCAGGGTCGCAAACACGAGCAACGCTCTACTATGGACGGTCTGATTGTGTGACGTTTGTAAAACGGAAATTGCACAATACAGAGAAAAAAGGCGCGAGTAGCGAGCAATTCGAAGGGGATAGAACTTGGCAATATGAGACCGCTACTATCGACGTTAAGGGTTCGAAGGCAGAATTTTTGCTGGATTCTTTGACTCCCGGCGCGACTTATTTTTTTCGGGTGTTGGTAGAGGGGAGCCAAGGCAAAAGTTGGGCATTTGAAACGGGAGAATTTAAGACGCTTAGGAAATAGAGAATGGCTTGATCGAGGCTACCTGTGAAAACGAAGCCGTGCTGCGGCTCAATTTGTGGTTAAATTTACCAAACTCTTGAGTCACGCATCGGCTCGATTCACGGTGTTGGAGATCACCGGCGTTGGCGATTGCTGCGTTTAAACCGGTCATACGGACATTGGCAGGATACATATACCGTTTAAAGCGGTCGGTGAACCGAGATTTAAACTCGGTCTGAGGTATGTTTTAACAGAAGGGTTTGACAGTTAAACGTGGAGTTCGAGAATATGAGAGCGTTGTCATTTCCCACAATGCCCGTTCTTTTTGGGGCGGCCATTTATTCATCACGAGTTAAACATGACCGGAATTGTTCTTCATCAATCCTTGTTCCTTGCAATTGGTATGCCCGGTATTCCCGAATTACTGATCATCATGGCGATTTTGTTGTTGCTTTTCGGCGGCGCGAAACTGCCCGGTTTGATGCGAAATTTGGGACGCAGTGTGAATGAGTTCAAGACCGGCATTAAAGAAGCGCCTGCCGATAGCGCGATTGAAGACGACAGCGACAGCCTTGACTAACCGCCTGATTTTCATCTTTTCGCAAGCGTGAAGGCTTAAATACTTTTTCATTTGGAAATGCCTCTTCATGGCAGACACTCTCACATTACACCATCAGTTACTCGGCTTCTTCGGGCTTGGCAGTCCGGGGGTTGGTGAGTTAATGGTGATTGCCATTGTGGCGGTCGTGTTGTTTGGTGGGAAATTACCTGAGGTAGCGCGGACGCTTGGCGGTACCTATCAGCAGTTTCGGAAGGGGCTTTCCGATATACAGTCCACGATTAAGAACGATCTCGATCTCGATGCCGCTTCTCTGAATCGGCTGCCAGAGTACAACGATGTTGTTGATGATTACGACGAACCGACGGCACCGAGTTTCGACACGCCGCCCGAAGACGAAGATTAATCAACTTTTGTGGCTATCTGCGGCAAACGAATAAGTCGTTAACCGAACCATTGTTGACTCGGACAGGCTTTCATTTTTGCGACGGTACTTTTACGTTCCGCAATTACGAATCTTCCCTATTTTCGAAGATTGATTGATGTCAATAACCAGGTTTCCACAATTTATAAAAACTGTCAAAGGTTGCTCCCCTTCGGTGGCTGAGGTGGTTTACTTGCCATTTGAGCTTCAAACTGACACTACAGTTTTCGCAATTTTAATTGGGGTTGGGGAACATTATCTGTTGGTCCCAAGCAACGCTGAAAATGTCGTCCTGTTGAATGGTGATCCGACCAAATCGGTTGTTTTGTCGGATGGTGATCGAATTCAATACCAAGAAGACCAATTTGTATTTGAGTCAGGGAACGGGAAAGGCCGTCCACAGATTTGTCCGACTGATTCAGAGTTGGTTGGAGAAACGACTCTTCTAGTGAACCACCGAATCAATAACTTTTTTCAGGTGATCAATGGAGGCGGTTTTTTATTAGACACAGGTATCGCCAATAAGGATTTCGATCTGGTGAGTCGTGGCTGGACCACCGTGAAGGCCAAGCAGGAACAGTTGGCGAATCTGCTGAGCAAGGTTGTGTCCCTTAATCATCATCCCATTTTGACGGTTGAAAACAACGATCTCAACGAATTGCTCAACCGTTCCCTTGAGGCCTGGTCTGCAAAAAGTACCAGCGAGGGATTCAAATTTGAGTTGAACCACAGAGATGAGATTTGTTTTCAATTCGACCGATCAAATTTAGCGTTGGCCATTGACGGTTTGCTCGATTTAGCGGCCAAGGCAAGCTTTCCTGAAACTCGACTAATTCGAATTGAATTAGGTGTGCGTGAAACCTACGTTCATCTGGAAATTGGTTATGAGGGGACTGGAATTAGCATTCAGCCGGAGAACAGTCAAAATATAAGAACGCAAGCCAATGAGACCTCCGGTGGTGTCGAATTTAATTTCTCCAGAAGCCTCGTTCGTGCTCATGGGGGTGATCTGGTACTAACACAGCACGGTGTGGATCAATGGTGTATCAATATTTATCTCCCGCTTAACGCATCTGACGCATCGAAATAGGCTCAAGTTATCCCTATCACGGTAATCACTCTGAGCACTTAACTTCTTGGCTGTGTCCCGAAACGTCTTAGCAAAAATAATTGAAAATTAGATGGAAGATTGATTTCCGATTATTCGGCCTATGACGATCCACCGTTGGTGTTTAACGGCAAATCGAGGTTGACTTTACCACTGATAACGGTGCTTACCGTTGGGAAAGCGATGCAACTAGCGAGTGCATGCCGTTCGTGGCGATATATCCGGTAGCCAAGAAATCAACCCTTGGACGCTAGCATGGTTGGTTTGTCACGGTAATTAAAACATTGGTTTTGAGGACTTCAATTGATGAGATTGAAGGAAGGCAGTAAGATACGGCCCGACTCGAAACCATAATTATAAATGGACATTGTAATTTGGAATTGTTGATCGCTCGAGTCAACAAAGCAAGATCACGGAGGATCGGATGCATCAACGATTTAGAAGTTCTTTAACGATGGTATTTTCTCTTGCCATCGGTGTCTCAGTTCTTGGGACACAGGCAGTGGCTCAAAACGATTCTGCTAATCAATCGGTAGCGACAGAATCGCCAACGTTTCGCGTGCCTAAAGGGGAACAAGAGAGGGTGGCCCGATTAAATAACGACATGCCTGCTAAGGCTGCCCCCGCTAAACCAAAGCATCCGCTCGACCGTGCGGTTTCAATCGCAGAAACGGCTTTGGGAAAGATGCGTCGCGATGTTTCCGACTACACAGCAATTTTAGTAAAGCGGCAGCGGGTAAACGGAGTGCTTAGCGATGCAACCTATATGGGAACTAAAATACGGTGCCCGCGACGGTCAGAATCAGGTGTAGAGGCACCATTCAGCATTTACATGAGATTCATGAAGCCGAAGAAGGTTGCCGGTAGAGAGGTGATCTGGGTAGATGGGAAGGATGACGGTAAAGCGTGGGTTCACGAGGGTGCTGGTGCTCCTCTGTTAAGGCTGAAAACGTTCCATCTCGATCCGAAGTCCCCCTTGATGATGCGAGGTCAGCGAGAGCCGATCTACGAAGCTGGACTTGAAAATCTGATCATCAAGCTGATTGAAAAAGCCGAGCGAGATCGTGCTGCTGGACTGTGTGAGGTTAATTACACTGAAGGCGCGACCATCAACAAGCGGTCTTGTTCGGTGATTGAGCTTATTCATGATGAACAACGAGAGCCTTATGAGTTTTACAAAGCTCAAGTATTCATTGATGATGAACTGGGTTTGCCGATTCGATTTGCGGCTTATGATTGGCCAACCGCTCCAGGTGAAGCTCCTGAGTTGATTGAAGAGTACACCTATGTAAACATTAAAGTGAATGTTGGACTTACGGATACAGACTTTGATCCAAGGAACCCCAAGTATCAGTTTAAGGGGTTGCCCAACTAGGGCTGCTGTCGGCCAAGTCTCAAACACGGCCTGTTATTGAAAACAAGAAAAGCCACCGTCTTATTTTGACGGTGGCTTTTTTTGTATTGACTTGTGGAGACTAATACGGACAAGAAGGATAGGATTTGATAAGATTGGTAACAGCCAGCGAACTCGCTCGTTTGGTGGAACCAAAGATCATTAACCCTTTAGTTGTGCAATGCCTCCAAGAAATCTACTCTTAATCGCTTTGACGATTGTCGTGTCGATGGCCTGTTATTCAGTTGCCTCGCGGAATCGATATGCAAATTTATTTGCGGAAGCAATTGAGGTCATTGATAAGGAATCGCTAAAACGAGTGTCCCGAGAGGATCTTTTTGTTGCTGCAATGGAGGGCATGCTGAAAGATCTTGATGAGCACTCGATGTATTTGTCTGGCGAAGTTTTCAAGATGTTCGATGAAGACATGCGTCAAGAGTTTGGCGGGGTTGGTGTCTATGTTGAAATGGATCCACGTTCGAAGCGATTGACTGTTCTGGCTCCAATGCCAAACACGCCTGCGTCAGAAGCCGGCTTTCAGCCCGGTGACCAGGTCGTAGAAATTGACGGCAAGTCGGTGGAAGGGCTTGATCAGCGTGAGGTGGTAAAGCTGTTACGCGGTCCCGTTGGGGAGCCGTTCGAGATTACGTTTGATCGCTCTGGGGAGTCGGTCAAAATTCAGGTTGAACGTGCCGAAATCGAAGTTGATAGTGTTCATGGAGATTCCCGGTTGGAAACTGGTTGGGATTTTCACCTTCAGGAGCATCCGAACATTGGGTACGTCCGTTTGGTTCAATTCGGGCGTAATACAGCGACGGAACTTGCAGCGGCCTTAGAGCAAATGGGTGAGGTCGACGGTTTAATTATTGACCTTCGAAATAACACAGGTGGTTTGCTGGATGTAGCGGTCGAGGTTTGCGATTTGTTTTTACCGGAGGGCAAAAAAATCGTGACTACGAAAGTGCGGGATCGACAAACCGATAGCATGATGTTTGCTGAGAGCCCGGAAAAGACGGATCCGACGATTCCAATTTGTATTTTGGTCAACCGAAACTCTGCCAGTGCAAGTGAGGTCGTTTCGGGTTGCTTACAGGATCATGGCCGAGCGACTGTAATTGGAGAGCAGACATGGGGTAAAGGAACGGTTCAAAACGTGATTCCCATTCAGCGCGGTGAAAGCGCATTGAAGTTAACAACGGCGAGTTACTGGCGGCCCAGCGGTCGACATATTGACCGTTATGACGAAATCGCCAAGGAAACAGAGGTTTGGGGCGTTCAGCCTGATGAGGGCTGGAAGATAGAGCTGTCCGAAGAAGATATTTTTAAGAACTCACGTGTACGTTATGTCCGTGAGTTAAAAGGGCTTCTGACGCCAGAACAGCTGGATATGGTTCAGGAGATTAGTCAGCTAAATATGGAGGCGTTGGAAGCGAGACTAAATGAGGAGGAGGGGGCGGAGCAGCCTGCCGAGACCGAGACGGTTGTCCCGCACGTTGATCGCCCGCTGGAACGTGCAATTGAGTTTATGAAAGGATTCTTTGATGATCCTCCAAGCGCAATTTAACGTGGAGCCAGTTTGGCTAAAAAATTTGAGGTACGCTCAGCTGAGCGCTACGACGTAAACCACTCCATCGAGCTCCACCTCGTCATTAACGCGAAGCTGGCGGCGACGTCTGGTTTCAAGTTCGCCATTGACGTTTACTTCACCACCTTGAATTAAACGTTTCGCCTGTCCTCCAGTCGCGACTCCGCAGGTCTTTAGGAACTGATCTAAATGGATTGTTGGTTCGCGAGTTTCCTCCGCAGCATCTGGTTGGGGAGGAGCAGTGGAGTCCAGATTGGGTTGTTCCGGGGGAGGTGGGTTTTCCATGGTTGGATTCTTTACCAGTCGAATGAAGTTTCGTAACCGTACTGAATCAAATGCTTTCCAGCGTCCTCTTTAAACCAAGCTTTATTCTGTTCAGTAAAGTAATTGGTCCAATCGCCAACCGAACCTTTGCGGAGAAATTCGGACGGTCTTTCTTTTTTAAATCCAGGTTTGAGATGGCCTTGGATTTTCGAGGCTTTACCTGGATCGACATCAAGGAACTCAAACAGTTTCTTTCTTTCATCCTTGATGTTGCGGTGCAGATCTTCATAGCGCACGAACTTAATTTTCAATTTCGGATAAAGTGAAACTGCCAATTCGTCGCGATCAAGGTGCTCAGTCCAGAAACGAATCGAGTCTCGTACCATCTCTTGGTGGCAAAGTAAATCTTCCGGATGTTTTTGAAAGTGCCACGGGTCGCTCTGAAATTTTTGGAGGGTTATCTTCATCTCGGGAATTCGATCGAATAAACCAGTCGTTTGGGGATTGTTGTAGAGATGAAAGACGCGACTTACTAGAACATCCCGGCCATCCCGGCGAATCGAAATATGAGGAACATTTCTGATCGGGATTGGGATAATTGTCGTAGGAGTTCTTTCACCGATTAGCGTCGCGTTTGGTTCGGCATATCCCTCGACGGTTTGCCGGATCATTCGTTCAAAATTAATCCGGGCATTTTCTTTGCCAGATTCACCGACATAGATAGGCAATTCTTTTAAGGTGTTGTTAAAATTAGATACGACTTTATCCCAGTGGAATTCGCCAACCACACTGATGGTCTCGTGACTGCTGAGAAGGCTGCCAAGCCAATTAGTGCCGGATTTCATGAATCCGCGAACGCAGAAAAAACGCTTGTTTGGGGACATTGCGACTACATCGAACAAGAAGAAGAACGACTCTATCTTGGACAAACGACCGGTCTCCGTCAACCGTGGTTGCCGGTCCCAAGTCGGTGCGATCCACTTTGGGCCACGGACGGGGCGGTACTGCCGGTGGGGCCTCGAAAACCGATGGAACATCGAGTTCCAGTTGTGCAGAGCAGTCGTGGAAGCCGAGCAAATGATCTTCTCCCTGAAAAGGCAAGGGCGTCATCCTCAAGCGTCTGTCTAGGCAATCCACCGCCGGACGTCATTTTGGCTGCCGATGTTGGTTGGATGTTTCCAGTGATTTTGCATGTTTATCCGACAGTTGTTTTCGACAGTGTAGAAAGTTCGTTGCACTTGCGATAAAATTTTCAAATTAACGTTCGATTATTGGAGTGATACATCATGTCAAAGAATAAGTCTAATCGCCGGGGGTTCTTAAAGACTTCCGCAGGTGCTCTTGCCGCCACATCGGTTTTGTCAGGGACTGCGAATGCAGCCGCGCCCGCTAGTCCAAATGCTAATTTGCGAATTGGTTTTATCGGACCGGGTGGACGAGGATTTGGAGCTCATGTCAAAAGACTGACGAAGCTGCAGGTCGAAGGTGAAAAAATTGAGTTAGTGGCTGTCTGTGATGTCTACAACAAGCATGCTGAACGAGCCGCCAAATACATTAAAAAAGAAACGGGGTTCGAGCCTAAGCAATACGAAGACTATCTCGAGATGATTGAAAAAGAGGATCTCGATGCCGTTTGCATCGGTACTCCGGATCATTGGCACGCAAAACAGATAATTGATTCTCTGGAGCGTGGGCTTCATGTTTACTGTGAGAAGCCGATGACGAAAACTGTGACGGAAGCGATCGCGGTTTTGAGGGCTTGGCAGAAATCAGGAAAAGTAATGCAGGTTGGAGTCCAGTCGACCAGTCTTCCACTTTGGGATCAGGTTAATGGAATGCTAACCGCCGGGAAGCTGGGCAAGGTTCTTACTTATCAGACTGAGTTTTTCCGAAACTCAGCGATGGGGCAGTGGCGGTATTACGCTCTAGAGCCGGAAATGAATCCGAAGAATATTAACTGGAAAAAGTGGTTGGGTGTCGAAGAAGGTTTAGCTGACTACGAAGATTTCGATCGCGCAAAATATAAACAGTGGCGACGTTTTTGGCCGTATGGATCGGGGATGTTCACCGATTTATTTGTCCATCGGACAACGACGATGTTGAAGGCCACGGGACTTCGATTTCCGGGGCGAGTTTGCGGTGCCGGTGGAATTTTTCTTGAGTATGACGGTCGTGACGTGCCTGACGTAGCGACGGTGGTTGCTGATTTTAAAGAGGGTGTTCAGGGTTTGGTTACCGCCACAATGGCTTGCCAAAACACGCCGATCAAACAGCTTATCCGTGGCCATTTTGGATCACTTGTCTTTGGAACGGGCGAGCAGTTTGACGGGTTCGATTTTATTCCTGAACGACCTCAGGTGACCCGTAATAGTAAGCTCAAGGACGAACGACTTCAGACTGAAATGGTGAAAGACACGACTTATGCCCACTTTAAGAACTGGCTAGAGGCGATGTATGCCGATGATCCATCGATGTGCAACAACGATCCTCTGCTTGGTGCAGCGGCGATCACCACGGTTATTCTTGGTGCTCAGAGTTACCGCGAAGGAAAAGTGTTCTTCTTTGACGATGAAAACTATACCGTCAGCGATTCCAATCCTTCGTGGGCGAAGAATTGGGAGAAGATGTCGGAACAGCGGTCCAAGCCGCACCACATTGCGGGATGGAAAGGGGGCGACACCGGAAGCGTTCTGGAGGAGCCTGACTACATGAAACTTGCGGGGCCTTGGGTGGATGGCAAAGAGCCAAAACCGTAACGTACTTTTTCGTCCTGTGACTTCGCTGAAATCGTAGTACGAGGAAATAGCCGCCAAGTTGTCATTGGGTGTTTAAGATTAATCCCCCAGGGCATCGCTTGGCGGCTTTTTTTATGTTTAATCAGATAGGTGGACTAAGTGGGTCTGGCAACGCAATAACGCTCAATTAAAGCGTCGCGATATTCGCGAAGACAATCGATCTTCGAGTGCCCAGCCTTGTATCATTTCGTTTCCAGGGTGATGGCCATTGTCACCGGAGCCGTCTTGTCGGCTCCCTTAATTAATCGAATTGATTGGATCGGTGTGTCTCGTTGAGGAATGATAGATAGGTATCTAAGTTGTTGATTCCTTAAAGCGAATGCAAATTCAGATTTCGGAACATCGGTACGATTAATATAGTCTGAAAAGTGTTGCCCATTAATTAATTGATGGTCTTCGGATTCGCCGTCGTTATATTTGAGACGCACGATCATGGAAACGGTCTCGTCCCGGCTATAGGGGAATGACCAACCGCCGACTCCTCCGAGCATATGGATGGCTTTGATGTCGCCAACGCAGGGGAATTCAACTGTTTTAGGCATTTTTCGACTGACGTTGCCGAGTGGTCCAAACAGTTCAATCGCATTGGGTACGGTTCCGTCTTGCGGGTCAATCAATTGAAACGGAACGCCTTTAAAGTTTTTCATACCCCAATCTTTGAAAATCAGTTTTTCTGCGTCTCCATTGCCTATGAACATTGGAGTGTCACTGCAGATGGTGGCGATTTTTCGCAAAGAGACGGGCACAAATTGCCCCCGTTGGGTTAAAAACTCGAGTAAGTCTGCCATGCTCTTTTGGGTGATTTGTTTTTCAAAACCTTCCGGCATAATTGACTTGGTCGACCCAGAGAGTTCATCAATATCTTCCCTCAAGATGACTTGCTTTTTGCCTTTCTCATCATAAAGTTCGATCGCTGTCTTCGATTCGGCTGCGAGCAATCCATTGATTAGCAGTCCGTCTAGCGTGGTAACGGTATACCTCCGGTAATTCCCTTCAACATCACGGCTAGGGTCGATTATGTGGGTTAGCAATTCCTGTTTGGGGTGGACGGCCATTCCCGTTAGGTCGGGTCCGATTTCCGCGCCCGTTCCGTTGTGCTTATGACAGTTAGCGCACTGTTCT
>JAAEMV010000020.1 GCA_024225195.1 Planctomycetaceae bacterium | reverse complement strand
CGACACCCCCTACGAACTGACCATGCGCACCTCAAACCCCAAACAACTGGCGACGTTGCTGATCGAGCACTGTGACATCGAATCGCTTAAATTTACCTCCAAAACCGAGATCCTATTCTCCACCCCCTCAGCATCCCAACTATTTAAAGTCATTCCAGAAATTATCCAACAACACAAGATTATGATCACCGAAATTCGGTCGACCGATGATTCACTTAACACACTCTTTTCGATGCTGATGAAACTTCATCGGGGCGAATTAATGCAAAGGGGACGGTGATGGGGAGCATCCTTCAAAATGCAATTGCAACCTGCCGGTTTGAAATCCAAAGTTCATTTACGATCCAGCGGACCTCCGTATCGCTTATCCTTGCCTTATTCCCTCCAACGATGCTGGGGCTCCTAATCCTCGGGGCTACATTTTCGAGAGCTGGAATCTCTAGCTCCATTCTTCAAGATTTCACACCACTAACAATCGTATTGATTGGCTTAGTAAGCCTACTGTCTTTGATTTTGTGGGCCACTCCCAATGTAAGCGCAGAATTGGAGGGAAAAAGCTGGGTGTTTATCGCCAGTCGACCTGGCGGAAGAATCTCTATCTTCCTCGGAAAGTTCTTAGCCTCATTCAGCGTTTCCTACGCAATTTGCATTGTTTCAATCTCACTCTGCACACTCTTGATTGATAGCCAACTCCACATCGGAAATGCAGTGAGATTCTGGCTCTCTCTCTCCGGCATTTTCTTCCTCGCATGCCTTGCGTATGGAGGAATATTTTCGTTGCTAGGCGTTCTATTTATTAAGCGAGCCATGACTTTTTCAGTTGGATTCGTAATTGTTTCTGACATTATCATGGCGTCCGTCCCGGGAGTGCTCATGAACAAATTTTCTATCCGTTATCACCTTCAGGAAATTTCTCTGACTTGGCTCGGATGGTTTCTCCCAAGCAGCTCCGAAAAGGGCTACCGAGTCATTTTTGGTGATGGCTACCCTGTGACCATTCACATTTGCATCCTTGTTGGTATTACCCTGTTAACGCTCTGCATCGGCGCGTGGGCGATTGCAAACCGAGAGTACATTACGACTTACGAAGCATAGCTTCGCCATCCCTCCTGATACGCTGGCCCTAATCCCAACGCCACCGATCACCAAGGCTCTTTTTTCCAACGTCTCACGACCGTCTCTCCCTTTTGACTCAGGCGAAACTGGACAGCACCATCGCGATCGGTTCTATAAACAGCTTTTTGCGAATTGGAAAAATCTTGCTTCATCGATTCGCTGACTCGGTTCCGCCCGCAACTGATTACGACATACTGGGGACTGGCCCATTTAACAAATTCGGCAGGCAGACTATTCGCACTTCCGTGATGTGCCGCCATTAGTATTTCAACAGCAACAGGACGGCGAGCTAACAACTGACTCAAGCCTTCCTCCTCTATATCACCGGGCAGTAAAACACGCTTCCCTCCGTATTCAATCATCCACACAATACTGTTGGCGTTATCGTTTCCGCGAATCCCCTCGTGGGGTGGATTGAGGATATCGAAGCTAACCTGAGAAGAAGCAAATGGCCGATCGCCAGTTTTGACTGGCACGACTTCGACTCCCCGTTCTTCCAGAATTGCCATCAACTCTCGCACTTTTGGAGATCTGTCTTTCAGCATCCTGAACGAGACAAATACTCGACCAATTGAAAACTGTTTTACTAATTGAGGCAACGCATTGAAGTGATCTACGTCAGCGTGTGAAATCACCACCGCGTCGACATGCTCAATTCCTGCATACCATAGAGCTCCCGCAATACTTCTAGCGCCATAATTAGGTGAGCCCAATGACCCAGAGTCATAAAGTACATTCTTACCATCAGGCAATTGGAGTAACACGCTAGAGCCATGGCCAACGTCTAAAAAAGTACAAACAAGCTCGCTACCTTTCCGAGAACTTTCTTGAACACTCCATCTTGCAGGAATCATCCACGCAAAAACCAGCCACCCCATCAAACAAATGGGTAGCCAGCCTTTTTTAATTTTTGTTTCAGGGTATACAAACAACAAAAACAATCCGGCGTAAAACAGCGTCACCGACCAACTAGGTGGACCTGCTGTCCAGAAATGCCCGCATGGTATTAGTTGAAAACCAGCAACCAACCATTCGATCAGCCCCAAGCTCAATTGACAAAGCGTTCCACACAGACTCGCCAAAGACGGCCAAAATGCCCCCAAAACTAACACGGCTAACCCACCATATAGAGCGAGAGCGATTGGCATCAGCAGAATAGGATTCGCGACCAAGGCTACCGGGGCCACCAAATGAAAGTGGTACGCGACCATTGGCAAAGCAACCAGCCAAATCACAAAGCTAACCAAAACAGCCACCCGACACTGTCGCAGCATCCAATTGCCAATTCGAATAACAGGAGACCGGGTTCCAGAAATCAACCTTTGAATTGGATCCACCTCCGGCTTGCCAAAAATCAAGTCAGCACAGACGGTCAATGAAGCAACGGCAAGAAATGAAAGCTGCGGACCAATTCCAAACAGATCACTTGGGTTGACAACCAAAACGGCAACTCCGGCGATTGCGAGCAAATTAAAAGAAAAGCTCCCCTCACCGAGAAGTCGGCCAAGACAGTACAGAGTCACTAAAATGGATGCTCGTAGCGCCGGCGGGCGAAATTCAACAAGCCAGGCATAGAACAGCACAAAGATGATCGTTAACCACAGACTCTTTCGTCGACTAAGAATTCCGATTCGAAAAAAACAGAAAAAGGCTCCCGCTAAAATCCCTACGTGCAGCCCAGAAATCGCCAGCAAATGGGCGGTGCCTGTTTCCAAAAATCGTTGACGACGAACTCGTGACAATTGCTCTCGATTGCCGAGCAAAATCGCGGATGCAAACCCCGACTCAGGACTCGGTATGTACTGCCACGTCAATTCGTTCAATCTCTGCCTGAGACTTGAAATCCATCGCACTGCAAACCAATTGGCTGCCGCCACCACACGAACACTTTCTACTTGATAAGCGTGAATAAATGCACGCTTGGCTTTACCCCGATAGTATTCCTGATTATCGAAACCACCAGGATTGCTCGCCGGCGAACTCTGAACCAAGTACCCAAATACCTCAACCCGATCACCCGAATGAATTCCACTGGCTGATTCGTGAATCACGAGATCACAAAGGCCACTAACGTTTACCCACTTCGCACCGTCTCTCAAACGAGTCACCTTCAACACTAAACGGGT
>JAAEMV010000019.1 GCA_024225195.1 Planctomycetaceae bacterium | reverse complement strand
CTCGACGATCTTCGGCCGCTCTGAGATATGGCGCTTCCCGGCCAGTCGGCCCCGACTATCGTAAGCGTTGTAGCGCTTTCTGCGGCGTTTAGTCGACTGGCGCAGGTGGCGCCACAGCTGGCCGCCAGCGACTTTATCGCGCCAGATGTACTGATACATCGTCTCGTGGCTCATGCGCCGCTTCATCAGCTTGAACCGACGTATGATGCCGACAATTTGTTCCGGCGAATAGTCCTTGCGCAGGAACCGACGAACGATCGCAAAGTCCTCTTCCGTGTAATGTCGATTGCGTCGGGATCGTCGTCGCCTGGCTACAGTTCTACGTTCGGCCCTTGAGAAGCGATAGCAATTATCGATGCCCTTGCAACGATTGCGAGCGAGTTCCCGATAGATCGTACTGCGGTGCCGACCCATCTGGCGGGCGATCTCGGAGGGATTAAAGCCTTGCTTTAACAGGTGCGAAATTATATACCTCTCGTTGGAGGTAAGCTGTTGATACTTCATCATGATCTCTCTCTTCTTGCCGGAAGGAAAAATCGGGGAGTATCGCAGATTACCTCCACTAATTTACATAGGGAGATGCGTGTCGCACTTAGTATATGAATCCAGCGAACTTAACAAGGCACTGCTGTCGGACAAATTTTCCGCTGCGCTCCAAATTTGCCGCAGAGTGCGGCGTTATAAACCATACACGGAGAACAAATGAACGAAAAACAAGAAAAACTTGGCATACTCCCTTTTGTAATTGGTGGTGTGTCATTTATTCCAGGTATCGGAATATTCTTTGGTATTGTTGCAATCATTTGGGGGCTAGCTACTAAAAAGTTAGGCGGTAAGAAACTCGCAGTTGTCGGTGCCTGTGGTATTGGCTTTAGCGTTATTCTTTACGGTGCACTATTCTACTTTGGCTTTGTTCAGAGAGGCGGTGTATATGATGATTTGAGAGTTCAATTAAGTAAAAACACCATCACATCTCTTGTGCAATCT
>JAAEMV010000018.1 GCA_024225195.1 Planctomycetaceae bacterium | reverse complement strand
TATTTGGAGCCCAACGAAGAGGGGCAACTCGTTCTCACACTCGATGCTGCATTCGAACTTGCCCTCTTACATTCCACCGAATACCAATCAGTTCGAGAAAGCCTTTATCTTTCGGCACTCGACGTCAGCCTCGACCGATTTGGATTCGATTCTCAACTTCTCTGGGGCGTTGATTCTTTCGGAACATTGACCGATGGAAATACTTCACTTGACCGAAGCGGTGACCTGAACCTCAATAAACTTGGCATCACAGGCACCAACTTTGCCGTCGGACTCGCCAATACGATCTTATTTAACCTTGGCGGAAGCGACAGCCAGGCTGCCTCTACACTACTCGACTTTTCGCTAATTCAACCACTGCTTCGCGGTGCCGGTCGCGCACGAGTCATGGAAGCCCTTACGCAATCCGAACGGACCCTGCTTGCAAACGTGCGCGAGTTCGACCGTTTTCGGAGGAACTTTTATCTCGGCGTCGCTCTTGGCAGAACGCCCAGTGCTGCTCTAGGGGGATTTCCGCGAACCGACGCTGAACTAGGTGTAGGTGGGTACATCGGACTACTCCAAGCACAACAGGAAATTCGGAACGCAAAATTTGGCCTCACTCAACAAGCAGAAGTCGTAAAACGATTTAAAGAACTTGCTGATAATGAACAAGACACTATTGAAAATGTGACACGGACGGAATCAGAATTCTTCCAGGCACAAGCAGATTTACTCAAACAAGAACAAAGATACCAAACCGCCGTCGATCGTTATAAAATCTCGCTGGGTCTTCCCCCGACACTCGATATCGTTATCGATGACCCTTACCTAAAACAATTTGAGCTAATCAGTGATAAGTTATTTGACAGCTTGACCCAATCAACAAAAATTGGAGAAAATGCGGGAAACCTTCTTAACACCGTGGATGACAAGTTTTATATCGAACAGCCTGATCCCACCGAGGATGATCCCGAGAGAACGAGAAGAGTTAAAATCGATTTCACTGACCCAAATAATGCGGAACTTTGGCCGACGAACCTGGCTGATCTCATAGAAAAACTCATACCAATTCTCGAAGACGCACAACAAGAGCTCAATTTAATCGAGGGTAATTTTGAGCAAACTGAAGCAGATATTGCGAAACTTGAAGACGTCACCCCGCGGCGAATCGAATATTTGAAGAAATTTCAAGAAGCTGTTCGAACCAAACAAATCGACGCATCCATTGAAAGTGATAGTAATATCTTTAATACAGATTTCGAGGGCGAGGAGAAAGGTTACTTTGTCAAAACCGCTGACCTCCGAACGGAACTTAGAAACAAGCGATTCGGAGACCCTAAAGATGAAGAAGATCGAGATCCTTATGTTGCGGAAACCAAGGTAAAAATTGCGAATCTCCTTAATCTCGCGAAGCAATTTCGAGCTACCGAAAAGCAACAGACAAAATCTGAGACCGTGCGTTACATAGAGTCGTCATTTCAAAAAACAATCCCCGAACGACTTACAGACATCATTGGTACGGTCAACGAGTTGATTAGGATTCAGGCAAAAGTTCGTGGCAATTCAATTGAAATGGTTGATGTCAGCATCAATTCGACGGAAGCGACCCAAATCGCTCGCTGCATGCGACGCGATTGGATGAATGCTCGCGCCAGCCTTGTCGATAGCTGGCGAAATATCGAATTCGTTGCGAATCGCTTAGAAGCTCAAGTCGATCTTGTATTTGATGGTGACGTCCGAACCCGCCCCGATGCGAGCAACCCATTTAAGCTTCGATACGACACGGGAAATTTACGAGCAGGGTTCCGGTTCGACGCACCAATCGTTCGGCTGGCCGAACGAAACAGCTACCGCAATGCGTTAATTACATACCAGCAAGCAAAACGTCAGTACTACAAGTTCGAAGATTCAATCTCAAGAAGTCTCCGAGTTTACGAGCGCGAGATCGTTCTTAACAAAACTCTATTCGAAGTTAATCGACTTGATTTGAGATCTAGTCTCCAAACGGTGGAATTACAAAACCTCAACCTCGATAATCCTGGAAACGCTGGCCGAAGTGGAAGTGGACTAGCGAATGATATCACCCGTGGTATCAACGCGCTAACCCGTGCTCAAAACAGCCTTTTGCAAACCTGGCTTTCCTACGAAGTTGCGAGACTAAATCTCGACTTTGATATGGGAACAATGCTGCTCGATGAAAATGGTCGTGGAATCGACCCCGGTCCGATCGATTCGATGATCGGACAACGCGCGGCAGAGGCGCTTGGCATTGAACTCGACTGCCAATTCTGCGACGGAGTTGCAGCCCCAGGCTTTGTCGCACCGCCGCTGGACTCGCGTGAACTTCCCTCAATTGTTGACCCGAATCCTGCCGACGAACCGGCGGTCGAAATCGAGAATCGATCGTCTCGTAACGAGTTCATTGCCCCCAAATTGGGAGCCAGCAAGCCAATGCGACCGGTCACCCGCCAACCTATGGCCGCGTCTAAAACAGATGTGCAATCAGTTTCCCAACTGTTGGCTGCCATGAAAAATGAGAAACCTCTCAGTCTGGTCGAACAACCCGTTGGATCAGATTCGACATCCTTGCAAACTAAACCACAGAGAACTAATGCAAGCCGAACTGTCCGTTCTTCAAAAACTTTAGACCCTGTTAATTTGTTGAAAACAGGAATCGTCGTTGAACCTCTTAACCAATCTGATGCAGAT
>JAAEMV010000017.1 GCA_024225195.1 Planctomycetaceae bacterium | reverse complement strand
TCACCACACTAGAAGAGGTTGTTTCCCTCCTGACCAAAACTAACGATCCAAAAACCATTCCGATCATTTTTAGGGCTCTCGACATTCTTAATGAACCCATGCATCCACGCCAATATATTAATCAGACTCGCGATCAGTTTTTCAACTCCAATCTGTGCAAATCGAATTTACAATATTTTGCAGACTGTTCGTTGCAACTTGGAAACTCTGGTTTTTGGGCGGATTGCGCATTGCTCACATTAGCGACCCAGAAGAACTTAACCGCGGCAGATAAAACCAAATGCAGTGACGTGATTCGGCGTCAATGTTTAAACCCGCAATCGCAGTGCAGAATAGTTTCCGCAGCAACCTATTTAAAAAACCATTCAATTGATGATTTCATCCTGACTTCACTTAAATCAGACAGTCAAGAACTCGCTCAATCTGCAAAAACGGCGGCGAAGAAATTAAACCTTACCATGCTCGTCGATCGATCTGCCAAACTTGGCTCACTAGACGCGAAATCCGCGGTCGACCAAGCCATGCAAATCTCAGGTGATCGCGGCCATGGCGAGACAATTTTCATAAAATCAAATTGCATTGCCTGCCACACCACAAAAACAACGGAAAAACAAAAGGGCCCTTATCTTGGAAATATAACCAAGACCTATCGCCCCCACGAATTAGCGATGGCGATTTTAAGGCCAAACCAATCAATTGCCCAAGGGTTCAAAACCAACATCATACTCGACCTCGATGGCCGACTGGTGAGCGGATATGTAACAGAGGAGTCGGCTGATCAAGTCGTACTTCGTGATCAGGAAGGCAAAGAGTTTACTTTTAAGAAAGACGATATTGACTCTCGAAAAGAATCAAAATTGTCTTCAATGCCAGAGAATATCCTTGAAAAAAACACACTGTTCGATTTGGCAAGCCTAATTAGTTACCTCGAACACGTCTCTCAACAATCGGATACTGCGGGTAATTAAAGGCGGCAAGGCTTCCTTGTTCGTTGTTGCTCGGTAAAACGGGGTTTGCGTTGCCAGCGCGAACTCTGGTTTCAATCTGTTACGCTTAACCTCGCACAAGTTGCTTCATGTTGGTCGCGTTAATGACCGGCGGAATTGTGTGCTTTCGATTGATGCCCACCAGATTCGAGGAAACTTAATAAGTCCAGGATTTCCGCCCGTGTTAACACGTCAAGCATCCCGCTCGGCATGGCTGAAATTTTAGATGGAATCTGTTCATCAATTTGATCTTTATCAATTTTTTGCACATCCTTCGGGTTGAGTAAGTTACTCGCAATTTTATATTGCTTGAGAGTTTCCTCAATAATTACGCCGGATACGACCGTGCCATCCAATAAGATAAATTGATGATTTTGGAATTGCTTATTTAGCTCCAACGATGGCTCGACGATTTGCTGAAGCAGTTTTTTGCCAGTAAATCGCTCGGATATTTTAGTGAGGTCAGGGCCGAGGTTGATGCCGTGTCCGGATACAACATGGCACTGATTACACCTAGCTTTGACGAAACTCTGCATTCCTCGCATTACGACTGTGTCGTCCACCTTTCTTTTCGGAATTTCCTCAAAGTCTTTCATCGACCATTCCTTTACCACTTTAGGCTCAGCCGAAGCAATGAGTGCTTCTGCTTCGGAAAGCTCGTTAACGACTACGAGATCTCCCTTCATGATTACCCAGTGTCCGGGGAACGTGCAGACAAATGGATAAATCCCTGGTTCCTGTGGTGCTTCGAATCTCATGACGTGCACAAGTGAGTCTCGTGTTGGCCCAATCATCGGCGAGGAATTTATTATTAAATTTGTTTTACTTTGAGGAATGAAATCGGAATTCGCATTGGCTGCATCCCGAGCCATTTCATTGGCTGCCATTCCTACTTCTTCCAATGCTCCGGGTTTGACGATCACGAGATTATGGTCGGTGGCATCAGGGTTAGTGAAAACGATTTTCAAGGGTTGTCCAGTCTTAGCAACGATCTGGTTAACACTAAAAAGCATTCGCTCCGGAATACATGAGATATTGACCGCTTTTAGGTCTTTTTGCGTGTCAAATTGTGCTTGCTTAGCGTTCGGTGGCGGTTCCTTAAGCTCGCGAGTTCGATCGAGTCGCTTCATTATTTGTTCGATTGAATAGTTCGGATTACCCTTCCAGTGCCGCTGAATGGTATGAGAATTGAGAGCTGATTGAATCGCGTAAGCAACATGTTTTTCCGCTGGTAAATTTAGAGTCTGTAGTAAGACTTCGAGTGCCTCGCTGGTTCCGACATAACTACAACAAATCGCCGCCTGCATTCTAACAATCGAACTTGGATCATTGGCCGCTCGGGATAATAAATCGAGAGCGTCATCAAATTCCGAATGCCAAAATCTTAGTTGTTCTACTGCAGCCGCACGCGCCTGATGCTGCTCGCAAACCAATAGATCTAGAAGTAAGCGATGGGCTATATCGGTTCGGTTGGGGGATAGAGGCACCCCGCGTCCGTTTGCGTGAACGGTGCGATAACACCAAAGTGCTTCTAGCTGATGGTGACGAAATCGAGATTCACTGGAATCCAAGTTCCCAACCCATTTATCTAAAGCAATTACTACCTCTTCAGGGTTTCTCTTTCTCAGCTCCTGTTTTACCAAATACCGTATCCGAAACTCAGGTCGTTTCAATAAATCCAACAGAGAATCAATAGAAGAGCCGTATATGGAGGGCATCGGATGGACGGGTTTGCCTTTTGTGGTAATCCTCCAGATTCGTCCCGAATGGCGATCCCTCCGGTCATCCCTTAGGGAGTATTGTGCATGTCCTTTGACAGGGTTGTACCAATCACATACGTACATCGCTCCGCGAGGGCCGAAACGCAAATCGACCGGAATAAAACTCAGGTTAGATGAAAAAATCAGGTCGCTGACGTACTGTTCTTCAAATCCAAATGGAGTCTCCTTCCATTTCAAAATCTCAATCCGGTTCGTCGGTTTATAGCGAGCTTTGATAAAGTGCCCGCTCAGCTCATCAGGAAACGTGCTGAAATCAACAAATTCCTGCCCGCATGTACCAGAATAGGCTTGTAGTCCCGCTGGCTTGGCATGCTGAGTTGGGTATGGCGGATCGAGCGAATGAAAGGCAGCAGCATAAATCGGGTGACTTGCCATATGCTGGCCCCAGTCATCGAACGTGACTCCCCACGGGTTGGTGCTGTGGTAAGTTCCAAAACTTGTTAAGCGATGGGTCTGAGGATCAAATCGAAACCATCCGCTGTTCTGCTGCCGCACGGGTCCATAAGGCGTCTCCACCTGTGAGTGATGAAAGATGGACTCACGGAAAATTAAATCTCCGTCGGGAGTCCAAATGAAGTCGTGTAACGCGTGATGGGAATCCTCCGTGCCGAAACCCGATAACAATATCTTTCGCTCATCCGCTTTCCCATCGCCATCGGTATCCTTAAGGAAAGTTAGTTGCGGACTCTCTGAGACGTAAACACCGCCATCACCAAATTCGAAGGATAGAGGAATATCTAGATTGTCAGCAAACACAGTCGATTTGTCCGCTTTTCCATCCCCGTCAACGTCTTCGAGAATGACCAGTTTGTCGTTTGGTTCGTTTCCTGGATAAACATGGGGGTAGGTTGTTGAGCAACTCACCCACAATCGCCCACGACTATCCCAACGCATTTGAATTGGCGCCGCGATATCAGGGAACTCCTCTTCGCTGGCAAATAGATTTAATTCAAACCGAGGATCAACCTTAAAAGCCTTCCGTTCGTCTGCGGCGGACATCCACCGATTCGCTCCTCGACTAGTTTTTGTTTTTGGGAGGGGGGGAATATTCGAGTCGTCTATCGCAGGAGCGACTTTTTCACCGGCTGCCAAAGCCCATGCCCGACGCTCCCTGTTCTCGACCATCAAATCAAAATTTTTCATGGCCGGTAGGAAATCGAGATAACCGTAAGACTTATTTCGGCCGCCGGTGTAATAAAAGGTGTTGAGCGGCCGGTACCGTCGAAAATACTGTCGATTTTTGTCGATGATGACTTCTCTTAAATTTTCATTCACCGACGTCGGAGCTTTATTGAACGCTCCACGAATCAACGAGCGACCGAAAATTTCATAACCTCGCTTGTTTAGGTGCACGCCATTGGTTGTGATGTCTTCTGCACTCGAATTGCTTGCCGCGAGTGTATCTTGAAACACGTCGACAAAACCAATCTCAAGCTCAGCCGCTATTTCCTTCATGGCGGCTGTATACAGAGCTATATTTTGGTTGTTTAGATCTGCAGCATCGACACCTTTGATATTTTCACAGGCGATCGGAGAAACCAAAATCAGTTTCGGCGACGAAGTTCCGTTGAACGCTTTTGACCGTATTCGCTTTAGGTAGTTTCTTAGTTCTTCCCGAAACGCCGAGATCCCCGCGTTTCCGCGAAAAGATTCATTGAAACCATAGCCGACAAAGATGACATCCGCTTTTTCATGAGTTAGATGTTGATCTTGGTCAGCAAAATTACTTGGCCGCGGCTGTATCGTCGCTGTATCTGCAGACCAGCTTAAATTTCTCACAACGAGCTGATGGTTAGGAAATGACTGGTGCAAAAATGTCTCAAAATAACCATGATTTTGGCACCTCTCAAATAACGTATTTCCTACCAACGCAATTCGACTGCGAGGCTTAATCGAAATTGGCAAACTTGTGGTGCTCGGAGAAACAGTCTTGGCACGAGGCGCTGTGTTTGCGTAGATGCCATATTTTTTGTAGTCGGGATCTTCCACAGGCACAGGGTCATTCGTTGCTGTGTTTTTTGCGTCTTGCTGCCTTCCGGTCTTTGCTGTGCTTCGTTTCTTTAATTCCTGTTCATAGGAGGCCAGACCCACTACTTTAAACTCGTCACGAAGCGGTATTTTTATCTCGGCAGACCAGCAAATGGCGTTTACGAATAGGCGGACAAAACGAGCGTCATTGAAGGTTTCCCAGTGACCCAGCGTCGTCCCAAATACTTTCCCGCCAAATTCGTTTTCGAATACCCAGGCAACGGGTTCTTGCATCGTTG
>JAAEMV010000016.1 GCA_024225195.1 Planctomycetaceae bacterium | reverse complement strand
GGTCTATATCATCCCAACTCAAAACGTCCGATTGCGGTACTGCAACGACAGCTTCAAGTAATCGTTCCCATTCTAATTCGGGAACCTTGCCAACCCCCTTAACCGTCGCCGGTTGCACCCATGTGGATTGTTTTTTGACCTGAAGCAACAAGCCTGAACCGATGACTAACAGAAGCGGCAAACAGGTCAGCAAGGCCCCCCATCGATGTAGTTTTCGGGACCAGCGATTCCAAGAAATTGCCATAAGGGAAAGCGCTCAACAACAAATCACAAGAAACGTAATTACTTACCAGTCACAATCAAGTTGAAATAGGAACGAGCAACACTCAGGACAACCGGTGTACCAAAGATTACCGACTTCCAATTCGTAGTTGTTGAAGATCCGCTTCAAGCCGCTGTCGTGTTTTCTCAATGTTCGTAATTTGACCTTTCAAACTCTTGAGATCTTTTCCGTAAACGGCTTTCTTCTCTTCGATGACTTTCAATCGTTTCTTCAAATCAGAAATTGATTTGTTTAGTTCTTCGACTCGAGCACGCTCTTGATTGTACTTCTGCTCAAGTACCGTTTTTTTGTTTGGCAGATGTGAATACTTCTCATCCATTTCGCTAAGCTCGCCAGTGATACTCGCGATCTCAGCCTTATTCACTTTCTCAGGTGACTTATCGCCGGTTTTGAGCTCTTTGACGATGTCTCGAATTTCGCTTACCGGAAGCGCTAAACTTGAAACGCGGCCCGCTCGTGCAATATTAATTCCAACGATCTTTCCTGAGAGATCAACAACAGGGCCTCCGCACGTCTTGCGGGTTAGCATTGAATCATGCTGAAACGCCATTGGAAACTTCTTCCGCCGAAGGCTCAAAACGCTCCCCATACTGTTCTGCATATTACTACGTTTACTGTTTGGTGAAATCTTATCTTGTTCACCGAGGTTTAAACGCAACTCTATCTCCTTGTCTTCGCGAAGAACGCCGAGCGTAACTCGATCGTTCACTTCGAACTGTCCGATCGCATCTCTAACCCCACGAGCGTCTTTAATTTCGTAATCGTCAAGCTTAAAAATCACGTCGCCCACTAACACGTCTGCGAAGTCAGCTGGTGAATTATCAATCACTTGAGTGATTCGAACGCCTTTGTTTTCCTTGGCATCTTCCATCATGATCCCAATAAAGGGTTTCGACGGCGGAATTTCCCTTGCGTCGACACTTACAACTCCAATCGTCGCTTTCCCGTCTTCACCCGCTTTGGGGGTCGCAAGCCATCGTCCCGTTTGAGGAGTCGGATCAGCACTCCACTGTCCAACCGGCAAATCAGTGGCATCAATCTTCAAAAGTGCGAGATCAGTCGGCTTATCGATCCCAATGACTTTAGCCAGCAAAACCTTGCCGTCCGGCATTTCAATACCTAATTTCCCCTTCAATTCACTTGCTTTGGTAAGCACGAAACCGTCTGCGTCGACTACAGTCCCTAGGGCGACTTGCCTAGTGCCGGAAACTACCTGCAAGGTAGAGGCGTCAATTGACCCCAAAATTGGATCGAAAATCGACACAAACTGATCGGATTGTTTCGAGAACTTACTGACAGATTGAGATTTTTTCGAGTTGAATCGATTGCGAAAAGATGTCCGTGCCTTTTCGGCAAGACTCTTTGTCTCAGCGTCATCCGATCCCTTGTCTTTATCCTTATCCTGATCCTTCTTTGAATCCGATTTTTCTTCGGACTTGCCATCGGACTTATTCTTCAGCTTTTCCTTGGACGAACCCGAATCTGCATCACCTTTTTCTTCTTGCTCCGAACCAGCACTATCGGACTTTTTTGATTCTGGCTTGTCCGACGGTTGGACAGATTCCGTGGTTTCCTTTTTGGGCTTCTCCTGACTTTGGTCCTCGGTTGCTTCTTGGGCACCTACTGTCGCAACCATAAATAGAAACAAAAGTGCGACAGTGGAGATTAGTTGGATATATTTTTTCATGACTGGTTTCTTTTAGGTATGGGCAACAAGGAGGGAATTGTCACATGGGTTCGACAACGAGAGTTTAGAACAAACTTCTCATCTCAACTTTTCCCCTTTTCGCCGACTTTCAGTTCAAGCTCTTTTTCTTCAGCTTCTCTCAAAACGAGAATCTCGATTTTCGCATTCGGTTTTAAGTTTAGTTCTTTAATCGCTTTGCCTAACGAAGCTTTGTCGGTAACGTCAATCGAATCAATTTCCAGAATGATATCTCCAACCTTAAGCCCGGCCTTGTCGGCGGCGCGTCCCTCGCTGACTTCTTTAATGACGTTGGTATCATCTACGACGTTAATACCCAAACTCGGCGTCCCATCGAGTATCAACGCTTTCGCTAACGAATCCCAATTTTCTGAATAAACATCCGCCGGGACATGTAGGTTGTCGACTAATTCGGAACCAATTCGACTATGAATTCCGATCAGGTCACCGTTCATATCGATTAAGGGTCCACCCGAATCACCTCCAACGAGGGTACAATCCGTACGAATTACTCGGCTGCTGGCGGAAAGAATGCGTCCAATTCGGGTTACCATTCCTCTCGCTTTATCCAATCCCCCAGGGTGACCAACGGCCAT
>JAAEMV010000015.1 GCA_024225195.1 Planctomycetaceae bacterium | reverse complement strand
TTGTCAAGAACGACCCCGGCTTGTGTGCGATTGTTGAGTGCCAAAAAAAATATGACCGCGAAGGCGGTGGTTAGAAAACCCCGAAAAACGGACTTGGTTCGGAACGACATCTATCTCCCCTATTCTTGGATAAACGCAGTAGTCTGAGGTCGTTTTGCATTTCAGAGGAACCCATTTCCTCCTCATTGAAACACAAAAAATAAAAGGTTAGTTTGATACCAATGTATTTTCAAGCTTGCGGTGTTGCGATTTTGGATTCGGAGATGTCTGGAATATTTTTGGTCAACTCCGTTGCGTCTTCAGATAGATAAACAAATAGACAAAACATTTTTCCCGTGGCGTTACTTATTAGCTCGACTGTTTCCTTAATTTATTCGCCCATTTGCCTTTGCCCAATGAAACAGCGGAAAATCAGGAGGCGGTTTCGGGGGTTTGTCGGGTTTGCTAGAATTCCTAATCTGTTACGATTTCCCAGTCGATAACAGAAATGCATTGGATCGCCGATGAAAGGCGTCCAGTCACGTATCACTTAAAAGCTCGGTGGTACGCAAGACACGCTAAAAAGCGAGGACGGATG
>JAAEMV010000014.1 GCA_024225195.1 Planctomycetaceae bacterium | reverse complement strand
GTGTTGTTCTGTTGGGATTAAACTACCTTTTGCACCGAGCCCAAAAGTGCAGGGGAAGCAGGTCAGGAAAATCAATAAGACGGCCATCATGCCAATGATGGAGATTGTTTTCGTGCGTCTGCCAGATTGAAATAGCGAAACGAATTGTCCGATCGTTTTCCAGGCAGGCAGCAGGAAAATTTGATGGTGCTCAGTCGCATTAGAGAGTGCTGACTGACAGTGGATCGCAATTGTCTCAATGTTGTTTTTTAGTTCCGGAGCGATCCGGGAATCGCTAAGTTGTTCGACGATCAAGGCTCCCACGGCAATCGGTTTTTTTTCAGGTAGAGCTAAGTCGGATGGATGCTTGTTTTCCCGGAAAAGAGGGAGGATCGCAAGCATTTTCGTATGTGAGCGGTCGACGTATTCGTGCAAGGGTTCTCTGATTTTCGGCGGTAGGTTATCGCTTGATCCTGAGTACCAAAGTGGTTCGCTCGTTTGCATGACGAGCGAAGCGAGTTGAGACAACTGCTTGACCTGAGTTGCTCGCCGTTCAACGGTGTCTAAACCGCTAACGGCGTCGACTCGGCATTGGCGGTCATGGCCAGTGGCAACACTGACACGGTCGCATTCGAGAAAACGCCGTCCCTCATTTGCAATGGCGTAGGCAACGTCCTGAGTGTTGAGGCTTTGGTGGATAATCCCGATGAATTGCTCTCGACGATTCCACATCGCACGTTCGACCGAGTAAGAGCGAATTTTCTGATTGCTAAGGAATTCGCTGGCGATGTCTCCCATTTGAGAAACAAATTTTACATACCCTCGCTGTGTCGTGAGTCCCGCACCGGGTCGTTGGAATATTTCGATGAGGCCAACGGCCGTTTTGTCAATTGTTAGTGGTTGTAAAATCAGCAGGTGATCGGTCGGGTTGCCAGTTGGTTTGTCTCCGTAGCCGCCGGAGGCAGGTTGCACGAGCGACGCCTGTTGAGTGTCTAGCGTTTTTTTCAACAGTCGTTGATGCTCGATGGCCGCAGCTTGGTCGTTCAATCTTAAGACGGGTGGAACATTGACATAATATTTTAGTGCGAGGGTGCCGGATTCCGAATCGATCAGCCAAATGGCCGCTCCTACTGAAGCAAGTGCAGTGGTAATTCGCGGGGTAAACCCATCCATGAATTCATCCACGGTCGAGTTGGCATGCGCAAGTTGGCGGATCTCATCGACAAGGATACGAATCTGGTTTTTGGTTTGGTTAACAAGTCCGGGGTGGACCCCGCTGGTTTGTTTTTGTTGGTCATCGCCCGATGGTTGCGGCGGGGGAGATGCAGACGGCGTTTGAGGAATCGACGTTTGGTGGTGGGGAGCCGGCGGCCCTAACGGGTCCGCAATGAAACTGCCGAGATGGGGGGTGTTAGATTGTGGAGAAGGTTGCGACATTGAAAAGTAGCGATTGTGCTTCGATGACGATGGACAGTGGTACCTGCTTTAAGCGATAATGCGTGAGGACTGTCCATGAAATCGTTGGTTTTGGCAACCTTGATTCGTTAATGCCAGCATTTTTACGAGGGTAGGGTAGGGGCGATCTGACGACAGCACTTGGTCGCTGTTGGAGCCGGGTGAGCATTGCAATTAATTAACTTATGTTTGGCGTGGATTTATGCGATTTATTGGCGATCTAGAGGACTCTCGGCAGGCAAAGAATTTTTCTGCGTATTTGCTCGTGAAGGGGATCGAAACTCAGGTCGATGAGCTTGAAGAGGGTAAGCGATGTGAGATTTGGGTTAAGGACGAAGACCAGTGTGACACTGCTTTGGCTGATTTCAAAGCTTTTCAATTGAACCCGAGTGATTCCAAATATTCCGAGGCAGTGCAGCAGGCTCAGGTCTTGATGCGGGCAGAGGAAAAAAAACGCCAACAGGCTCAGAAGAGAATGGTGAAGGTTTCGGGAGGCGTCTTGCCCAAACGCAAGCCGCTGACGATTGGAATCATCGTCGTGTGCGCTTTAGTTGGGTTACTGACGAGCTTTGGCGATGGGTTGGGCAATGGCGAGAGGGCTCGGGTGAAATATGACGACCCTGTTTACAGAGCACTTCAGTTTGTCTGTTTAAGTGAAGCTGGTCTTGAAAAAGAGCTCCAGAGTTGGAGTGGCTCGAACCCAAATGATGATATCAGTTTACGCCTTGCGAGTATTCGACGAGGTCAAATCTGGCGATTGTTTACCAATGTGTTTATTCATTACGGGATCTTCCATCTCATTTTTAATATGGTTTGGTTTTTCCAGTTTGGGACTTTGATTGAGAATCGCTATGGCACATCAAAGTTTCTAGCGCTTTTGCTGGCGACGGCAATTTTTTCCAGTTTGCTCCAAGGGATTGTGCCAGGATCGGTCGGAGGGAGTGTTCCCTTTCTTACTGCCGGCGGGTATTGGATCAGTGCGTTTGGCGGCATGTCTGGAGTCGTTTATGGGCTGTTTGGTTTCATCTGGATGAAATCAACTTATGACCCAAATTTCGGTTACCGACTTTCACAGTCGACGATCATCATTTTGATGGGTTGGATGTTCTTCTGCATGCTACCCGTAGAGATGCGGGCTGGAATTGGATTTGGCAGCAATGTAGCCAATTGGGCGCACGGCGTCGGATTGATCGTCGGGCTCATTTCAGGGTACGCAACCTCAGTCATTCGCCGCTAACAAGCGAAGCAGTTGGACTAATAAAATTTTACTAATGAATTTTCACTATTGAATTTTTAGAAAGTTATTTATTCAGTGCGCCATTGGTTGAATCGGCTTGCCGTGGTGAAGCTTCGACCTGTGTGTCGACCCGTTTCCAACCAAGCGGAACGCTGGGGCGAACGAAAGCTCCGAAGAAATCTTGAAGCTTGAATAATTGATTATTCAATTCGCGATCCTGAAATTGGAAATAGCTACTTGTTTCGTCACCGCGAGCTGGATCGTAGTTAGCCGAATAAAGATGCATCGCCGACGGGAGAAAGTCTTTCCGGGCAATCACGAGTTCAATTTTGGAATAGGTTCTAGCGTCTTGGATTCGCTTGGGATAAAGCTCGAGCCAGTATTCATCTTGGACACCTTCGGGGGTCGCTGACCGCACCCAATAGCGTTCTTGAATTACTTTCTTCTCTGCACCAAAAATAAAGGGCAGGGGGCTTTCTGCAATGTTTCCCTGCATGTTTGGGGGGATTTTTGTTTCATAGAGACGTTTAGTACTGAAGTCAAAATCGAACAGGCTTTTGCCATCGCAGATCCAACGCTCTTGCGAAACTGCATCATTGGCTTGTTTATATTCTGCATCTCCATTCGGCGTTTGTGGCGGACGAGAAAATTGGAGAACATTGGTTGTTTCATAGCGAGCTCGATCAGGTGCTGCAAATCTGATTTGCCCCTGAGTAATTTTGTGAGCAGCAAGTCGATTGTTGCGAGGGTCGCGCCAATTAACGGCTTCACTGTCGTATTCATACCTGATGAAACCGCAGCGGTATTTTTCAACTCGTTTGCTATTCTGTTCCCAGAAATCGAGAAGGTCGTTGACATATTTTTCATGCTCAGGATCGAGAGGGAATCCTGGAGGTTGTCGAGTCGGGTTGGCGAGGGCTTGCTGTTGTGCCTGGGCCGTGGCGGCCATTTGTGCGGGTGAGAGTTGAACTTTTTGAGGTTGGTTCGTCGTTTCTTGAAACTGAGTCTGCGCCAACGCGGAGCTGGCAAACATTGAGCCAGCGAACATTGACCAACAAATCGCCAGTCTTGTGATAATACACCCGTTAAGCATTTCTTCTTCCTTGAATCAAAGCCTTTTCTGTCGCGCACGGAATCCACGTGCGTCGCTGAGTCTATCACTTCGCTGAGGAGTGACCTAGGTGAATCGAACCGCTAGCATCTTTGAAATGCAGGGCAGGGGGAGCTAACCGTGGATTGGTTAGTCGTTTCCGCCAATGGCATTAACGACCAGAGCTCGGAGATTGGGGGCGGCGATTGCGGCGGCATCGATGACTTCCTGTCCGGAAGTTGCCTCGAGAACATCTGGTTTGGCGACATTTGAAACAACGGACATCGCGAGAACCCGCATGCCATAACGGCTTGCAACATTGGCTTCTGGTACCGTGGACATTCCCACGACATCGGCTCCTGCTTTTTTCAAAAATCGATACTCGGCCTTGGTTTCATAGTTTGGGCCGAGCATCGAAGCATAAACGCCTTGGTGCAAAGTGAAATTTTGCTTGCGAGCGCAACTGACGGCTTCCGCGATCAATTCCCGATCATATAAATCACTCAACTGAGTTGGCCGCTGTTGACTAGTGGGGGGCGAAAGATAGGTCGTTGAGCGGAACATGAAATCGAGATGACTTTCGATTAGCATGATCTCGCCGCTTCGGAATTTGGGATTTATTCCCCCCGAAGCATTGCTGATGAAAAGTGTTTGGATGCCCAGTTGATTCATCACGTGAATGGGGAGCGTCGAAAGGTCGACTGGGTAGCCTTCGTAGAGATGGAATCGTCCCTGCATCGCGATGATATTCGCTCCGGCAAGTCGACCGCAGACCAGTTGCCCTTGGTGTCCGGTTGCTGTGCTTTGCGGAAAGAACGGAATTTGTTCGTAAGGGAGTATCAGGTCGACGGCGATTTCGTCGGCTACCTGCCCGGCGCCAGTTCCCAAAACAATACCGAAAGCAGGGCTAGATCCCCAATGCTTGGCGATATGATCCGCGGCTTTCTTGATGATGGTGGAGAATTCCAACGGCGCGAACTACTGTTTAGAGGATAGGAGACGAATGGATGATGTCGGGGTAAGGTTGGTTCAGTAGCTTATTCCTAAGCCACTTCCTCTGCTAACACTCCGAGTACCAGTTCCGTTAATTTCGGTTCGGCTTCGTTGGCGATTCGAATGATCTCGCTAACGTCTGCTGGTTTAAGTGCGTCGGCGAGGCACATGTCGGTGATGATCGAGAAACCGACGACCCGCATCCCGGCATGAATTGCCACGATGACCTCTGGAACGGTCGACATACCGACCACGTCGGCGCCGATGGTTCGAAGGAATCGATATTCTGCGCGAGTTTCCAAGTTGGGTCCGGCAACCGCAACCAGCACTCCCTGGTGAGCAACGATGTCTTGAGCTCTGGCGATTCGTAGCGCGCGATCAATTAGTTTGTGGCAATAAGGTTCACACATGTCAGGAAAGCGCGGTCCGAGTCGATCGTCGTTGATGCCAATCAGCGGATTGTCTCCCATCAGGTTGATCTGATCTTCGATCAGCATGATGTCCCCTTCGGAGAAGTAAGGATTCAATCCTCCGACGGCGTTGGAGCAAACCAATAGGTCGGCACCGAGTGCTTTCATGACGCGAACTGGAAGCGTGATTTCTTTGAGTGGATAACCCTCGTACATGTGAATCCGCCCCTCCATCGCAATGACGGGAAGGCCATTGAGAGTGCCGCAGACAAGTTGCCCTTTGTGGGATATTGCCGTGGACTGAGGGAAGTTCGGGATATCGGCGTAGTCGATCGAGACTGCTACCTCAATTTTTTCCACAAGGGATCCCAGCCCCGTCCCGAGGATGATCCCGGCTTTTGGTGTTTGGGACCATTTGGATTGAATAAAGGCGACGGATTCCTGGATCTTATCAAACAAATCAAGCATAACTGTATCCTGAGTTCTGAAGTTCAGCGCCCCAACCTACCCGACACCGGTTTTGGTGCTCAAGTGGCTATCGGCGGAACCAGTGTAAAACATTGGTCGAAACGGTGGTGACAAAAGCGTGCGGGGTTTGGTTTGCAGAGCTTTTTACTTGGTTTCGGAGCCTTCCAGTTTTTTTGAGGCAATTTTTTTAGCCACAGGTTCAAACTTGAATTCGTTGACGAGTTGTGCTGCGATCGGGTCCACGCGTTGGGAAACGGATTCTGCCAAAGTAAAGACGAGCGTCACTCTTCGTCCATCTTCGTTGGTCACGTGGTAATAGAACCAATTGACCGGCACGCCTTCTTCTTCGCCACCAACGACCACCTGCATTGCCATGTGTCCGGCACGTGTTGGTAGAGTTGTTGCTGCGAGGAGAACAGCATTTTCGTCCGCGGCAATAATTTTGGCGACCTCGGTTTTATAGTCTTCGAGGGTCAGTGGATTGTCAGCAGGACGTGAAGGGAGTTGGACAATATTGCATTGCGCGAGCAGTTCATTTCCATCAATAAAGCGAAGGACCGCAGCGTCTTTTTCAGTCGCAATCATTTTCCAGCGAGGTTCGTAGGTTACCGAGAATTTTCCAGCTTCACTTTGCCAGCGAACGCGCTGGCGAATTTTGCTGTCCTTCCCGGTGTACTTGGCTAATGATTCGTTGGACAGTTCATCGGTGGTGGCGTTCGTGATGCGGATGTCAATTTTGGTCTTTCCATCAAACCCTGGTGCAATTTGGCCTGGGCCACGACGTTCGCGAACGGTCAATTTCAGGCTCGACAATGAGTCATCTAAGCGGTTGATGGTGGCAATTCCACTGAGTTCCATTTCCGTGACGACGTCGTTCACGTCGCCAAGGAGAGTGCCGATGATGTAAACACGCGCTGATTTAGAATCATATTTCTTTAATAGGATTCTAACTTTGGATTCTTCAATTCGATTCAGTCGAAGCATTTTGGCAAGGGCTTCCACTGGCGGTTCCCAACTGTCGCCTTCTTTGACCGCTGGTCGACTGAACACGGCAGAGAGTGTCATTGGGTCAGCCGGATTTTGGATCAATTCAAGTTCCGCCTGGTCTAAGATTCCTGTCATCGAAGCGAGTTCAACCTGCTCGCCGGACTTTTCTCTGAGTCGCGCAACGATCAGTTGGTTGTTAGACCCAAGCTCAGGTTTGGTCGTTCCCCGGTCAAGTTTGATTCGTCCGTTTGCCTTTTCGAAAAAGCGAATCGTCTGCTCGCCGCTGGTGGTTCTTTGGAAGAATGACAATTTCGCATCAACATTTAACGGGAGCGGTACGATTTCGCCCGTTTCTTCGCTGGGGATTGTTACCGTGCCGCTGTGCATGAAGTCAGCAATGACCCGACACTGGGAGCCTTTTTCAAAATTGACGCTGAGATCGATCGTCTCTTGGGCAAAGGTAGGCGATGCAAAAACGACCAATGCGAGGGCAAAATGAGTCAGTTGGCAGCAAAAGGTCGGAAATCGTTGGTTTTTAAGCATTATTCTTTCCAAGAAGTCGTCTAAAAGGCGCGAATTATAGGGTGTGTTCAAAAACACCGCTGTTTGGTCAACAATCGACCAATTTTCGTCTCAAATCGAACAATCTCGTCTCGATCCGAAATGTTTGCCAATGGTGGTAAATTGCCGGTTGAGACGGGGAATTTCAGTTTTACGCGGGAAAAATAGGTGATTCGCGTTTATTCGTGAGTTTGCGAGGCGATTTGGAACGTATTTTGCAGGGTAAATAAGCGTTAACTTCGGCGAAACGAGAGCCATTTCAGCTAGCGACTTTCGGTTAATTGGGAGCGTTGGGAGGAATTGCTGACGGTGGAAGGAAGCGATACCTGCAAGGGCGTCGGAGTGAACGGGTGCGAGTGCATCGAACATTTGTTGGATTGGCTCGTAACTAAAACCGTAAGAACACTGAGGTTCGGTCGGTTTACATGATCAGGATGATCGTAGATGTTAGGAGTCTCGGAGTTCTGCTTTGAGTACGAGAAGAGAGTCGTGCTTGGATAGGGCAAAGAGACACAAAAGAAATAAGGCTTGTCATGCACTCCGATTACAAATGTGATTCAATTCGAGATTTACGCGACCAGCAGGTTCGTTTTGCGCCACGGGACAAAAAGATTGAGCAAGTCGATTGTGCCGAAAAACTGCTGCGCGATATTCAACTCGATCGCGATTATAACTTTGAGTTTGTTTGTTTCCGAATTACTGGTTTCCGGCCTGAGAAATCAGCGATCGTAAAAATAAAAGGTGAAAACCTCCGGCACGATCTGCATTGTTTTATTGAGGACCTTTCTGATTCTGCGAATGTCAGTGCAGAAGAGTTCGGCCAACCTGTGCATACCGTGGACGATCTGAGCAAGATGTTTAATGTCTCGACTAAGACCATTTCGAGATGGCGTCAGCAGGGTTTGGTGAGCCGTAAATTTATTTTCAACGGCGGTCGTCGTCGTGTTGGTTTTCTGCACACCAGTGTCGATCAGTTTATCAAACGAAATCGTCAGAAGGTAAAGCGGGGCGCGAGATTCAGTCAGCTTAGAAAAACAGATAAAGACGAAATTATCGAACGGGCTCGCCGACTTGCGAAAGCGGGGGGATGCCCTGCTGATATTACGCGTCGGATCGCGAAGCACATGGATCGAAGTGTCGAGACAATTCGGTACACGATTAAGCAGTTTGACAGTGATAACCCGACGATTGCAGTGTTTCCGGACCAGTCTGGGCCATTGAATCTAGAGATGAAAGAGCGTGTTTACGCGGATTTCAGTGCGGGAAGATCGGCGGACTCGATCGCAAAACGTTATGGTCGAACGAAAACGACGATCTATCGCGTCATTAACGAGGTGCGTGCAAACTTGATCATGGAACTTCCGCTTGATTTCATGGACAATGCTGAGTTCCACCGACGAGCGGCTGAAAAACGGATTGTCGATTCCGAGATGCCCGTTCCCGAAACCAAGACTCGCAGGACAAAGCCGCCGGCCGGCTTGCCTCGTTACTTGGCTTCGCTTTACGAAGTCGCTTTGTTGACCAGGGAGCAGGAGCAATACCTTTTTCGGAAATACAACTTTCTTAAATTCCAAGCTAGTCGTTTGCGAGGGAAGCTTGATCCATCGAACGCCAAGTCGTCTGAGATGGACACCATTGAGCAGCTTTATGACGACGCGGTAAAAATTAAGAATCGAATCGTCCAGGCAAACCTTCGTTTGGTAGTCTCGATCGCCAAACGGCATGTGGCAGCGAGTGAAGACTTTTTCCAGCTTGTCAGCGATGGAAACATGTCGCTTATCCGGGCGGTTGAGAAATTTGATTACTCCCGCGGTAATAAATTTAGCACCTACTCCAGTTGGGCGATTATGAAAAATTTCGCCCGAACCATTCCTGGTGCTTTCAAGCAGCGTGATCGTTTCCGGCCGACTTCGGAGGAGGTTTTCCTCGCTAAAGCGGATCAGCGAACCGACCGCTACTTGTTGGAGTCGGAGCAGGATCTGAGGAAGAAACAGGTTAATTCGATTCTGGAAATCCTAGATGACCGGGAGCAGAAGATTATCGTCTGCCGGTTTGGTTTGGACTACAGTTTCGAACCGCAAACCTTAAAGGAGGTTGGTGCTCAACTTGGGGTTACCAAGGAGCGGGTTCGTCAAATCGAAGCTCGGGCTTTGAATAAGCTTCGTTCCGCTGCCAAGGAGCAGAACATCGATCTACCTGATAGTATTTTCTTTGAGCTCGAATCAGGAAGCTAACCACAGGAAGTTCGAGTTTAGAATTGTGAAATTACGCACAGCCACTGTCTCGCAGTGGCTGTGTTTTTTTGTCCGGTCGGTTCCGCCGGATGTTTGGGTGGCGTTGCCGCGAGGCCCTGACGCGTTAATTTGTGGGAATTAGCTTGCCGGTCGAGCATTTTCAGCGGGGCAACAGTGGGCAGGCGCAGAGTCAGTCCGCGTTTCGCAGGTGCATTTTTGGGTTAGAGTCGGTTCTCTTAAGCGTTAGAGGGCCAGTCCGGTCCCTGGTTGGGTTCTTCGTTCCAAATCAGGTTTGGCCGTTGGAGACGTTCCGGGGGCGCCGCTTTTTTTAGTTCACTGCGGCGTTCCTCGGCTGCGGCAAGCAGTTCGAATGGTGATGGAAGCCAATTGCAGTCGGGGGGGCACTCAAATTGGTAGGCCGGTGTAGTTATCTCAAACATTGGTTCGCCTTCGTTTAAGGAGGGGTTTGAAGTGTTATTCGGAGGTAACTCGCTTTCATTACGTGAAATCTCGCAAAAAAGTTTCCGTCTTTGGTTCTTTCGCTGAGAGTTAATTTGAATTGATGATTCATCGATTTTTCGGTGAAATTTAAGTTGGTGGACTGGGGGGAGCTGGGGTTTGAGGTGGTGCTGGTTCGGGTTGCTGGGTTGGCTTTGGCGTTCTGGAACGTCCGCGGTCTGCTTGGAAAGGCCGAATTGAACGTCCAGTCTGGAAATGCCCCGAAATCGGCTCACTTCTCGCTGATAATTAGCCGATAGTCAGCGAGTCCCCGTTTAGAAGGGTTAATTTCGTTGGGTCTTGGATTGTTCCAATGAAAAACTTGCAATTCGTATTGCAGGGTAAATCTATTTAGATATATTTACCCGACTAAACTTTACGCCGGCGTAGCTCAGTTGGCAGAGCAGCTGTTTTGTAAACAGCAGGTCGTGGGTTCAAGTCCCTCCGCCGGCTTTTCTTGTTCTCTTGCGGTTTTCGCAAGGGGGTGAGTTGTGGAATGTTGTGTCAAGGATCAGTGGGATTACACGCGGAATTTTGTTTCTCGTGGTTTTTTGTTGGTTTTTGTCGCAAGGCATTGAGTTTTTGGGGGGGTTACCGAAGCGGTCAAACGGGACAGACTGTAAATCTGTTGGCTATGCCTTCGCAGGTTCGAATCCTGCACCCCCCACTGCTTCAAGTTGTTTTTTCGGTTGGCGAAATTAAAAGCGTCGAATCGGAATAAATGGGCGAAATGGGTAGTTTGGTCCTGTTTCGTAGCTGGAAGTGGCTGATTTAGTGTCGATTGGGGAAAATGTCCGTTGAAATTTGGGTTTTTTTGCTCACTTGTCATTGGGGTTTTCGCCTAAGTTGTTAGATTAACGAGTCAAGTTGGTTGTAACACGCAGGAGCTGCTGCGTGTTGTGATTAGCGGGTGTAGCTCAATGGTAGAGCTCCAGCCTTCCAAGCTGGTGGTGAGGGTTCGATTCCCTTCACCCGCTCATTTGTAGATTGATAGGATTTGGGCTCGATCAAAACGGGCTTCGCTGCTGTAGCTCAGTGGTAGAGCGCGTCCTTGGTAAGGACGAGGTCATGGGTTCAAATCCCATCAGCAGCTCTGATTGTGGTTCGGCTTGGTGACTTGCTGCGGCGGGTTAGTTGGGTCGATTTTTAACTTGGTTGTTGAGATTAAAAACAGAAGACAGGTAATAAGAAGGTATGGCCAAGGAAGAATTTAAGCGGACTAAACCGCACGTAAACGTCGGAACCATTGGGCACATTGACCATGGTAAAACAACTACTACTGCAGCGATTCTTGCGGTTCAGGCTGCCAAGGGTTTGGCAGAAGCTAAGAACTACTCGGACATCGCGAAGGGTGGAACGGTTCGTGACGCGACTAAGACCGTTACGATTGCGGTTGCTCACGTTGAGTATGAGACGGAAAACCGTCACTATGCTCACATCGACTGCCCGGGTCACGCCGACTTTGTGAAGAACATGATTACTGGTGCTGCTCAGATGGATGGTGCGATTTTGGTCGTGTCCGCCGCTGATGGTCCAATGCCACAAACCAAAGAGCACGTTTTGCTTGCACGGCAGGTTGATGTTCCTGCTTTGGTTGTGTTTCTAAACAAGTGTGATCTTGTTGATGACGAAGAATTGTTGGAGTTGGTTGAAATGGAAGCTCGTGAGCTTCTGAGTAAATACGACTTCGATGGAGATAACTTGCCGATCGTTCGCGGTAGTGCACTGCCTGCCTTGAACAATCCAGCGGACGAAGGTGCTTCTCAGTGTATTACTGAGTTGATGGCTGCAATTGACAGTTATATTCCTGAGCCAAAGCGTGAAGAAGATCGTCCGTTCTTAATGGCGATTGAGGATGTGTTCTCGATCGAAGGTCGTGGAACGGTAGCGACAGGTCGTATTGAGCGTGGTGTGATCAAGACGGGTGAAGAAGTTGCGATCATCGGTCTTGAGGCTGAGCCGCGAATGACTACCTGCACAGGTGTGGAGATGTTCCGCAAGATTCTCGATCAGGGTCAGGCTGGTGATAATGTTGGAATTCTTCTTCGTGGTGTTAAGCGGGAAGATATTCAGCGTGGTCAGGTTTTGGCTAAGCCAGGTTCGATTACTCCGCACGCGAAGTTCGAAGCTGAGATTTATTGCTTGAGTAAAGATGAGGGTGGTCGACACACTCCTTTCTTTAGTGGTTACCGACCTCAGTTTTACTTCCGAACAACTGATGTGACTGGTACAGCTAATTTGTCTGAAGCAGAGATGTGTATGCCTGGTGACAATGTCAAGATTGTGGTTGAGCTTCAGAAGCCAATCGCGATGGATGATGGTGTTCGTTTCGCGATTCGCGAAGGCGGCCGAACAGTCGGTTCGGGTGTTGTGACGAATATTGTCGACTAGTTGCGGTGGTTGGCTGGTCGTTGTTTGGCTGGTTGATTTCAATTTGGTAAGCGTCGTGTGGTTGTTTCCGTGCGGCGCTTTCCGGCGATTTAAGGGCAGGCTCGTTTGTTTGAATCGAGTTACTGTTGGTCAAGCGGAGGGGTGTAGCTCAATTGGTAGAGCACTGGTTTCCAAAACCAGCGGTTGCGGGTTCAAGTCCCTCCGCCCCTGCCATTTGATGCGGTGTTAGTTAGTCGGCAAGGTTAGTATTAATCGCGGTTGGCTTTGGGTGCGTAGTTTGTATTCCGGGTTGATTGTTTGTGAGGGTGCTTATGAGTTCGGCGGGAAAGCAAAAGCAGGAACCGGCTCGGCCGAGTCTTGTGTCGGAAATGTTTCAGTTTGGGCTTTATAAGCCGAATCAGGGGCGGATCGTTCGGCAGGTGACTTTTTTGACGACTGCCTTTTTGGGGGTTTTGATTGCTTGGGAGGTCAAGCGTTCGCCTTTGATGGGTGGTTTGGGTGCTGAAGGGTACCTTGTCATGTTGGGGATCGCGGCGGCGATGGTTTGGGTTTCGTTTCGGTTGGTCAATTATTCTGTCTTTGCTGATTTTTTAGTTGCTGTCGAAGCGGAGATGAACAAGGTTTCCTGGCCGACGCGGCGGGAATTGTGGAATGCTTCGTTGGTGGTCATTTTTGTGATCTTCTCGATGGCGGCGTTCTTGTTTTTGTTTGACGCGTTGTGGACGAAAGTGTTCGAGCTGATTGGCATTAGGTATTCCAGCTAATGTTTGGTGGTTCGTTTGGATTGTTGCAATCTTTTTCGGTGGCTAGTGAGTAGATAGATGGCAGATGACGAGGTAGTTTCGGACGATTCGGTCGACACCCCTGAAGTTCAGGAGGTTGGTTCGGTTGATGCGTCGCCTGAAGTTGAGTCGTCTCAGGTGGCTGACGCGGAGGTCTCTGTGGAAGAGGTTTCGGTTGAAGAGGTCGCTGAGGATGTTGTTGAAGAAGAGTTGAATGAATTTGGGTTTGCCGCCTCGGATATGGTTGGTGACGAAGAGGAAGAGGAAGAAGAGGAAGGTGACGACGATGTGTCGCCGATTGAGGAGTTTGTTGACGGCGTGGTTGCCGATGACAGCGAAGAAGTGGAGATGAAATGGTACATCCTGAAGGTTCAGGTAAACCGGGAAAATTCAATTTGCGATGCGTTGAAGCGTCGCGTGAAGGTTGCGGGTGTTGAGCGTTTCTTCGGTGAGGTTTTGGTGCCTACGGAAGACGTTCGTGAGTTCAATAAGGCTGGTAAGCAGCGGATTACGAAGCGAAAGCTTTACCCTGGTTACATCGTTGTGAATATGGAAATCAACGACGACTCCTGGTTTTTAGTTCGGGAGACCTCGGGGATTGGTGATTTTACGGGGGCGGCGGGAAAGCCTGCTCCGTTGACGCCGGAAGAGGTGTCTCGGATTATCGCGACAACGAAGCCGGAAGTTGAAGAGGATGGCGAGGACAATATTAAAACGGCCATTCCATTTAAGGTGGGTGATCGTGTCCGGGTTAAGGAAGGCTATTTTCAGAATCACGAGGGTGAGGTGTCTGCGGTTGATGAGCGGAATGGCCGCATCACAGTGATGATTAATATTTTTGGTCGACCTAATCCGGTTGAGTTGGATCACTGGCACGTTGAGAACGTTTAGCGTTCCTGGGGCTGGCTGGTTACAGTAAAAGAAAAGTAGAAAGTGTTATGGCGAAGCAAGTAACGGGTGAAGCAAAATTTCAGGTTCCTGGTGGACAGGCGACGCCTGCACCTCCGGTTGGAACCTCGTTGGGTAAGTTTGGTATCAACCTTGGCCAGTTTGTTCAGCAGTTTAATGATCGTACAAAAGAGTACGCTGGAACTCCGATTCCGGTTGTGGTCACGGTTTATAACGATCGTACTTTCGAGTTCGTTACGAAGAGTCCGCCTGCGGCATCGATGTTGAAAATTGCAGCCGGGATTGCGAAGGGCTCTGGTGTTCCTAATCGCGACAAGGTAGCGACTGTGACTCGAAAGCAGATCGAAGAGATTTGTGAGAAGAAAAAAGAGGATTTGAATGCCCGTGATCTTGATCATGCCTGCCGGATGATTGAGGGGACAGCCCGAAGTATGGGAATTGATGTCGTCGATTAGGCCCGGCGGTTGATTGGTTTGCTGGGCGAGTACGGAGACGGCGTCGAGCTTTATTAGGCGTTAAACAATAAAGAGTTCAGAGTAATGAAGCGTTCCAAGCGATACACAGAGTTGTTGACTAAGGTTCCTGAGCAACCGGTTGGTCTAAGTGAAGCAGTTGAAATCCTGAAGGGTTTTGATGGTGCTAAGTTTGATCAGACGATTGAGATTCACATGCATCTCGGAGTTGATCCGAAGCAAGCGGATCAGATTGTTCGTGGTTCGATAGTACTTCCGCACGGCATTGGGAAAACACAGCGAGTGGTTGTGTTTGCAAAGGATGCTGCGGCTGAGGCGGCGCAAGCGGCTGGAGCTGATGAGGTTGGTCAAGAGGAATTGGCCAAGAAGATCAGTGGCGGTTGGCTGGACTTCGATGTCTGTATTGCCTCCCCGGATATGATGGGCGTGGTCGGGCCGTTGGGGCGAGTGCTTGGTCCTCGCAGTCTGATGCCATCGCCGCGAGCTGGTACAGTGACGCCGGACGTTGCCAAGGCTGTCCAAGAGTACAAAGCTGGAAAGGTAGAGTTTCGAAACGATAGCGGCGGTAACGTACACGCTGTTTTGGGTCGTTTGAGCTTTACTCCTGAGCAGATTCAAGAAAATGTCAGTGCCTTTTTGAAGTACATTGAGTCGTTGAAGCCGAGTTCGGTGAAGGGGACTTATGTTAAAAACATTGCACTGACCTCGACGATGGGTCCTGGAATTCCTTTGGCTGCATAGTCGCTGGAGTTTTGTTGGATTGTCGGGTTAAACATACAGTTTAAAAACGTAATGAAGTGAAGCAAAAGTTATGAGTAAGTTCGTAAAAGATTTGTTGTCTAAGGATCTCGCCAATCGACTTGATGGCGTAACGGATTGTGTCCTGGCAGATGTAGTAGGAATGGATGCGATTTCCTCGACCGGTCTTCGAAAACGTCTTCGCGACAAAGGGATTGGGATGATGGTTGTCAAAAACAGCCTTGCCCGCCGTGCGACAGAAGGCACTTCGCTGGCTCCAGCATTTGAAGGGATCGAAGGATCTCATGCAGTGCTGTGGGGTGCGGAGGATTTTGTTTCATTGGTCAAAGAGGTGACCGAGCTCAACGAGGATGCTGAGGATTTCGAAAAGTTCGAAGCTCGCGGCGGAGTCATGGATGGGGAGCAGTTGACTCCCGAGCGTGTTAAGGAGATCAGTAAGTGGCCAAGTCGTGCTGAACAGCTCAGCATGTTGGTGGGTCAGATTCTTGGTCCAGGTTCGACTTTGGCAGCACAACTCATTGGCCCTGGTGGTCAGTTGGTAAGCCAGATCAAGCAGGTTGGCGAAGAAGAGGACTAGAAATAAACGGCTTGGCCGTGGATATAGAGTTCGTTTGCCCAATCGCGGAGTCGGCAAGTCGAATAGAGGTTGGTTGGTTTTTACTGGTCAGCTTGTTCATAAAAGTGTTCAGTTTGATAATGAATTTTGAGAAGCGGGTTCCGCAGCCTGTTTTCTCGACGATACGAAAGGGTGACTCCAATGTCCGAAGAAGCAGCAACTGTAGAATATTCTGATGACGCCAAGAAGCTCGGTGACGAAATCGCCGGAATGACTTTGAAGCAAGCTAAAGAGCTAAGTGATTACCTCGAGAACGAGCACGGCATCAAAGCCGCTGCTGGTGGTGGTGTAATGGTCGCCGCAGCAGGTGGTGGCGGTGGCGAAGAAGCAGCTGAAGCTCAAACCGAGTTTGACGTTGTCTTGACTGGCTTTGGCGACAAGAAGCTTGATGTTGTCAAGATTGTTAAGACAATCACTGGCGCATCGTTGATGGAAGCCAAGAAGATGGTTGAAGGCTGCCCAGCGACTCTTAAGGAAGCGGTTTCTAAGGAAGACGCTGACAAGATTAAAGCTGACGTCGAAGGTGCTGGCGGAAGCGTTGAGCTTAAGTAGTTCATTGCGACCGGCTCTGGCTCGAAAGGCCGGAGCACGGGCCGCGTTATTCCATGAAAATGGTTGGCGCGGCCACTTTGGTTGTGTTTTTAACAGCCGAATGAAGTAGGCCAAGCATCGCGGAATGGAACGGCTCCGCGGTGCCCTGGGTCTTAAGAAGATCGTCAGTTAAAGGGTCTTCGTAAATAGCCAATTCAAGCGATGTGTTGTTCATTCACCAACGTCGGCGGCAACGCACTTCTTAAAAAGTGCTAATGCGGTTGGCCAATTCAGGGAACGATATGCTCGGGTATCGCACACTTGGAGATTTTTTGAAAATCCAGGACTTGTGTTTGAAACCGGCGTGCGCGGATACATTAAATTGGATTCCTGCGGTTGTTGTTCCCAGAGGTTTGATTGCCTGCACATTGTTGTTTATTCAGTCGTTGGAATTAGCATTTTTGCGAACGGCTGGACATGCGATTGAACCATCACTTACTCGACTAATCTGATACCGGAGATTCTGCGCTTATGGCAACCCCAGTTGAGCGACGATTAGCACCAGAAAAAGTTCGTGTGTTTGGTAGTGGCAGGGACTATCAAGTTCCGCCGGACCTCACAAAAATTCAAACCCACAGCTATCAAGCGTTTCTTCAGTCGGATGTTCCGCTGGAAAAGCGAAAGGCGCAGGGGATTGAAGGCGTTCTTCAGGAAATTTTCCCAATTGAGAGTTACGACAAAAAGCTGCAACTCAGCTACGTTCGTTACGAGTTGGGAAAGCCTCGATACACTCCTTCGGAATGTCGGCAGTTAAGACTGACTTACGGACAGCCTTTTCGAGTTTGGTTGCGTCTTGAGAAAGAGCAACCGGTCGAGGAAGAGGTTTTCCTTGGTGATATCCCAATCATGCTTGGCGGTGGTGAGTTTATCATCAACGGTGCCGAGCGCGTGGTGGTCAGTCAGTTGCATCGAAGTCCTGGGATCGACTTCGTCAGGGAAACAGATACGACTTCGGATCGAAAGCTGGCAAGTTGCCGCGTGATTCCCGAGCGTGGTAGTTGGATTGAAGTTAACGCGACCAAAAAGGATCTCTTGACCGTTCGAATTGATCAGAGCGGCAAGTTCTCTGCGTTGACGCTTTTGCGGGCAATGGACCCGAAGTACGGTGAAGATTCTGCAATCCTGAAAGCGTTTTACGACACGGCCAAAGTTAAGGTCGTGGATCGCCGAAGCGCCGGTAAGCTTGAAGGTAAAGTTGCCGTCGACGACATTGTATATCCACAGACGAGCGACCGAGCCGGTGAGATTATTGTCGAAGTCGGGCATAAAATTACTAAGGATGCTGCGGAAATTATCTGCTCATCAGGTGTCAAGGTTTGCGAGATCATGCCTGCACCAAGGTCACCGCTAATCTTTAACTCTTTGATCGACGATTCAACGTCGAGTCATGAGGAAGCCTTGCTGAAGATTTACCAGCGGCTTCGTCCTGGAAACCCTCCCGCGCTTGAAAAAGCAAGAACTTTGTTCCACGAGAAGTTCTTTGATTCCAATCGTTATCGGTTGGGGCGAGTCGGGCGATTCCGAATCAATCGCAAACTGGATCTCGGCGTTTCTGAGAAAGAAATGACGCTTCGTCCGGATGATATTTTGGCATCCATGAAGTACATCCTCGAGCTATCAACGCCGGGTGGATCGGCTTACGTCGATGATATTGATCACCTCGGAAATCGCCGGTTGCGGACGATTGATGAACTGGCATGCGATGAGCTTCGCAAAGGTTTCTTGAAGCTTCGCCGGACGGTTCAAGAGCGCATGAGCTTGAAAGAGCAAGATGACATGACGCCTCGTAGTCTCGTTAATCCGAAGAGCATTTCAGCGGCGATCGAATACTTCTTCGGCCGTGGTGAATTGTCTCAGGTGGTCGACCAGACTAATCCATTGTCTCAGTTGACTCACGAGCGACGTCTGTCAGCACTTGGTCCTGGTGGTTTGAATCGTAAGCGAGCCGGTTTCGAAGTTCGCGATGTTCACATTTCTCACTATGGGCGTATTTGTCCGATTGAGACGCCGGAAGGTACCAATATTGGTTTGATCTCCAGCCTCGCGATTTACGCGAGTGTCGACGACTACGGATTCCTTGTTTCCCCTTACGCGGTTGTGAAAAAGGGGAAGGTGACCGACGAAGTTGCTTGGCTACGTGCTGATGAGGAGACGGAAGAGCACATTGCACCGGCCGATACTTATGTCGAAGACGGTAGAATCGTCGGAAGTAAGCAATTGGGCGGGGCGATCATCGCCCGATACAAGGCTGACTTTGAGTTAGCTGATCCTGAAGTTGTACGTTACATGGACATTGCACCTTCACAGATGGTTGGTGTCTCTGCGGGTTTGATTCCGTTCCTCGAGCACGACGATGCGAACCGGGCGTTGATGGGTTCTAACATGCAGCGTCAAGCCGTACCGTTGTTGGTGGCTGAACCGCCGATCGTCGGAACGGGTATGGAAGTTCGCGTTGCTGAGAACTCAAGCATGTTGGTTCGTGCTCGACGTGGCGGCAAGGTGACTTATGTTGACTCAACTCGCATTGAAGTTGGCACCGACGTTTACGAATTGAAAAAGTACGTCGGCCTAAACGAGCGAACTTGTCAGAATCAGAAGCCACTAGTGAAGCCTGGTCAAAAGGTCGATCGTGGCGAAGTACTGGCTGACGGAGCGGCGACCTATAAAGGTCAGTTGGCTCTCGGGCGTAACGTGCTCGTTGGTTTCATGTCGTTTGACGGTTGTAACTACGAAGATGCGATCATCATCAGCGAAGAGCTGGTCAAGAACGACACTTATACATCGATTCACATCGAAGAATTCGACGTGGAAGTTCGCGAAACGAAGTTGGGTCGTGAGGAATTCACTCGCGATATTCCCAACGTCAGCGAGAAAGCACTTCGCAATCTCGATGAAAATGGCGTGATTCAGGTTGGAAGTTATGTGAAGCCTGGCGATATCCTCGTTGGTAAGGTTTCACCAAAGTCGAAAACGGAACTGACCCCGGAAGAAAAATTGCTCCATGCGATTTTCGGTCGCGCCGGTGAAGATGTCAAAAATGATTCATTGGAGGTCTCCTCCGGTATCGAAGGAATCGTAATTGATACTCAGCGATTCTCTCGGCGGATGAGCCTCTCCGAAGAAGAGCGGAAAGTTTTTGAGAAAGACCTGAAGGCGGCGGAAGCGGATGGCAACGAAGAAATTGCCAACGTTTTTGGTGTCATGGTTGAAGCAATCGAAAAAGTCGTGGGCAAGACGCTGACGGATGAGGACGAAACGCCTCTTTGTCGCGATCAGGATCCGAAGTTCGTGGCAGAAAAAGCTGCTAACTTCCGGCTTTCCAGCGTGATTGGTTCGATGCGTAGCGATGACAAGATCAGCCAGATCGAAGCGATCTACAAAGAGATGTGGCCTGCTGTCGAAAAAACCATTGATGCTCGCGATCGAACCGTCAACAGTATGAAGCGGGGTGACGAACTGCGAAGTGGCGTCCTTCAGATGGTCAAGGTTTACATCGCCACCAAGCGAACGATTTCGGTCGGTGACAAGATGGCGGGACGGCACGGAAACAAGGGTGTGATCTCAAAGATCTTGCCGGTTGAAGACATGCCTTACCTCGAAGATGGCACGCCGATTCAGATCATGCTCAATCCGCTGGGTGTTCCCTCGCGTATGAACGTGGGGCAGATTCTGGAGACCCACTTGGGCTGGGCGGGTTCTAAGCTTGGTTTCCAGGCAATCACGCCAGTCTTTGATGGTGCGTCAGAAGCTGAAATCAACGACTGTTTGGCTGAGGCAGGATTGCCAAGCCACGGTAAGCACACGCTGTACGACGGACGAACAGGAGTTGCCTGCACGCAGGAAACAACTGTGGGTTACATCTACATGTTGAAGCTTCATCACTTGGTTGATGACAAGGTTCACGCTCGAAGCACCGGGCCTTATTCCTTGATTACTCAACAGCCTCTTGGTGGTAAAGCACGATTCGGTGGCCAGCGATTTGGAGAAATGGAAGTTTGGGCTCTCGAAGCTTATGGAGCCGCCTACATTCTTCAAGAATTGCTCACGGTCAAGAGTGATGACGTGGAAGGCCGGACCAAGATTTACGAATCGATGGTCAAGGGTGAGAACACGTTGGAAGCAGGCACGCCTGCAAGTTTCGATGTTTTGACGAACGAGATTCGTGGACTTGCATTGAATATGCAATTGGAAAAAAGACGCGGCTAAACCCGTGGGCACAGCGGGGCAGTGGCTTGACCCTGCCCGCGTGAATGCCAAACGACTGTTTGCGTTGCAGAAGCTCTGACAGGCTTGAAAACGTTCTCCCTTAAAACAAACGATTTAAAAATACTTAAAAGGAGCAGGTGAATTTATGGCGACTGCCGACACCACCTACGATCGCATCAACGATTATGCTTCAGTCAAAATTTCTTTGGCTCGTCCTCACGACATTCGCTCATGGTCAATGGGTGAAGTGAAAAAACCTGAAACGATTAACTATCGTACTTACCGTCCGGAAAAAGATGGTTTGTTCTGCGAGCGAATTTTTGGTCCTGAAAAGGACTGGGAATGTGCTTGTGGTAAGTACCGCGGTATGAAGTACAAGGGCATGATTTGCGATCGCTGTGGCGTTAAGGTAACGCACTCGCGTGTTCGTCGTAAACGAATGGGTCATATTGAATTGGCCGCACCCGTCGTTCACATTTGGTTTTTCAAAGCAATGCCCAGTCGTTTGGGTAACTTGTTGAACATGAAGACCAGCAGTCTTGAGAAGGTGATTTACTTCCAGGATTACGTCGTTACCGATGCCAAGGATACTGACCTCGAGCGGCAGCAATTGCTGACTGAGGAAGAGTACCGCGCCGCTCGCGCTGAGTTTGGTGAAGGCAGTTTCACCGCCAATATGGGCGCGGATGCCGTACGGGAACTCCTGTCTGAGCTCGATTTGGTCAGATTGTCGGATGACTTGCGGATTGAACTCGCTGAAACAGGTTCAAAGCAAAAGCGAAAAGACTTGACCAATCGGTTGAAGATCGTGGAGTCAATTCGGGATAGCGATAACAAGCCTGAGTGGATGGTGCTCGATGTAATCCCAGTGATTCCACCGGACCTTCGTCCACTCGTGTTGCTGGACTCCGGTAACTTCGCGACATCGGATCTTAACGATCTTTATCGCCGGATTATCAACCGCAACAACCGACTCCGAAAGCTAGTAGATCTAAACGCGCCTGAGGTGATCATTCGCAACGAAAAGCGGATGTTGCAGCAGTCGGTAGATGCTTTGTTTGACAACAATCGTTGCAAGCGTCCGGTGCTGGGCAGCAGCAACCGACCGTTGAAATCATTGACTGATATGATCAAGGGTAAGCAGGGTCGATTCCGCGAAAACCTTTTGGGTAAGCGTGTTGATTATTCAGCTCGTTCTGTGATCGTTGTGGGTGCTCGTTTGAAACTCCATCAATGTGGTCTTCCCAAGAAGATCGCGTTGGAGCTTTATCAGCCGTTCATCATTCGCAAGCTCAAAGAATTAGGGCATGCTGATACGATTAAGAGCGCCAAGAAGATGCTCGAGCGGAAGGACGAGGAAGTCTGGGATATCCTTGAGCAGGTAATTCGTAACCATCCGGTTATGTTGAATCGTGCTCCGACGCTTCACCGCATGGGAATCCAGGCATTTGAGCCGATTCTGGTTGAAGGAAATGCGATCCACTTACACCCGTTGGTATGTAAAGGATTTAATGCTGACTTCGATGGTGATCAGATGGCAGTTCACTTGCCACTCTCAATCGAAGCTCAGGTTGAAGCTCATACATTGATGCTTTCAACCAACAATATTTTTGCTCCGTCCAACGGCCGACCTATTATGAGTCCGTCGCAGGACACGGTGATGGGTTGTTACTACGTCTCGTTGGTTCTTCCCAATCAGGAAGGAGACGGAATGGTATTTTCGTCTCTCGACGAAGCCGATACAGCGTTTGCTCAAGGCGTGATCAAGCTTCATGCACGCATTAAAGTTCGCCTTCCTGAAGGACGCTTTGTTCGTGTCAACGAAGAAGAGCGATTGCCGAGTCAGATCATTGAAACCAGCTACGGTCGAATCATGTTTAACATGATGCTTCCCGAAGGTCTTGATTTTTACAATTACCCACTCAAGAGTGGTGATCTCGCGGTTGTGATTTCAGATTGTTATCAGAGTTTGGGTCGTCGCGAAACGATTGATCTTCTGGACGATATGAACCAACTTGGTTTCCGAGAGAGTACGCGAAGTGGTTTGTCGTTCGCGACTGATGACTTGGTGACACCCGATTCGAAAGAAAAAATCGTTGCCGCTGCTGAAAAAGAAGTTCTTAAGTTTCGTAAGCATTACGAGCGTGGAGTGATTACTGAGCAAGAGCGTTACAACAAGGTACTTGATACCTGGACGCACGCTCGTGAGAGTATCACGAAGGAAATGATGGCGGCGATGGAAACCGATTATCGTGGCGGTATGGGCTACGTTAATCCAGTGTTTCTAATGGCGCATTCGGGTGCTCGTGGTGGTGTTGAACAGATTCGACAGTTGGCTGGAATGCGTGGTTTGATGGCCAAGCCGTCCGGTGAGATCATTGAAACGCCGATTAAGGCGAATTTCCGTGAAGGCCTGTCGGTTTTGGAATACTTCTCCTCGACTCACGGTGCTCGAAAAGGTTTGGCCGATACGGCGTTGAAAACAGCTGACTCCGGTTACCTAACTCGAAAGCTTGCCGATGTTGCTCAAAACGTTGTGATCACAATGGAAGATTGTGGGACCACGCTCGGAATTACCAAAGGTGTAATTTACCGTGGTGAGCAGGTTGAAGTTCGGTTGGCGACGGCGATCAACGGTCGTGTTTCCCGACAGAACATCGTTAACCCTGTTACCGATGAAGTAGTGGTTCGCGAAAGCCAGATGATTACGCCGGAGATCGCGCGTAAGATCGAAGAGATGGGACTGGAGAAAATCCAGGTCCGTAGTCCGATGACTTGCGACGCACCTTTAGGTGTTTGCCGTTGTTGTTACGGAATGGATATGTCGACCGGAGATATGGTCGAAGAGGGTATGGCGGTTGGAATCATCGCTGCCCAAAGTATCGGTGAACCTGGGACCCAGTTGACGATGCGGACGTTCCACATCGGTGGTGTTGCCAGTACCGTCACTGAAGAGAACCAAAAGAAATGTAGCCGTGCGGGTGTCGTAAAAATCACACGTATGCGATACGCCACCAATGACAAAGGCGACACAGTGGTGTTGAATCGAAATGGAGAAATCTCGATTCTTGATCCACGCGGTCGTGAATTGGAAAGCCACAAGATTCCTCAGGGTTCGATTCTCCGCGTCGCGGACGACCAAGAAGTTGAAGGCGATGTTGTTCTTTGCGAGTGGAACCCGTTTGCGGTTCCAGTACTTTCGGAAGTCGCTGGTAAAGTTCGCTTCGAAGACATTATCGATGGCGAGACGATGCAGATCGAAACGGAAGCCAGTGGAACGATTCGAAAGACGATCATTGATTTCAAAGGCGACATGCATCCTCAAATCGTCATCGAAGATAGTGAAGGAAACGTTGCAGATGTTTACTATCTGCCGGAGCGTGCGAACATCACGGTCGACGAAGGTGACATGATTTCTGCCGGTTCGACGGTTGCGGAAACGCCGCGAGAAGCATCGGGTATTTCAGATATTACTGGAGGTCTACCTCGAGTTACTGAGATTTTTGAAGCTCGAAAGCCGAAAGATCCTGCGGTACTTGCTGAAATCGACGGTGTCGTTGAAATCCTTTCTGAAAAGAAGCGTGGAAAGCGATCGATTGTTGTTAAGAGTGAAAGTGGAATTGAAGCAGAGCACTTAGTGCCACCTGGAAAGCGATTCCGAGTTCACACAGGCGACATTGTGAAGGCCGGCCAGCAATTGGTTGATGGCCCGCTGGTTCCTCACGATATTCTTCGAGTTTCGGGTGAGGAAGCTGTTCAGCAGTATCTCGGCCACGAGATTCAGCAGGTCTACCGAAGTCAGCGTGTGGAAATCAACGATAAACACGTTGAGATCATCATTGCTCGGATGTTGAGAAAAGTGAAAATTGAATCGGCGGGTGACACCAATATGTTACCTGGTTTGATTTGCGATCGATTTGATTTCCAGCAAGTCAATGATCAACTTGCCAAATGTGTGAAGGTGACCGACAAAGCGGACAGCGATTTCTCAAAAGGTCAAATCGTTCCCAAAGTGGTTTTCGAAGACACAAATGCTCAAGTGGAGACACTCGGTGGCAAACCCGCCAAGTGCACCAAGCCAAAGTCGGCGACTTACAGTACCCAGCTACTGGGGATCACCAAGGCTGCTGTCCAAAGTTCGAGTTTCATCTCGGCTGCGAGTTTCCAGGAGACCACGAAGGTTCTTACCGAGGCTGCATTGGCTGGAAAAGTCGACAACCTTGTCGGTCTGAAAGAAAACGTTATTCTTGGCCACCTAATTCCAGCGGGAACAGGTTTCCGAACGTTCCAGGATTCCGACGTTCAGTACAACTTAGAAGCGATGAAGTTGCAAGCTGAATCACAGGCTCCGGAACAAGTCGACGATCCATGGAAAATTTTCGGTGGTGACGGCGGGGCGCCTGCTGACACGGGAGCGGTAATCGGTGGTGATGATTTCTCCAACGCGATGGCAACTCAAGAAGTTGTGCCAATGGCCGGAGCGATTCATGATGCTGGTCTAGATGCACTGCTCGGTGGCTTCACTACGCCCGATCCAATGCCTGCAACCGGCGATGATCTAACTCGCATCGAAGGAATTGGTCCTGCGATTGCTAAGCATCTCAACGACGCTGGTATTTTCACTTTCGCGGAACTTGCCGGAACTGATCCAGCAAGAATCCGCTCGATTCTGGATAATATCGGTGGCTACGGAGCACACGACACAACCACTTGGCCCGACCAGTCTCAGATGGCTGCGAGAGGTGAGTGGGAGCAGTTGAAGGAGTGGCAAACGCGTCTTGATGGAGGTCGTGTGACCCCTGCAGATGCACCTGTAATTGCTCCGTCGACACCTGTTGAGGTTGATGACTTGACTCGGATCGAAGGGGTTGGACCAGCGATTGCGGGGCACCTAAACGCGGCGGGCATTATGTCTTACTCGCAATTGGCTTCTGCAGGATCGGCACGCGTTCGAGAAATACTCGATGCAGTCGGAGGTTATGGAGCACATGACGCAACCACGTGGTGCGATCAGGCTCAATTAGCCGCAGTTGGAGCTTGAACACAATTGCAAGACTGGCAAGATCGCTTGACTGGCGGTCGTCCTGCGGAAACTGCACCGTCACCCGTAGCGGCAGCGACGGACGATTTGACAAAGATTGAGGGAATCGGTCCTAAGATTGCTGAGCATCTTGCGACTGCGG
>JAAEMV010000013.1 GCA_024225195.1 Planctomycetaceae bacterium | reverse complement strand
TGGTCACCAAATCACCCGCGTTCAGTCCGCACATTTGGGCAGTTTCTCCAACTTGTTCGACGACCGCGCGGTTGCCGTCTCGCATTAAGCTCGAAATAAAGGAACGATTAATTCCAACCTGCGATTGATCCGTTGGAATGATGGACCCGTGTGGATCAGAAAGTGGGTGACCCAGTTTATCGTCAAGATAGGCAACGGTAGCTTGATCACTAATGTGTTCTAATTTATGAGCGATCTCGTGAAGCTCCGTTTCCGGGGTTCCAGTTTTCTCCAGATAGGTTTCCCACAACCGGTGGGCGCGGACCAGGCGGTTGGCCTCGATGCGGCCATCGGCGGTAAGCTGAACCTGATTGTTGGAAATTTCAATTAGTCGCTGCCGGCCGAGAAGTGAAATTGCTCGTCTGATTTTAAGATTTCTCGTGGTGACTAATTTTTCAATTTCTTCGATAGGAATTGTATTTTGGGGGAACCTTAAGATTACCCCAAGGATATCTTCCATGACTTCTTGGGGGATCGCGCTTGATTTCCGGATCCAGTCAGCGAGTAAGCCATATCGGGGCGAGAGGGTCAATGTAATAAGAAAAATAAACGTCATCATGACAACAACGGACGCTCCTGGAGAGGCGCCAACAATGGTCGCCAGAGCGAAGCCCGACCAAAACCCGAGCACTCCTAAAATGGCGGAATAAAGAATCATTCGGTCGAGGCGATCGGAGAGCAGGTAGGCAGTGGCCGCGGGTGTGATAATTAAAGCAACGACCAGAATGACGCCAGCGATTTGGACTCCGCTGACGACCACCAGAGACGTACAGGCGGTTAAGAGGTACTCCACAGCGAGAACCGGAATGCCAATCGAAGCAGCCATGATTGGGTCAAAACTGGTTAACTGAAGCGGTCTGTAAAACAGAATGACAACGCTGAGCACAACGGATGCGACAATCGCGAGCAACCAAAACTCTTCATCCGGGACGGAGAGCACGCTGCCGACAATGTAGTGGTAGATGTCGACTTTGATATGTTGACCAATGGAGCGAATGGAAATGGCAAACGCACCAATGGCAAAAATACCGGTATACATGATTCCGATCGCAGTATCTTGTTTCACTCGCGAGAATCGAGTCACGAGGCCAACCATCGCAACGGTGGCGACGCCGGCAAGAATGGCTCCCACCAGCATGGCGCCTAAGTGTGGATCCTGTTGGCCGAATAGGATTTTGATGATGAGGTAACCGGCAATTACACCTGCCAGCATCGAGTGAGCGATTGCGTCGGCAAGAAATGACATCTTTCTTAAAATTATAAAGCAAC
>JAAEMV010000012.1 GCA_024225195.1 Planctomycetaceae bacterium | reverse complement strand
TGCCAGCGCTCTGTTAGTGTTGGCGGCAGTCGGATTATTAGTGATTACGTTTCGAGCCAATGATAGTGAGTCAGCGATTAAATGGCAGTTGCCAATTGTCAGTACACTATTTTTGCTCGCCGCGCTGACTCATTTGATTATCTGGGATCTTACCTTCGAGCGGATGGTGCCGGGAGCTTTTGCATTGCCGCTGCTGCCTTGGCTCATTGTTGCAGTTCTAGCTTCAGGTTTACTGACATCACTGTCCTGGGGGATGCCTGTCCGTCTTCGTTCGGAAACCACGAGCAGCACTGTCGTTACGTGGTTGAGCTGTGCAGGGATTTTTGTGCTGGTTTATTCCATCGGTGCTGCGGCTTTGATGCAGTTTAGCGAAGGGGTTGGGGGGACTGGATTTGCTTTGATTGCATTTCTGAATTGGTTTGCAATTAGTTTGGTGATTCGGCGCAGAGGGTTCAGTTTATTGTCATCAGCTTCGATCCCCGTTTTTATTGGAGGAGTTTTTGCGGTCTTTGTTTTGTTGAATGAAAATGGTCAAGCTTGGCTTAATTTTCCAGTCAACGAGACGACTGATTATTGGCTTGCAATTTCGGCGGGAATTATTTTTTACTGTGTCATTTGGATAATATCGACAACGATCCTTTCGCGTTGGTTGTCTTGGCAATGGATGAGTAAAAATAATTTGAGTGTCGTTAACTTTTTTCTATACGGCTTTGTTGTTGCCGTCTTGGCAATGGCACTTGATGGCGTCAATTTTGGAATAGGTCAAGAGCTTGATGCTGGACTGAAAGCACCTGTCTGGGCAGGAGGAGAGAACTTCTTTTGGTTGTTCGCAGCATTCGGTACGGCAGCCATTGCCGTTGTTATCCAGTTCGTTGTTCGCCCACAACCGATTGGTGGTTTTTTTGCGATCGCGCTCTGGTTTCTGGGGTGGGCTCTAGTGTCGGTGAATTTTATTGAAGGCGTTTCAGTAGCTTCTGCGGTGCGTTGGCTGCTTGCGGTAGCTGGGGTGACCCTCGCCGCGTTGTTGTCGGTTCGAAAACCCCTGCTGCCGATTTGGGCGTCGGCGCGTAACGCATTATCGTTGTCGGGAAAGTCCTTTTTGGGGAGAGCCAGTGCGCAGGTACTGATCAACTTCTCACTTGCTGTGAGTACTCTGGCCGTTCTTTGGATTTCGACGATCGTGTTTTACAAATTGATCGTTTCTCAAACGTCTCTTGCGGGCCCCGTCGTTGGTTCGTTATTCGCTAATTTAATGCCAGAGGTGTCTTATGGTGTGCCGGTTCTTTTGATTGTCTCGAGCTTCTTGATCTATGCCGTCAGTGAGGGGCGTCCGATACTTGCGACTATTGGTTCATCGGTCTTTCAGTATTTGATTTTATTGGCATTGGTTCTGATTGTATTTGCAGATGATTTTGGGCTTGCGTCCGCTCGATTTATCAATCTTTTACTAGCCGTATCGGTTGGAATGACTGGCTACGGTGTGATTTGGTATTTCTTGCGAAAGAAAATCGATGGGGATTTGAAAGATGTCCAGATTGGTGGCTGGATCACTCAGGGCGGGCAGTTGAGCCAGCTCAAGATTCACGTTTTGCTGAATGGACTTTTGATTTCTTGTCTTGCCGGTACCGTAATCCTGAATGTCTTCCTCAAGCCAGAGGAGAGTCAGATGTGGATCAATCGGATCGGTGGTTGGGGGGGAGTTATTACATGGTTACTGTTTGGCGTATTGGTGTTTTTTGTCTACAAGAATGCAGAGAGGAAAAGGCTTGGTATTACGACAACACTTTGGTTCACGGGATTGATGGGAACTGTTGTGCTTGGCCTCTTCGTCGCGATTCTTGACCGGCATCTCGCGTTACAGCCATGGGTTGCATTTCGCGTGGTTAGTTTTGGTTTTTTGGCAATTCATTTGATTCAAGTTGTTTTTTTAGTATGGGGTGCTCGGAATCTAGAGAGCGACGGAAGTCAGTTAAAGAAAAGTTTGCTTGAGCATCAGTTAGCTCTGGCAACGCCCCTCTATATGACGGCTGTCGTCGCGATGGCCTTTTTGTTGAAGGGCGTTTGGGGCGATGTGCAACAGCCGGAGTTGTATTACAGCTATCTTGGTGCGATTGGCTTGTTGTCCGTCTGCATTACTCAGGCGGGCTGGGCGTTGCGATTTGGTCTTAACGGATTTGCTTCCTTAGCGATTGCTTTGATTGGAGTGGAGGTTTTCTTCAGCGATCAAACTACCGTCTGGCAGATGCTGGATGTGAGGTTTGTGAATTTGGTGGCTATCACTTCGATGCTGTTTGCAATCTCATGGACGGGTTACTATTTGGTTCAACGCAAAAAAATTGCGTTTCCGAAATACTTTTTGATCATGCCAAGTTTTGTCACCATGGGTAGCCTGGCTTGGATTATGTTCGCTAGTCTGCTCAGTTTCGTTTCGGGTGAGATGTTTGGCACAAACGCTGACTGGTTCAATAATCCAACGGGTTACTTAACGCTTCTCTGCTTTTTCGGATTGGCTTTGACTACGATTTGGAATGATCGGGCGATTTTGCAAACGACAGTGTTTTATCTGTTTTCGATTGCAGTCGGGTTAACTGTTTCGATGTTGATTCGAGAGGATGGATTGCCGATTCCTTTAGTTGCCTTGCAGTTGCTATCTGGTAGTTTACTAGTCACATTTTGGTCCATGTTTTGGGTCAAGCGGGCATCCATCCTGAAGTTGTTTGCTCCCAATGATTCTATCCAGTTTAAAAAACTGGAGAATTCTCTAACTAACGAGTTGCCCGTTTGTAATATATTCTTTGGCAGCCTGTTGTTTTTGGTTTCGCTTTTGATCATCGGTACGTTCGGTGAGCGGTCAGTTCGTTATCTGGCGGTCTTCACTCCATTCTCTCTTGCTATTGCTGCGGGGGTTCAGGCGAACCAAACGACCAGAAGCTATTTGCAAAGGTTATCGATTGCTTTTGTCACGATCGGGGTAATATTTCTTGCTCTAGCAGATTTGTCACCGGAGCAAATGTATTCACCGTTCAGCCATGCGATGGTGCGGATTCTGATTGTCTTGTCAGTTGCCATGTTTGTTTACGGTTTTTTGGTGACGCGATGGGTTCGGGAGGGAGATACTTGGCTTGAATCTTTAAAGACTATGTCGGTGGTAACCTGCGGTCTGGCGCTAATCGCTTTAATCATGGTGCTTGGTGAGGAGTGCTTAATTGCTTTCGGTGGAGGTTCGGGGCAACTGTTGTTAGCGGAAAGTGTCGTTGTTGCGATCGTCGTGGTTGCAATGATCGTTGGCTTACTGACCATTGCAGTCAGGCCTCAACAAGACCCTTTCTCTTTGACGCTGGAAGGCCGGATGGGATATGTTTATGCGGCTGAGTTTTGCGTTGCACTTTTAATTCTTCACGTCACGCTAAGCATGCCATGGCTGCTTGATCTTGGTTTGCGGGAGTATTGGCCCTACATCACCATGGCGATTTGTTTCGGCGGGGTCGGGGTAGCTGAGTTGCTCAAAAAACGAAAATTACAGGTGTTGTCGGTTCCACTTTTCAACACCGTTGCGGTTTTTCCAGTTCTGATTGGATTGGCACTATTTGCGGTCGACAGCGCTGCAGACAGCGCGATGGTGTTTTTCATGGTGGGTATGATCTATGTCATGATAAGCGTACTGAACCAATCTTTCCTCAGTGCCGCGTTGGGAGTTGTTTTTGGTAATGTCGCGTTGTGGATTTTCTTTGATCGGTACGGATTTTCATTGGTAGACAACCCGCAGCTTTGGTTAATTCCGCCAGCAATTTCGACTTTAATTGCAGCTCAATTGTACTCGCACAGGATTCAGAAAAGCCAGTTAGAAGGTATTCGATACATCTGCATCGCCGTAATTTATGTTAGCTCGACGATGGAGATCTTTATCTCTGGAATTGGTGAGAACCTTGCTCCGCCAATCATTCTTGCTGTGCTGTCTCTTGCTGGGATTCTTGTCGGGATGATCCTGCGAACAAAAGCATTTCTTTACTTTGGAACGTTGTTTTTGTTCATGTCGATGCTGAGTATGGTAGCGCACGCACAGCAAGCGCTCGGTCACGTTTGGCCTTGGTGGGCTTTCGGCATTGGAACTGGAATTGCCATCCTAGTGATGTTCGGCGTAATCGAGAAACGAAAGAACGAACTGGGTTCGCTCAAAGACGATCCCGAAGATGGTGACGCGTAAGC
>JAAEMV010000011.1 GCA_024225195.1 Planctomycetaceae bacterium | reverse complement strand
GAGGAGCCACGACGGTGGGTTCTGTCACGTTGACGAAGTGATCGTATTTGCGAGTTATGCAGAGCGTGGTCGCCCAAGTTATACGCCGATGGCAAGAATTAAGCTGAAGGGGTGAGTTTCAATCGGGCCGAACTAGAAATCGATTTAATTTGTTCCCAGTGCCTTCGGATGCAGGTCAACAGGTGTTCGTCAAGAGATTTAAGCCGAAGTAATTAACGTTGTTGAATTAGGGATGAATCGTCGGTTATCATAGGCCACCAAGACATTTATTTATCGAACCCCACTTCCAGTTTTCAATCGAATTTAGATGCCATTTTTCAGCCAAACTGTTGATTACCCCTTTGATGATCCACTGCTAAATTTTGCGACAGTCCTGATAGCAGGTATCATTGGCGGAGAGTTATTTGCTCTCATTCGATTGCCCAAGGTGACTGGATGGATCGCAACCGGAATTTTGCTCCGCCAATTCCAATTGCCCGGAATGGAGACTAATGCTGGGGTAAATGAGTTAGACAACTTTCTT
>JAAEMV010000010.1 GCA_024225195.1 Planctomycetaceae bacterium | reverse complement strand
CTGACCGCTTCATTGATAATAAATAGTCCAGCGAAGTTGGTTTGGAATGTATCAGAAAGCCTTCCAAGAGGCCTTTACCGTATCACAAATTCGTTGCCTGCAAAAGGCGATTTGGTACTCGTTCGATTGCCAGATTGGGCGCGGTTTCTGGCCAGCCAGCGAAAGTACCTGCCCAGAAGCACACCCGCACTCAAGCGCATTTACGGCGTTCGTGGTGATGTCGTTTGCAGATTTGGAGGAGTAATACTCATCAACTATGAGATTGTCGCAATCGCAAAAAACCGTGATCATTCGGGCAGGAAAATGCCATTGTGGCGAGGGTGCAAGGTACTCAACGAAGATGAATTGTTTCTTCTGACAGAACATCCAGGTTCCTTTGACGGGCGGTATTTTGCTGTAATCAAATCATGTTCTGTCATCGGTACGGTAATGCCCGTTTGGCTTGTGTCTGATTGAAGTATTTGAAAATTAGGGTGGATACGGATGGGTGGAGAGCAAGATTAGGAAGGCAAGATAAAAGAGATGGTGCCGGGGGATGGCAAAGCCATTGG
>JAAEMV010000009.1 GCA_024225195.1 Planctomycetaceae bacterium | reverse complement strand
TAGTCAGTCACTAAGCGGTCACCGTAAAACAACATAACAAAGCCGTGAACCGGAGCACTCATTCACGCGGCAATCGAAATTAAAGCCTTCCGTTCGTGCCCGGTTACGGCAGGCGTTATGCCTCAAACAGGATCAGCACCGCTCATCGAAACGTCACCGTGAAATGAAGACTCCCGAAGGCATTCACATAATCCCAACCACACATCAAGAAGTCGTCGCGTTGCTGACGTCCGATGAGCTTGATGCCGTTGAATCGCCAATCGCCGAACGATGCCGATTCAACATCCTTCGCGATCTGGCTTCTACGACAACCAGTTCCGTCCAGGCCGAAGTCAGTGTTTCAGGAATGTCGGTTTCTGAAATCGTTGACTACATGGTGAATCACCGGAGACACTTGATTGAATTCGGCGTTCGATTCCTCGGGGACGAAGACGCTACTGATGATGAACAAGAATACCCTGAGGGCGAAGAACAGGATCCTGATGGTGAATCTGTTACTCTGGGCTACGGTGTCGGATTTGGCGTAAAATACGCCATCTATCACAACTTCCTCTCCAATCGCCCCGCCGCTGAGTTCCGCGCGTTCTTAAAGAATCGCCGTATCCCCAAACATACAAAGTTCGCCAAAGAACTAGCCCGTGTCTTCGGTGACACTCAAGAGTCGCCCAGTGACGAGGCATAACAAAAAAATGCACCCGAGTCGCGAAGTCGGGCGTTTTGACAATGGACAATCTCTCGTCGCGACCGGGTGATTTTAGTCGTTATACCGCTCGCTCACCCTTTTATTTCCTGTCGAACATTGATCACCAACTCCCAAGCCCGCAATGGAACTCACAACACTTGAACGCGACATCATAAGCTGGCTACGGCAATACTGTGATGACGCCGATGTGCAGCGCCAATTGCCTCACCTGGAACTACAAAAACGCGAATACACAGGCGTCGGCTACTTCCTCCATTTTACCGTGTCTCCGAGTATAGCTACCGCTCCTGAATCCGAGGGCGATGTAACTCCGTTTCCGGGGCCGAACATAGCAAGCTCAGAACTAGAATCGGGAGCGGGCACAGCAATATTCTTGACGAACGGAAAAATCGACTGCATCGAAATATTTGCTTACGGCGTTAGCTTTCCTGAACATCTAATGAATTACACTCTATCCTGAACGAAACGCGGTATAACAATTGCGTCAAACGGAGCGGCGAAGCCGGCCGAACCTGAAATCAACGCGTAACGTCGCCGCCCGGTTACGCTGGTCGTTATACGCCTTAACCAAAGAATCCTGATGGGATGGTCTTCTGATTGGCTTTACTCATTGTTGCTTGAACGCGCTCGCGACACATTCGCTGAGGCGATCCGTGCTGCATCTGAACGATCTGAACCGCAGCCTAAATCACT
>JAAEMV010000008.1 GCA_024225195.1 Planctomycetaceae bacterium | reverse complement strand
TTTGAGAAAGAACTCGAGCAACAAAACATCGCACTAGCAAGTTCGGAAGCCGGAGTAATTCAGGCGAAAGCAAACCTCGATTCTGCAGTAGCAAGTTTAGAAGAGTATGAGGAAGGAACTTTCAAACAAAGAGAGAAAGAACTGAGAAGTTCTATTTTCGACGCCGACGCCGCTATTGAGCAAGCAGCGCAGGATGTAACAATGGCTTCGGAGGATCTTAAATATCAAAAGAAGCTTAATTCAAAGGGTTACGTCACCAAAGCCGTTGTTGACTCTAAAGAAAACGCTCTGAAAATGGCTGGTTGGCGGAAAGAGCAGGCCGCTCTTCAGAAGGAATTGGCAGTGGCTGCACTTGCAGTACATCGAGTAATTTCGAAAAAGAAAGAGATGATTCAATTCGAGGCGGACATTGAAGCAGCAAAAGTAAAACTTGACAGTGAGAAGAAATCACTGGCAGTCGAGATTGAAAAAATGGCCGAAATTAAAGACATGATCGAAAAGTGCACGATTAGGGTTCCCGAAGGTGTGACTGGGCAAGTCGTCTACGCCAAGGAGTCGTCTCGAAGCGGAAACGAATGGATACTTGAAGAAGGAGCTTCGGCTCGGCAAAACCAAGTCCTGATTCGATTGCCAAACCCCAAAAAGATGGAGGTGAAGGCCCTGATTAATGAGCAAAGCATCACTCAAATTGAAGAGGGGATGGCGGCGACGATTAAGGTCGACGCGCTCAACGGTGAAAACACCACACTCAAGGGTGTCGTCACCAAGGTGAGTGAGTACGCGGAATCAAGCGGCTGGATGAGCAGCAGCATCAAAAAATACGCCGTGATGGTTAGAATCATCGACCCACCGAGATCACTAAAACCCGGCATGAATTGTTCGGTAACCATTCAGGTTAAATATCTGCCTGAAGCACTCCTTGCTCCAATCCAAACGGTTTACTCGGTTCAAGACAGACAATTTTGCCTCGCTAAAGTTGGGGACAACTGGGAAACTCTGGAAGTCAAAGTTGGTGGGGACAACTCACAAATGGTTTACTTCACGTCGGGCGTGGAAGACGGAACTGAGTTGGTTCTTAACCCGGGTGGTTTCAAGGAATACATGGAACTTCCTGAATTCGAAATGGAAACTAAAATTGAGCTTCCTGATTCTGTCGTCGCCGAAGTCGAAGCCTCCAAGAAATCCGCGAAAGCAAATAAGGGAGGAGGCAAGTCCGGTGGAAAACGTGCCGGCAGCGGAAAACGAGGTGGTGGTGGAAGTGGCTTCGCAATGCCGAGCAGTGGCGCTGAATTGATCAAACAAAAAGACACCGATGGAGACGGCAAGCTGACCAAAGACGAAGCCGGTTCACCCTATTCGTTTTTCTTTGACTCAGTTGATACTGATAAGGACACCTACCTAAGTGAATCTGAGCTCGACACCTCGATCAAGAACATGAAAAAAAGGATGCAAGGTGGCGGAGGCTTTGGTGGTGGTGGAGGTCGCCAGTGAGCGAAACCTCTACCAGAATGGCCGCGGTTATTCGCGACCTCCAAAAACATTACGTCTTGAAAAGCGAAACCGTCCGCGCCCTGCGGGGGGTTTCGTTTGACGTACCTGAAGGTGATTACGTCGCCATCATGGGTCCCTCAGGATCCGGCAAAAGTACACTCTTGAACCTCCTTGGTTGCCTCGACCAACCAACGCACGGATCTTTTCTGCTCGGTGGCGATGATGTCGCTCAAATGACCGATGATGAACTTTCGACCATTCGTGCCTCGCGAATTGGATTTGTTTTTCAGTCATACAACCTGATCGCTCAACTGAGTGTTGTCGAAAACATTGAGGTTCCTCTGTATTACATGGGAAATCTCAACGCCCAATCCCGCAAACGCAGTATCGAGCTTGCCAAAATGGTAGGCCTGGGAGAACGGCTCGATCACCGTCCCACCCAGCTTTCCGGAGGCCAACAGCAACGCGTCGCCATTGCTCGATCACTAGTCAATGATCCCTATTTTATTCTGGCGGATGAGGCGACTGGAAACCTTGATTCTGTGACAACAGAAGAAATCCTCGCTCTCTTTCAACGTCTTAACGATGAAGGCAAAACAATCATCATGGTGACGCATGAAGACGAAGTGGCCGAGCATGCAAAACGGGTTATTCGTTTGCGAGACGGTGAAATTCAAATCGACAAACCGGTGGAGGGCCGCAAGGTTTTCACAGCCGAACAAATCCAAGAAATTGCTCACAACGCCGACCTCGCTACACGTAGCGCCGACTAATCAACCTCCTTAAGCCGTTATACGGTTTCAAACTTTCATCAAGCGACCTCATTCATGCTTTATTTCCGAACCGTCAAACTAGGCACCAAAAGCCTCTTGCTGCACCCGATGAGGTCGTTATTGACAGTGCTCGGTATCTTCATTGGCGTGGCAAGCGTGATTTGGTTACTTGCCATTGGTGAAGGGATTAGTAAGGAAGCCCAACGGCAAATTGAGGATCTCGGCGCTGAAAACATCATCATCAGAAGCATCCAGCCTCCGGATGAAAGTGGCGGCAATTTTCGCCAAATCACAGCTTTTGGCGTTACGCGTAACGAGTGCAAACTAATCAATGACACCATCTCAACGGTTAAGCGAGTTCTGCCAATTCGGGAACTGTCGCAGAAGTTTGCGTACACGGGTAACCCCAACGTAAAACCAATTGATGGCAGACTAGTCGGTTGCACCTCGGATTATGCAGAGGTTACCCGTTTAGAAATTGAACGTGGTCATTTCCTGACTACCAGAGAAGTCGAACTCAATCGTCCCGTTTGCGTGATCGCTGCACGACTCGCCGACAAACTTTTCCCTTCCGAGGATCCATTAAATAAGCAAATTTATCTCCCGGAAAAAAAAGAGTTATTTAAAATCGTTGGAGTGTTGAAGCACAGGAATGCGACCGCCGCGATTGGTGGATCACTTGCCGCTCAAGATTTTTCACTGGACATCTACATTCCAGTCACAACGATGCGAGCGAGAATGACTGACCAGGAAACGAAGCGATCCGGTGGTTCGTTTTCATCAAAACTATTTGAACTATCCCAGATCACGGTTCAGGTCAAAAGCGCCGATGACGTCCCCCGCACAGCCGAATTAGTCGAAGCGACTCTGCGACAGAATGATCCGAACCGACAGGACATTTCGGTCGTGGTGCCCTACGAATTACTCGAGCAAGCGAAAACGACACGCCTCATGTTCATGATGTTCATGGGGCTTATTGCCGCAATTTCGCTAATCGTTGGTGGAATTGGAATTATGAACATCATGCTTGCAACGGTAACCGAACGAACCCGGGAAATCGGAATTCGCAGGGCTCTCGGAGGTAAGCAGAGAGACATCGTTCTTCAGTTTCTAGTGGAAACCATTACGCTTTCAATCGTTGGCGGAATTACAGGAATCCTCATGGGTTTACTCTGCCCCGTCGTAATCGATGTCTCTCGATGGGG
>JAAEMV010000007.1 GCA_024225195.1 Planctomycetaceae bacterium | reverse complement strand
TTCTCCCTCAAGCATACATTGCTGACGTCAAAATTCTGATAATTGAAGGGATTCTCTTTGTAGCTGCCAACGTGAGCGGTGTTCAAAACGAGCCCAAAGGCCACTTTTGTTGGTAGATCGCCATCCCATAGGTTATTTTCGGTGAAAATTTTCCCGCCAGCCGGCACGGTGCACTCTTTTTGTACTACGCGCGTAATCGGATACGGAATCGATTCGTCGGCAATACTATCAATCACGTCATCGGCCACCTTTACTTTTCGCACGTTCAGATATATTTGCTCGATTTCGACCTTATACGCGGCACCAGCTGCACTTGACATCAGCACGTAGTTGTTTGTATTCCGCGACAATTTTAAAACCATGCGCACGTTGTTGATGAGAGGTTTAGGTTGATTAAAAATATCCAAGTGGAGCTTGGCTTTCGTGTGCACGAGCTGGCTATTTGCCGTGAACTCCGCTCTCTTTTTCAATCCCTCGTTTGCAGTAGTTGCATCAGCTGGACTAGGCTCGGCTATATCCATCTTTCCTGCCGTGTCCTTGTAGTAGAGACCCGCTTGAAGCCAGCTCGTTCCAGCGTCCTTTCCAAAGCTCAAAAGCGTCTCCATGATCGCCCGTTCGGCATAATTTGATCCAGCGTACGTGATTGTTTTATCATTCAACACCACCTCGATATCCTGGAACAGCGTTGCTCCTGGATAGTTGATAATTGAAACCTTCTCATTTACATCCAAATTTGCACCATCGGCTTTCTTGATGCGAAAAAGTATCTCCAGCTCTGTTTTGTCGAGCTCGATAAAATGCTCTGCGCTGTGCACCCGAAATTCAATCATTGAGCTGTTTGACGTCGTTGGTGAGATCGATTCATACGCGCCATCGATAATTTTGTACTGCACCAAGGCGCCAGCTGTCATATCATCGAGAGAAGAGAGATTGCATTCCATGCCCTCTTCCATTTTATGAATTTTTAAAACGGGGCGCGTCTATCTTTTTACTCCTTCGTTTGGCCTTCTTCTGTGACGTAGCGTTCGATCTGTTGGTCGTTCTCTTTCGCGTACCCGTATTTATAGTGTTATTGCGTTGATCGACGACTTCGGCTGAGCGATTTTTGAGGGCATCTTTTACGCTAACTGTATCCTCCACGATATCCTTTACGGCCCGCTCGCCGGTCTTCAGTGCTTTTTTCCAGCGGCTTTCAGCGCTCTTTTTCCAATCGGTACTAGAGTACGTTTGATTATCGGTGCAGCTATACGAAACAAACCTTTGAATAATCCAC
>JAAEMV010000006.1 GCA_024225195.1 Planctomycetaceae bacterium | reverse complement strand
TCGTGACGGTGAACAAACAGCGCACCCAGAATAGAACTGGCTGAAACGCATGCCCTTGGAGGCCAGTTTATCCAGCGTCGGTGTCTTCACCGGGCCACCATAGCAGCCAATATCCTGATACCCCAAGTCGTCAGACAGTAGCAGCAGCACATTAGGCTTTTTTAAAGCCTGCTCGGCAAATGCGACCTCAGAAAAAAAACAGACAGTCAGTGCCAGTAGAGCGACGCGGAAGCCGTGCAATCGAAGTAAGCGTGGGAATGTCATTTGTTGTTCCGAAATGGGACTGTGGGGTGCGGAGGCCGATGGTAGCTTTCCTGCGATGGTTCCGCCAAAGTCCGCCTGTTGGACTCTATCTGCGGTACCTCACGTTCATCATGTTAGCGTTTTCAGGGTCAGCGTTCTCATTCTCGCCGGTAGCTTCAATATCTCTTCCAGTTCCCGCAGAACAGCAGGACTATAGAAAATCAAATCAACTAACTAGCTCTAAACCATGCAAATATACCTCTCAACGGAAAAATGTTATGGTTTCGTTTTTGGGCTGGGGTAGGGGGGCGCCGCATAGTTGACTCGCAAGCGATCCAATTCAGATTTCAATTCCAGCAGCTTAGGTTCGTAACCGGGCTCCAAATGTAGACTTCTCATTTCATTGGGATCAACTTTTAAATCAAATAGATTCCATTCATTACTCATCGGGAAATATATTAACTTATGACGTTCCGTTCGAACGCCGAAATGTTGAGGCACTCCGTGTGCGCCAATTCCATAATAAGCGTAGTAGAGTGATTTCCGCCACTGTCTTCCACCTTGGAAAAGAGAAACCAATGATTTTCCATGAACGGAATTGGGAGGGGACAAACCAGCAATTTCCAAAAATGTCGGTGCATAATCGATATTTTGGATCAGCTGAGCTGGCCGAGTTCCTGGCTGTACATGACCAGGCCAACGAACAACAAATGGCATTCGGAACGATTCCTCAAACATCCAGCGTTTGTCGTACCATCCATGCTCACCAAGATAGAAACCCTGATCGGACGAATATATAACCACCGTATTCTTGGCTAGGTCATTGGTGTCAAGGTAGTCGAGAACTCGACCCCGTGGGGTCAAAAAACTCAAACGAGGATGTTGAGCGATAGAAAATGGGCTTAGCCGTCCTTTTGAAACCGAAATCTCGGCCGAGATCGTTTCAAAAGTTCGCTCAATATGGTCCAAAATGATCCCGAACTTGGTTTGGGCGCAGCAGCGACCGTGCCAATTGGCATGGATTGAAAGCTTAGAAAGCCAATCTCACGCCGTTCGGCGATAGGATTGAAGGAGACCGCCCAGCCGTTCGCTGGATTCGATGTTGGAGTTCATCGCCGGCGGTTCTTCGAACGGCACAATCAACTCGTTGTCCAACCCCTGATGCGGTCGCTCAGCGTGATAGTGAGCAAGATATTGTTCCACCGCATTGCGCATCGCTTTTTCGCTGAATAGAATCAGTCGATTGAGACACTCGGATTTGAGTGAACCAAAAAATCGCTCCAGGTGAGCATTCATATTCGGGCTGCGAGGTGGCAAGCGAACTGGCTCCACATCCTCGTTGCTCAGGAACGTCCGAAATGATTCGCAGAACTTTGTGTCACGATCCATGATCAGGTACCTTTTGCCGTTGAGAAAATCATCTTCATGGTTGGTCAACTCGCGGGCCATCTGTTTCACCCAGGTTTCGTGGGGACTTGTCGTGCATCCTGCGAAATGAACACGACGGGTTTTCAGTTCCATCACGAACAGCAGGTAGAAAGTCACCAAACCACTTTTGGTCCAGACTTCAACGGAGGTAAAGTCGATCGCTGCCATCACATCCCAGTGCAATTTCAGAAACGTCGCCCAAGATCCCGTGCGTTGGCGATTGGGTGCAGGCTCAATGCCGTGGGCTTTCAGGATGTTGGCGACAGTCGAGTCGGAGATCTGGTAACCGACTTTAGGGAGTTCGCCCTAGATCCGGTCGAATCCCCACGTTGGATTTTCTTTGGCCAACCGAAGAGTCAAATCGACGATCACTCGGCGGATCCTTGGCCGTCCAGGTTTCCTCTCTTTACGATTTGACTAATCCCATTTTCTGGCGACTAACATTCGATGCCAACGCAGGATCGTATCCGGCGTAAATAGGGTGCCAAATTCTTCAAGTCGTTTGCGGCCGAGAATCTTTCTTTTGACG
>JAAEMV010000005.1 GCA_024225195.1 Planctomycetaceae bacterium | reverse complement strand
GTCGCGAAAAAAACTTGATCAACAAGGCGCAATCAAACAATTACTGCGCACGTAATCCAATCGTTGGGACAGTCTGTTCCGCAATCCCCCAAAATCTAGCGGCCTTAATGGAACTACCAGCAAGTCGCCATCCACCACGCAATTTCCCTTTTGAGTTGCTTAAATGCGGCTCGGTCTATTTCTCTCGCACCTTCAGTGCTGTCTCCAAACGGGAATGTCCCGCTGGTTTGATTTGAACTTGGTACTCGCCTGGTTTTAAAAACGATTTATAGTTGATGAAGTAGGGAAGCGGACTATTTGTCGTTTCGGTGACTAAATTCCAGCGATACTGATTGACTCCTCGATTGGCATCTTGAATAAACGTTTCGAGCGATTGACCTGCCTCATCGCAGATCGATATTTCAACCTTCGCCGCTTGATGCAACCAAAATGACATTGTTGCTTTTTCTCCATCTCGAAAATTCATCCCCGGCCGAACATCACTTAAATAGGGGATTGCCACATCCGGGATCTCGAAAAGAAAATCAGCGTCACCATCGACCAAACCACGCGTCAGCGTCTCGTGCAGCACATCCAAATTCAATTTGAATACACCTCGACCGTGGGTCGCCACAATCAAATCATTCTCCCGCTCCTGAATCACTAAGTCAGCAACACTACAAGCAGGTAAATTCCTCCCCAGCAACTGCCATGACTTCCCTCGATTAACCGAACAGTAAACCCCTCGAAATGTCCCGGCGTACAACAAATTCTCATTAGCGGGGTCTTCTAAAATTACATTAGCCGGTTCATCGAAAAGATTTCCAGCAATCGATTTCCAAGTCAGACCTCGGTCTTCGCTGCACATTAAATAAGTTTTTAAGTCATCGTCATTCAAGCCGGAGAGCGCTGCATAAACTCGATTCACTGAAAATTTCGATGGAACGATGCTTCGAATATATCCCGTCGGCAATCCTTCATCATGTTCTTCCCATGTCACGCCAGCGTCCTGACTAACCCAAAAACCACCCTTATCGGTTCCCGCGTAAATCAGACTTGCCTCTTGTCCGGATTGGGCTATGGACGCAATCGCAGTAGAAACTCGCTCTCCATCCTTCGTCTTGGAGAGGTCACCGCTGATAACCTCCCAAGCATCTCCCTGATTGGTACTCTTGAATAAATAATTCCCACCAAGGTAAAGCACGTTTGAATTGTGCGGAGAAATAATCATCGGGGCAACGAAATTGAATTTTAGTTCGCCGCCGTGCTCTTTTGGCAATGAAGGGCGAATCCACTTCGACCGATTCCGCTTCATATCTTTTCGCCGGAATGCACCTTCCTGAGCGCTAAAGTAGACAGTATTGGAGTCATTGGGATCGACCTGTGTAATACATCCATCTCCTCCATTCCAAGGATC
>JAAEMV010000004.1 GCA_024225195.1 Planctomycetaceae bacterium | reverse complement strand
TCGTTCGTGACAATGTCATCTCCACTAACGATTTCTGCTGGCACCGTCGCGTAAGCCAACGTGAATACGGTATTCGATCCGGCGCCCTGAAACACCACAAATACAAAAATGTTCAGGGGAATCAAGGCCAAGTTAACAACAGGAAATGTTGTACGATCAGAATTATCATCACCAAGTGGAAGCAACATGCGTCGAGTATGACAAGCTGCTGTTCGCCAGTGAACCCTGCCGAACGAATAATCTGGCAACCCACATGATGATTGCAAGACCGGCGTCGGGATGCATTTACGTCGAACTGTCAAACGAATCAAAACAAGTTATGAACAAGCCTCTGCTGATCCGACGAAACCTTTGCCTGTAGGGTTAATCTATACTGCCAAGGATTCCCAGCATTGAAGCTAGTGTTCCATCAGAATTCGAAACACTTGCAGTTCGCTCTTTCCCTGCCGTCACGAGAGACCTAACACTTGCAAACGCAATCTTTTGTGTTCCCACGCGTCGGGAATACCGGCTTGCTACTTTCCGGGCATGCGCGGTGATCGATCAAGTCGCCCGACCGCATTGACGCTATTAACCCAACTGTCAAATGCGTCAACCTCCACAGCGAAGATGGCTTCCCAGATGGATTGGAGCCAACGCG
>JAAEMV010000003.1 GCA_024225195.1 Planctomycetaceae bacterium | reverse complement strand
CCCGCCTTGACCATCGGCGGAATCGTAACGATCCACGCATCCGCTATCGGCCCCTACACGGGTGCCTCGATGACTCCAGCGAGAACACTAGGCCCCGCAATCGCAAGCGGCCAAATCGAACAACTTGGGCTATACATTTGCGCAACCGTTCTTGGAAGCCTATTCGCTGCTGCCCTGCATCGGAAACTCTTCCAGTCTCAGACGGATGACTGTCCAGATGCCCCAAGCCCCTGACGATTGTGGTTCGGCAACTAACCAACGAAGAATCAACCACGTTGTTTCAGACTTCATTCAATTTCTGAATCTTTAGGCGTATCGAGTTGCTCTGAATTAAACGACTCAAGCCAGTTGTCTAACTCGGGATGTTCTTGATGTGCTGAAACGTTGGCCTGAAAGGCGTCAGCAAACGCCAACAACCGCTCGTCGTCGTTTAGGTGCCCACTCACGATAACTGGGGTGGGCGTTCGGATCGAGTTTCGCTCACGATAGTCGATTGGCATTACGACCGACGGATGCCCGGTGAAATTGGTTTGGACAAGATCATTCATATTGATGATGAAATCAACGCCCGAGATAGCTTCATTCAACTGCGATATCAACAGGGAGCGGGCACGTTGAACCCGGACATAATCTACAGCAGAAATATACTGCGCTGCCCGAAAGTTTTGTTCCCAGCGATTGAATCCGTCCATGTCATTCTCTCGAATCATGGAATCAAAAACAGTTGATGCCTCAACATCAATTATTGAAAACATTGCTGAAAACGGAAGCGAACGTGGCAAGCTTAATTCAACCAGTTCACAACCCATCGCTTTCAAGATCTGCAAATCCTTGCGATCGTCGTCTGCAGTGTTCCGACGCTTAGCATAGCCAACTTTTAATTTTTTCAGTGACTGTTTTGACGGCCATTGAAACGGGTAACTACCAGCGGTGCTATCTCTACCATCCCGACCATGAATTGCATTAAAAATCAGTGCACAATCTTCCATCGATCGGGCGATTGGACCAATTTTATCAAGTGACCAACACAGCGGCATGCAGCGATCCCGACTAACTCGCCCGAATGTTGGCCGCAACGCCGAAGCGCCGCAGCGGACTGACGGAGAAATAATACTGCCCAGCGTCTCCGACCCGAGTGCAAACCCCACCAAGCCGGCGACCACCGAACTGGCAGAACCTGCAGAGGATCCACTCGAACCAATCCTGGGATTCCACGGAGAACGTGTCATTCCTCCAAACCACTTATCGCCCATCGCAATTGCTCCGAGCGACAATTTCGCAACCAATACCGCCCCCGCCTCCTCCAACCTCGCAGCCACGGTCGCTGTCCCGTCCAATTCCCGGTCTTGGAATTGTGGCAAACCCCAAGTGGTCGGATATCCCTCGACTGCAATCAAGTCCTTTGCACCCCAAGGAATTCCATGCAAGGGACCGCGATACCAACCTTTTGAAATTTCCGAATCCGCCTTGGCTGCCTGTCGCAAAGCCAGCTCCTCCGTGAGCGTCACCACACATCTCAACATCCCGCCATATTTTTTCAAACGACGGAGATAAATCTTCGTAAGCTCAACACTGGAAATCTTTTGAGCCCGGATTAGCCATGCCAATTGATGCACTGGAAGGAACGCAATTTCCTCTTCGGTTTCCGGCAACTCAATCACAACCGACTGTCGGGTTCGGGTTGTTCGGTCCAGCTTCGCTTCCTGAATCGTGGAAACCGTGGGCGCGAATTGGACTGCCATCGGCGTGTTGTACGACAACTCAACCTGCCTCAGCTTTTCCATCGCATCGCTGGTTCTGGAAACACTGCTCAATATTTCGCTTCGCTCTTCGTCCGTCAACTCAATTCCCGTAATCCATTCGGCCTGCTGAATGGACTCAATATTCACCTCGTTCGCGGCAACCATTGCACCCACCACAGACCGCTGGAATAGCGCAGTTCCAATTCCAGTACTGGCAATCGAAGTCAGCATCGTTCGGCGGTTTAGCAGCATAGTTTCATCCTGAAAAAAACAATTATATTTTCCCGCAATTCAACGACGTGCGCGAGACACTCACCGGAAAGCCAAACAAGCCCGCAAAGAATTCAATTCAAAATATTAATTCAAGACTTCAATTAACTCAGTCAAGCAATGCACGAAGGGAACTTCCGTTGTCGCGGCCTCCTCCGGCGTATGGGAGTAGCCGATCACTTGCATCCCGGCAGCAAGCCCCGCGTCTATTCCCGCCTGACTATCTTCGATCACGACGCACCGCGACGGGTCGACTTTTATTTTGTCGGCCGCGTACAAAAACAGATCTGGCTCCGGCTTCCAGACGTTAATATCATAAGCACTGAAGGTCGTGTCCGCGGTGAAAAACGAACTTAATCCAGTGGTCGTAAGGTTAATCTCAATTTTTGCCTGCGGCGCGTTCGAAGCCACACAAAATTGACGCTGCAAAGAACCTAACAAATCATGGGCACCACTAATCGCGGTTAAATCTTCACGCAACGCAGTTGCCTGCCTCGCACGAAAATCCTCGGAAAAGGTGGTTGGCAACTTCGAATCCATCCACGATTCAAGCACCGCCATGATCGCTGGCATATCCCGACCGACGAACAGCGGTAACGCATCGTCGTAGCTCAACTCCAAACCGAATTCCCGCACAAAGTCGATCAAGACCTTCACGGTGATTGGTTCACTGTCGACCAAGGTACCATCGCAATCAAAAATAATTGCATCGAAATCACGTTCTATCATTTTACGCGGCCATTTGCGGGTCCAAAACTTTCTCTACCAGACTGCCTGGCGCAACCCAAGCATACTAATACATCGCCAAAAAAAAAGCCTCCCTGCCTTAATTCCGTTGGTCGGAAAGAGGCAGGGAAGCTGATGTGCTTAAACACTCGCTCGAAGCAATCTGAAAATTTACTCCGGCTTTGTCCACCTCGGCTTGATCATCATCATCATCCGATATTCCGTCTCCATCGGCTTGAGCGGTTCCAATCCCTCTCCACTAGGAACTGGTTTCGATTTTTCTTTACGGGTGAAGACCGGATCGATAAACACCGTCTGTCCATCATTCACGAGCGTCGAGAAGTGCACCTGTTTCAATTTCTGTTCTGGCACCTGTACCGTCACCGCGGAGGACGCCGCCTCAGAACCAGCCAAAGGACCCTTCTGCTTTGTGTCGGAATAACCAAAGGTTTCAACCGAAGCGATATCCGACAATGCAAGGTCTGCATTGAGTCGAATTTTTCCGTCGTCACCGCTCAACCGAAACTTGAAAAGATTCCCCTGTTCTACCACCTGAACGATTGGTTGATGGGCTACTGAGAATTTCCCTTCGACGCGATTAACACCCACGACGAATGGCCGCGACTCAGCAACTGAAATCGCCGATGCCACACCTGGCATGACGACAACTCGGGGTCCTTTAACGATTTCACAATCACTCTTCGACGAGAAATCTTCGAACATTCTCTCAACTCCCTTGTCATTCAACCGTCCCATAAACGTCGGATAAACTTTCGTCTTGGTTTCGGTTGACATGACAAACGTTCCCGCAGGTACCCCTGCCTGCTGCCGCGATTCCATTTCATTTCGATAGGTCGCGGAGGTCGCAAATGCGGTAGCCTGAGGTATTCGATTACTAAAAGCCACGAAAGAGCCTGGAATAAGAAACGGCTTGTACTCTTCCGACTTGTTAATTGGTAATTTCAGAAAATGAGTCTCGATAGTGAGACGGCGTTTGCCGTTTTCCAGAAACATCAGATTCATTGGCAAAGCATCAAAGAAAAGCTGACTCGCGGTGATTCGATAGACATCGTCGCCGACGATTGAATAGGCAGCCTCGGCTCCTACTACGCGTTTCGCCGATGGATCGAGAATTGGCGACATCTTCAGTGTTGCAACCGTGGTTGCAAACGCCTCGTTGAGACTGCAACCTTTGAACTTCGCGTATTTTTGAAGTGTCTTTTTAAGATTGACCTCTCGCGTGACCAGAAACAGCGAATTGGGATCCGAAGTGGCGTGCGCCGAAGGCGTACCCGTCAAAGTACCACCCGAATTCGACAATGTCTGCATTTGACTCATTCGCTCGACCAGAGGCCCCGAAAATGAGAATTGAGATAGCGGAGAGGGCTCGACGGTTTTCTGCTTGGCAGGGTTTTGATCATATTGGCTCGGTTGAAGCTGAGCCAAACACTCTACATTTCCCAATACCAAGACACCCACCAGTGCGCCAAGAAGCGCCAAAGTGACCCTAATCCCACACTTTGCTTCCCTTCTCATCACAGTTCTCCATTGAAAGATTTGATTCCCGATCCAGACGTTCTAATCCATCCGTTCAAAATCCACCAAGACCAATATTTGCCGGTAAAAAGCCTGTTTTTCGATTCTATGGTCCAAATTTCAAGCAGAAGACTTGGGCAACCGCCTCTCGATCGGTATTTGGGAATGCTGTCGAGGAGCGCGGAACTTCAACAAAGGTTGGGGGAATATCCGCTGTAAATGTCGCAGTTGGCCAATCTAGCCCGCTTCAAATTAAATCGCGGTTCAGTCCTATTTTCTTGGTTGGAACTTCGCAATTACCTCCGCGTGGAAAGGCCGACGATGCACCAACATTAAGAATTTGTCCCGACTGCGACAAAAAACCAATGAAACCGCACAATCTGATCCATTTCGAGGGTGTTTTATGCTCGCGGCGACTGGAAATGCCGAGAATAGGACTAACGTGGACAGATGTCGGAAAAAACCGAGTAAAACTGCTCAAAAGCCCTTACGATTCAAAGTAGGATCGTTTAATATTTTGGGCTGTCGACGTTCGGAGAACGTCCGCTCAAATTGATATTCTGTTCCGGCAGTGGTTAACCTCATGCCGGATTTTTCTTTATAGCCCTGCAATTCATGTTCGACTCATTACAAGACGGCCTCAAAGGTGCATTCAAGTCGCTTCGCGGTAAAGGCAAGCTGACCGAAGCCAACATGCGCGAAGGCCTTAAACTGGTCGAAACTTCGCTACTCGAAGCGGATGTCAGCATCGACGTGACCCGTTCGTTTATGGGGAGCGTCACTGAGAAAGCTCTCGGCGAAAAGGTATTGCTGGCACTCGATCCCTCCGAGCAGTTAGTCAAAGTCGTTTACGATGAGTTGACTGATTTGCTTGGCCCGGTCGACGACGATCTTCGACTCGACCAAGAAGTCAACATCATCATGATGTGTGGCCTTCAGGGTTCTGGAAAAACGACCACCTGCGGTAAACTCGCCAAAATGCTGCAAAGAGATGCCAAGATGACTCCGCTGCTATGTGCAGCCGATCTTCAGCGTCCGGCGGCGATTGACCAGCTACATGTTCTCGGCGAGAGCCTAGGCGTCCCAGTTTACAGCAACAAAGAAGAGAGTGACCCGGTCAAGGTCTGCCAGGAAGCGGTAGCTCAGGCGAAGGCCAACAAGAATCAGGTGGTCATCCTCGATACTGCGGGCCGACTTGCCATCGACGAAGTGTTGATGGAACAACTCAAAACGATCGATCGAAAAGTTCAACCTCATCACGTCTTCCTCGTGGTCGACGGCATGACCGGTCAGGATGCCGTCAAAAGCGCCGGCGCTTTCCACAAAGCGTTAGAGCTGAACGGCGTGGTCATGACCAAACTCGACGGCGACGCCCGCGGTGGTGCTTTGCTATCGGTGAAACACGTGACAGGCGTTCCGATTCGCTTTCTCGGTACCGGTGAACACCTCGATGATCTCGAGATCTTCCGTCCCGAAGGAATGGCCAGTCGAATTCTCGGGATGGGCGACATGGTCGCTCTGGCACAACAAGCTCAAAACCTGGTCGACGAAGACGAACAGAAGCGGATGCAGGAAGCCCTGGAGAAAGGGCAATTCACACTCGATGACTTCCGAAATCACATGCAGAAAATGGCCAAACCAGGCCTGATGCAAAAAATGATGGGCCTCCTTCCGGGAATGCCCAACATGCGTGAAATCAACGATATGATGAGTCAAGGTGATACATCGAAGCAGATCCGACAGATGGTTGGAATCATCGACAGTATGACCCCTCGCGAGCGGAAAAACCCGAAAATCATCGATCCCAATCGTCGGCAACGTATCGCTGCCGGTTCTGGTGTTCAAGCTAAACAAGTCAGCGAGCTGATTAAGCAGTACGACACCATGAAGCCAATGCTCACTGGAATGGCAGGCATGAACGCCGGCGACCGGATGCAGCAGATGCAGGATCTTCAGTCGCAGATGATGGATCCCTCTCGGGGCATGCCAAAGACCAAGAAAAGCACTGGAAAACGGCTATCGACCAAGGAAAAGAAGAAACAAGCCAAAGAACGTGAGAAGCGTCTGCGGCAAATGAGACGCGAAAAAAAGAACAAAAAGCGGTAGTTTTTGATTTTGGCGTATTCAAACATAGCGTTCAGCGAGTAGATTTGCCCACTGGCAATTCGGCACACGTTGTTCCGGAGACACTGACTTGTGATTTTTGTCGCAAGTCAAAAGATTTGAGATTGGCTAGTCGGCGTGACTGGCCAGCAAAACCTGAACGGTTCATCTTCCCAGCGAAGAGGCCTCGAGACCTGCTAATCGACTGACGGTTACTCATTCACGTGAACCGCTCGGTAACTTGGCGTCCCTCTGAGGTCAGGACTAACGTTTAATCACTTGATTTAGTTAAGAGGAAAAAGTGGCAGTAAAAATTAGATTGAAAAAAATGGGACGGACACATCGACCGTTCTTCCGCGTCTGTGCAATGGACCAGCGAGCACCACGCGATGGTCGCGTCATTGAACAACTGGGAACCTACGATCCGATGGTTCCAGACACTGACGCCCGAGCTATCCTCAATGGAGAGCGAATCAATTATTGGTTAAGCGTTGGTGCACAACCAACTCCCAAGGTCGCAACTTTAATTAAGAAGTACGGCACCGACGGCAGTCACCTCGAGGCACAAGCCGAGGCAATTTCGAAATTGTCCGGTCGCCGCGCATCCGCCATTGAATCGGCACGTGCTGCAGCCGCCAAGGTTGAACTTCCAAAGGCAGAGCCGGAACCGACCGAAGCACCTGCCGAGGAAACAGCCGAAGCACCCGCTGAAGGCGCAGCCGAAGCAGCAGCACCCGAAGCAGCACCTGCTGAAGCATCCACAGAAACAACGGCCGAACCTGCTGAAGGTGCTGCCGAAGAAAAGGCTGAGTAAAGACTCATGCGTTTTGACATACTCACCTTGTTTCCGGAGATGTTTCCGGGCTACACAGGCCAGAGTATTTTAAATAAATCGATTGAACGCGGACTGGTTGAGGTTCACGTTCATAACATGCGAGACTGGGCAAAAGGTCGTCACCATAAAATTGATGACACGCCCTACGGTGGTGGTCCGGGGATGATCTTGATGGTCGAACCGGTAGTCAACTGTGTTCGCGATGTTCAGGCGATGGGTGACCAACCGGGAACCGTTATCGTCACAACGCCTCAAGGCCGGCGGCTAAACCAGCCCATGGTCGAGGAGTTGGCACTCAACCAACGAATGATTTTACTTTGCGGGCGATACGAAGGGTTCGATCAACGTGTGATTGACATCCTTCAACCCATGGAAGTATCGATCGGGGATTACATCCTCAATGGCGGCGAAGTCGCTTCGATGGTTCTTGTGGACAGCCTCGTTCGCATGGTTCCGGGAGTTTTAGGAGATGAACGAAGCAGTTGGGACGACTCGTTTTCACGAGGAAATCGCATGCTCGAGTATCCCCAGTACACCCGACCTCGTGACTTTGAGGGACACAGTGTTCCCGAGGTTTTGCTGGGCGGGAATCACGGTGAAGTCGATCGTTGGCGAAACGCCAAAAGTTTAGAAAACACTAAGAATAAACGAAGTGATCTTTTGGATTCGTAAATTCAAAAGGTAAAATTTTAAGATAGAATAAAACTGTACATCACAGCGACGCGTCGGTTTGACGCGAATTAACTGAGGGTAATAATATGACTCACAAAATTATGGAACTTGTCGAAAAAGACAGTCTCAAAGCGGAAGCACCCGAATTTGAGATTGGCGATACTGTCGACGTTCACTGTAAAATTCTAGAAGGCCAAAAGTCGCGGACTCAGGTTTTCAGCGGAACTGTAATCGGTCGCAGCGGTAGCGGTGCTCGGGAAATGTTCACCGTTCGACGAATCGTCGCCGGACAGGGAGTGGAAAGAAAATTCCCGGTTCACTCACCCAAGGTCGAGAAAATTGAAGTTAAACGATCTTCATTCGTCAAGCGTGCGAAACTCTATTACCTTCGCGATCGCGTCGGTAAAGCGGTTCGACTAAAAGAACGACGTAAATAGAAGATTGAATAACTGTTCAGTCCAATGCAAAAGGCCAAGTGGTTTTCCACTTGGCCTTTTCGCGTTGCTCACAACCAAGTCGGTTGAAACTCACACGCCCACACAATTTTCGGGAAATCCCCGCAGATCCCGCACAAAATTCAGTTGAGAGAAACTGTCTCCGACCCTCTCGAATTAATAACGTCCACATATTAGAATTCGCAGCGTGAGGCCAAGACAGTGTATTGGTAGCTTCATGCGATCTGTTTGCCGTATCTAAGACTAAACCAGCCATTTCAACGGAACTGAAATACAGTGTCTAAATTCTGCCCACGCGAACACTCACGAACAATCAGCGAACAACTTCACACGGCCGTACTCGCCGCACAGGCCGCCGGTGCGATCATTCGCGACGGATCTGAGAAACTCAATGTCGTCGAACAAAAAGGGGTCGGTGACCTGGTCTCTGAAGTTGATCGCGAAGCCGATCGGGTCGCCTGTGATATTCTCCGAGCGGCATCGGATTTGCCAATTTTGTCCGAAGAACTGAATGCCGACCAAACGACCTCCAACGACATGTGGATTGTTGATCCCCTTGACGGTTCGAGCGCTTATTTAATGTCCGCCGGCCCACATTTCCCGGCTGCTTTAATTGCCCTTCGAGAGAATGGCTCGACCCGGCTTGGCGTGGTTTACTTCCCGCTTACCGATCAATGGTTTTACGCGGAAAAGAATTGTGGAGCGTGGCACAATGGAGAGCGGTTACATTGTGACACTGGTGATTCACTATCCGACGTCTGGGTCGAGATGAATCAATATGGAGATGCTAATCTTGAAACCGAATATTTTCGCAATCTCAAAGAACGTCTTCGCTCTAAAAACGGCGCTCGCATGGTCACTTCGACCGTTCCTCACTCCGGGGTAGCGATGCGAATTGCCGTTGGTGATTCCCTGCTCGCCGCCGCGATTCATGACAACAACCCCGCCTGCACAAAACAAGCCGCCTGGGATATCGCAGCACCCCAAATCGTCATGGAAGAAGCGGGCGGTGTCTTTCTGAATCCAGACGGCGAGCCCTCCAACCCGTTCGAATCTCGACCGATTATCGTTTCACGATCGCTGGAACTCGCCCGGGAGATCATCGAGCTCACCAACGAATTGCCGATGGAAACAACAACCGTCGACTGAGCGTGGCGTCGTTGCACTCACATCTCAAACCCGCACCTCCCTCGATTGCTACGACGGCCAGTCTACTCAGAGAGCGGCAGCAGCTCGATATTGCGGAACCAAACTCTCTGTGCTTCGGCTTGAAGTGCAATGTGACCAAATGAAACCTTACGGTCTACGCCCAACGCGAGGATATCCTTGGCTTCTTCACTGTCCGGATCGAGAACTGGAAACTTGTATCTCAACACTTCTTTTCCTTCGACTCGATAAATGATTAAGTCATGGCCATGAACCTCCATTTCAACGGATACCCATTGATCAGCGGGCAATGTCGGTCCCGTTGATTTGACAATGTGTTTTTTTGTCAGTTCACCGTCGTAATTTAAGTGCGTCCCCGGCGTACAGACATTGCCTGTTTGACGCTTACCCTTACCGAGGCTCGCTAGAAATTGCATTTCTAGACTTGCGGGAAATCCCTGATCGAGCCGCATACTCTGTGGCGACTGAGAGTGCAGCATCACGCCGCTATTAAGATCTACATAATTGGGTGCGTCGGGAAGCATCCGCCCGACAAATCGATATTGCAAGCGCAACTTGTAGTGCGAATAAGCCAAGTTTGAATACAAGTGCCCAAATTGCTTGTTAAATGGGCCGTAGTCATCGTATTCACATTTCAGAATCCCGTCTTCCACGCGAAAAGTATTTGCGAAGTTTTCTCCGACCGGGTGCCCCGCAATCTTGACCGTCCAACCGTCAAGATTCTTACCATTAAAAAGAGAAATCCAATTGGATTCGCCCTCCGATTTATCGCTTTGCTCGTTCTGTATTTCCTCAGTCGCATCACACCGAGAATTAGCAACAAAACCGACACCTGCTACCAGCCAAAAGAAGAGAGCAGCAAATAGGCAAATTGAACGTGTTGGTTGAAAACAGAATTTCATATTTATCAATTCACAAACTGGGGGACACAGATTTAAACAACCTTAGATTCAAGTCGTTTGTTTTTTCTCTTAGGCAATCAGATCGGTAATTGCCTGATGATTTTCAACACCAGTCAATCGCACATCCAGGCCGTTGACTTTAACCGATAATTTCGTGTGGTCGACTCCCAAGCATCGTAGAATCGTTGCCTGGATGTCATGCACATGCGACTTCCCTTCTACGATATTGAATCCTAGTTCGTCAGTTTTTCCCATACAGAAACCACGCTTCATACCGCCGCCGGCAAACCACATCGTAAATGCCTGCGGATGATGGTCTCGACCACCCGACCGATTCAACGCAGCACTGGCCTCGACCATGGGCGTACGCCCAAACTCACCACCCCAAATCACCAGAGTATCATCGAGCATCCCGCGTTGTTTCAGATCCATAATGAGAGCTGCCGACGCCTGATCGGTCGCCCGACATTGTCTTTTCAGTCCACCTTTTACATTACTGTGGTGATCCCAACCATTTTGATAAACCTGAATGAAACGAACACCTCGTTCGGCCAGTCTTCTTGCCAACAGACAATTATTTGCGAATGATTTTTCCCCCGGCTTCGCTCCGTAAAGCTTGAGCGTCGCTTCGGATTCTTGACTCGTGTCCATCAATTCTGGTGCTCGGGCCTGCATTCGATAGGCCATCTCATAGGCCTTAATTCTCGTCTCGATTTCAGGATCATTAACCAAATTGAGTTGTTGCCGATTCAAATTCTTAATTAAGTCAATTGAATCGCGTTGAGCACGATTATCAAAACCGACTGGATTGGTCACGTTAAGAATAGGATCGCCGGAACTTCGAAACGGTACTCCTTGGTGTGAGCCCGGCAGGAAACCAGAACTCCACAGCGATGCCCCACCGCTCAACCCGCCGCCACTTTGAAGAACAACAAACGAAGGCAGATCTTTTGCTTCACAACCGAGACCGTAGCTGACCCACGACCCCATACTCGGTCGCCCCGGAATACCATTCCCGGTATTGAACAACAATTGAGCTGGTGCGTGATTAAATTGGTCGGTTGTACAAGATTTCAGTATCGAGACTTCATCGACAATTTTTGAAAACCACGGCAATAACTCCGAAACTTCAACGCCAGCCGACCCATGTTTATTAAATTTAAACTGCGGCCCCAAAATCGCAGCATCCGGCTGGATAAAAGCATATCTTTGTCCATCAATCACAGAGGGCGGTATCGGTTGACCCTCTAGCTCGGCAAGTCGTGGTTTGTAGTCAAATAAATCGAGCTGGCTTGGGGCACCTGCCATGAACATATAAATCACCCGCTTGGCTCGCGGCAGAAAATTTGGCCGTCCCCCAATCCCACCATCGGTCGAGCCTAATAGGTTCTTACTCTGCAACGCCCCCACGCCGCCTGCCATTAAAGAGGCAAGCGCAATTTTTCCAACACCAACTCCACAGTCTTGGAAGAAATGCCGTCGTGTCTTTAAATTCAATCCATCCACAACTACTGATTCGCTTTCCTGAATTTTATTTCTAAATCACAACCAGACGGGTAATAGGTTATCGCATTTCAAGATAACGGACAAATTGCCGTACTAAGTTTCACAGTTTAATCAACTTTAGTTCGGAGCCATCCAGGTTCTGCTGAGATACCATCTCCAGCGATTTGCACCGTTGAATTTTCCGCAATAGTTTTGGAGTAAACATCTTCAGCGCGGTTTTTATTTCGCCAGATTCCAGAAATTAATTCTGGAACCAACGCTTACCCGCCGCGATCTATCAGGGAATACGTCCAGGTCACCTTCTCTACTCTCAAAACACCAATTTACCGAGAAAAATAATTTTTATCTTTAATTTTATATCTGGAAACGACAGACCGCATCATGAATGGAACTCACAAATAGCTGAACCCTTCGCGTTTTCCGCCGTAATTCCAGTCAAACTGTAACAAAACAAACAAAGTTCACTAACTTCAAAGCAACTACAATCCAGACAAAGCAGTTGATGTGATTTAATTGAAACCGCAATTGGAATTGGCTAAAATTGCCGATGAAAGATCTTAGCCCTCGCTTCAGTGAGCGGTTTTATCTACGCCGATAAATGATCATAAACACCAAGGAGAAACTAGGTGACCAAACGTAAATCAACAGACGCACCCAAGCAGTCAGCGTCCAAGCAATCGAACTCCGAATCTACGCGTCGGGAGTTTCTCAACAATGGTTCAAAAATCGCGGTGGCTGGTGCTGCCATGGGATCAATTATCGCACCTAAACTATCAATCGCCCGATCGGCTCACGCCTTTGGAACCGACACAATTCGGATCGGCCTCGTTGGTTGCGGTGGACGTGGAACAGGTGCTTCCATTCAGGCCATGAACACTACGAGTGGTAACGTGGAACTGGTCGCCATGGGCGATGCCTTCCAGAATCGGCTCGATGGTTCTTTGAAAACATGCCAGAACAATCATAAAGATAAGGTTCAAGTTCCTAAGGACCGTCAATTTGTTGGATTTGACGCCTACAAGAACGTGCTCGCTTCGGACATCGACATGGTGATCCTTGCAACGCCTCCCGGCTTTCGCCCGCTTCACTTAGAAGCCGCGATCAATGCAGGGAAAAATGTTTTCATGGAAAAACCAGTCGCAGTCGACGCACCAGGCGTACGCCGTGTCCTGCGAGCAGGCAAACTTGCCGAGCAGAAAGGACTGGCTATCGCCGTTGGTCTTCAGCGACGACACGAGCGAGCGTATCGGGAAACCATTTCTGAATTACAGAATGGCATTATCGGCGACCTCGTGCATACCCGGGTCTACTGGGACGGAGGCGGCGTTTGGACCCGACCACGCACCGAAGGCGAAACTGAATTGCAATATCAAATGAAAAACTGGTATTACTTCAACTGGCTCTGCGGTGATCATATTGTTGAACAACACATTCACAACCTTGACGTTGCCAACTGGTTGATGGATGACTATCCGGTAACAGCACAAGGAATGGGTGGACGTGAAGTCAGAACTGGTAAAGATACCGGCCAGATCTTTGATCACCACGCCGTTGAATTCACCTATGCCAACGGACACCGGTTGCTCAGCCATTGCCGGCATATCCGAGAATGCTGGAATTCAGTATCCGAACACACGCACGGTGCGAAAGGTTACGCCGATATCAGCGGTGGACGAATCTATGACAACACTGGCAAGGAAATCTTTAAGTGTAAGGAAGGAAAGGGGCAACGCGGTGGTCACCAGCAAGAGCACCACGACCTGTTTGCCGACTTACGCGACGGAAAGATTCCAAATGAAGCCGAATACGGTGCGAAGAGTACCATGACTTCAATCTTCGGTCGCCTTGCTACTTATTCCGGCAAGGAATTGAATTGGGATGATGCAATTAATTCCGATGTCATGCTCTGCAACGTCGACGCGTTGAGCGGAATGAATGACGAAGCTCCCATTCAACCGGACGCTGATGGAAATTACCCATGCCCACGTCCAGGCGCTGGAGCAAAGGACGTTATCGATTGGGAAGTTGGCAACAGGAAAAAGAAGAAGAATAAAAACAAGAAGTAATCCTTTGACCATCAACAAGGCAAACCAAAGGCGTCCTCTCCAGGACGCCTTTTTTTTTGCCTCAAAGACCACCCCGCATTTAATACACCTCCAAAATTCACCAGCATCGTTCAACACACCCTTAGGAGGGTTGTGGATTTCACTCAACCCGTTCCGTTATAATGCGGCAACATGAAAGCTCCCCTCTGAGAATTTATTCTGGTCTTTTTAAAGATAATCTTTTTTATTTCAAGGACGTAAAGTGACAAATAGAATTCAAGGCCTTGGTCTATTGGCAACCCTCTTGGTTGCAAGTTTTATATTTCCACAATACTCCCAAGCACAGACGAAACCGGAAATTGGCCAAGCCGTCAAAGTTAACATCGAGAAAGAATGGCGTGATGCGAAAATCATCGACACCAACAAAAAAAAGTACCTTGTTGAGACAACAGGCGAAGAACCAGCGCGATTTGTATTAGACAGATTTAGCATTCGTTTGCTTTACGAAACGGAGGCACTCGATTTCAGCCGAACTTGGGTGAGTTCCAACGGCACCTACAAAGTTATCGCCGCTCTCAAAACTTTTGATGGCACAACGGTCACTCTCATCAAGACGGACAACAGCACAATCGAAGTGGCGCTCGATAAGTTCAGCGCAAAAGACATCTCTTATGTCAAAAACTTAAAACGAAAAAAAGATGCCGCTATCGCAAGTGGAAGCGTCCCCGGTTCATTTCCTAAACTTCCTGAAATGATCACGATGGAAACTAGGGATGACCTGACAACACTCGAGAACATTCGGAAGAGACTAAGAACTAACAAAGGCTTTCCGCCAAACTCCCAGCCCTTGGAAATGCGGGATACATCGATAGATCCATTTCTCCCGGCAGGTTTTGCCATACCCAAATCTAACGAACTCCAAAAAATCTGCGGCGTTTTTCCAATTGGGGGACCTGAAAAAATTGTCTTGCTTGCAACAACTGTAGACAACAGACCAGACGCTGCTCAGTTTCCGGCACAACTATTTTGGATATCTCTGCTACCAGGTGCGGAAAAGCTTATCAGCACAGTCAACATTCCTCCGAATTCCTACCCAATTGATTACGATCCAGTAAGTCAAAGACTCCTAACCCTTCGCTGCAAAAATGAAAAGTTGAAAATTGAACATTCCTCACTCGCGCTCTGGAAATTGAATATTGGTGAACCGCTTGCGACGCCTGTAGTCCATTGGAAAAACGACATCACTAGCCCACCAAGATCTGTTCAAACTTTACTAGGGCAACGCCCGATTTTTGCCAAAATAGTCGATGCTAATACGGTCGTCATTAGGGAAGAAACCGAATACGGAGGTATACATAGTACATCGCGGTTTAGAGCCTGGGATCTGACAAGAAATCGTATCGCTTACGACATTCCCCTGAGCCCCGGTGGTTTAGCGATCGCTGAACTCAGTGCGGACAGGCGATATCTTTCAATTCCCGAAGTTGGCCAAATCAGAGTATTCGACGCAAAAACCGGCGAGAAATTATTGGGTCTAGGGTTTGAGGAAAAGACCTTAGTCAGCCAATTTACCGGTGCTCTGAAGACGCAGGAAAAGATTCGGGACGAATATGAAGCAATGCTCTTTAGGATGACCGATGATATTGAAAAACAAAAAATACTCGACGAATACATGACGAGAATTGCGCCTAAATTAAACGATAACTGGGTTCGATATACAAGCGACACTTGCGTATCGACTTCAATCGATCCACGCGGCACTAAGCTTGCAGCGATCAACACCCGAAAAACTTTATTCGTATGGGATCTTTCCAATGGCCAAACGGACCCAACCGAATTCAAGACCATTGAAGTTAGTTCAGGTGCCATTCAGTGGATTGGGACAGACCATCTATTGATCACCACAAGAGATAAAACTTACCTCTACTCATTCCGCCTCGGCGCTACAATTTGGACATTCGAAAGAGCGCGAGCTCCCAATTACCTTTTCCCAGGTGGCGAAAAGTTTGATTCTTACACGGTGAAACAAACAGGGGCAAATTGCATTTACACGACAAAAAATGACAAAGTTATGGCTGTAGGTGTCGTACCGTTTCCCGGGGAAGGAATCTACGAACTGGCTGAGACATACCAGAGACCTGATATTCTTGACCTCCAACCCGGCACTAACGTGGCAATTGAATTAATTAACATAGATGATTCCCAACGGGTCAAGAGTATTCTCAGTGAAAAAATTAAAGCAAAAGGGTGGATTCTCGATCCAAACGCTGAAGTAAAAATCACTGCCACTCTCGATGTGAAAGAAAAGAAACGTGAACATACCGATCCGCTTTCAGGTGATACCATCTCGATATCATGGAAGTACCCAACTGCCCAGCTAACAATACAGCGAGGTGAGGGCTACAAAAATCAATTATTCTTCGCATATTCAGGTCTTACCATCGTTCCGACCATGAGCCCAGAGCAAGCGCAACTGTATGAAGCGCCAAGAATTGACTTTTTAGAAAACGTCGAGTTTGACGAGATTGTTGATAAAAAATACGCCAATGGATTCGGGAGTTCCTCCTTTGGCCCCACTGGACTGAAAGTTCTCAACTCGATTAGACCGCTCTCCTCTACCGTCACCGAAGATAATTAAACACTCCACAGTTCGAACCGATCTAGGCAGTGATCGTACTGCTTCAACTTGGTCGTCCGACCATGCAATGAAGAATCCGTTGATGGATGATTACAGCATCGTTTACCTCGCACGCCTAAATTCGTGCACAAAGGATTCAGTGAACTAATTTCCAAATACTGAAATTTCTGCTCGCTTACCGCAGACCATTTCTAACAACCGTTTCAGCCCTGTCGAAAATGTATTAGACTTTCGGGCAGGCGTTAAAAGAGTGCTAATGCCTCGAAGAAGGCGAACTTAAAAAATGAATTCGGCGTACCACCAGACTAGTCTGGCGGCATTGGGCTATTACGACCATGGCAACATTCACTTCGATTTCCCTT
>JAAEMV010000002.1 GCA_024225195.1 Planctomycetaceae bacterium | reverse complement strand
GTTGAGGTTTCAAGAATAACAAAACCTAAAGTGAGAAACTTGGAAAATAAAAAACACATTTTGGTTGTCGAAGACGAAGAGCATTTGGCCGTAGGTATCAAGTTCAACCTCGAAGCCGAAGGGTTCCTCGTGACGACGGTTGGGGACGGGTTGGCTGCGTTGAAAACAATCGAGAATGCCAATTTGCCTGTTGATTTGATCGTACTTGATCTAATGTTGCCAGGCATGAGTGGGTATGAAGTTTGTGAGCAAGTGCGTCAGTCTGGTGAGCGGATGCCGATTCTAATGCTAAGCGCGAGGACGCTTTCCGAGGATCGAACCCGCGGGTTTGAGGTAGGGGCAAGTCAGTATCTTGTTAAACCATTTGAGCTTGAGGAATTGTTGGCTCGAATAAAAAATTTACTGTCTCAAAATGCAGTGATTGGAAAACAGGACGGTTCCCCATCTGCCAGCCATGTGGTTGAGTATGAGTTCGGCGATGCCGTTGTCAATTTCCAAACCTATGAGGTATCGGTCGGCGGAAAAGCGGCGAGGCTTACCCAGTTGCAGATTAAAGTGTTGAAGTTTTTTGTAATGAACGAGGGGCTTGTTGTTCCGCGGGCAAAGCTTCTAGAGGAGGTTTGGGGGATGCACGGAAACATGAATACCCGGGCTCCAGATCAGGTGCTGCGTCAGTTGCGCAAAACTTTCGAACTCAACCCCTCGGTGCCCGTGCACTTTTTGACGATTAGAGACGCCGGTTATCGGTTTTTAAAAAATCCGGTACAAAAATAGCGGTAGAGGAGGACGAGGTTGTTAAGTCCTCGTGATTAGCGGAGAGGTTAACAAGCCGCAGTGGGTTGCTTGGGGTAGATTTAATTCGGAGGGGCAATGTAGGCTTGCCTGAGTTCAGCACGCACGGTGCTAAAAAGCTTTACGTTCCTCAGCAGGTTTGGGCCGCTGGTTGATTGGAAGTCAGCGCGGTACCTGTGAACCCGGGCGGCAGTGTAAAGAGTCCGGCTGAAAGCTGGTTGTTATTTTTATCTCCGACCTCCGAGAAAGCTTGGCTCCCGTACATGCTTTGGCCAGAGGGGCGGTAGTTAGCCGAGTAGGTCGAACCGCCCGGCATTTGGGAGAGGGATGACTGGGTTTTCTTGCCCGGAAGATTGCAGCCCCCTTGAGACATCAGAAGCAACAATCCGCCCAATAGCGTCAAGCGTGTTAACGATCTGCTCATTCCCCTGCCCTCATGCGTGAAATCTAATTCGAAACGATTTGCTCTCCGCCACACGTGCGAACGCGGGCGGAACCCCGAATTGTTCGTGATGGAACGACAAAAGGTTGATCAAATCAGCTTGGAAAACCACGATTGTTAGAATCTGTCCAGTGTTTTCCGCAGGTTCGTTAAACTTTCACACAGCTTCGGCTTATGAAGTTCAAGTTTCTCCGCCACCTTGCCCACTAAGTGGTTTGCTAACGCGGTTGGATGGAGAGTCTCATCAAGCAATTTATAAAATGAGGCTGAATGTTTTAATCAAGCGCACGGCTGTTAAGTTGCTTTTGGGAGGGAAGTTTTACATTCCAGGCGAGCCCCATTTTTTCCAGCGTTCGAATCACGACCCAGCTAAGATCAAATTGCCACCATTTAAGCCCGTGTCTTGCCGAGGTTGGAAAGGCGTGGTGGTTGTTATGCCAGCCCTCACCATGGCTTAAAAACCCAAAGAAAATATTGTTTCGAGAGTCGTCCGACGATTTGTAATCTTGAGAACCAAAGATGTGACAAATTGAATTGATTGACCAGGTGATGTGGTGAGAGACGCACACGCGAGCCAAACCACCCCAGAGTAACCCAAGTCCGGCTCCGGCGGCGATGCTGGACAAGGAGACTCCCGGAGTCAAGAGCGTAGCTGCTCCGCCAATCGCCGCTGGAATTAATAGGCTAGCGGTAACCCAACTGACGTAATGATTATCAATCGCCATTAACATCTTGTCTTCTAGAAGGTCGGGGACGTACTTTACACGTTCCTCTTTGGACCAGTTCGAATTGAAGAGCCAGCCTGTATGGGAATGCCAAAATCCTTTTAGTTGATTGAGCATTCCACCGTCATGAAGATGAGGTGAGTGAGGGTCGCCTTCATGATCCGAGAACTGATGGTGTTTGCGGTGGACCATACACCAGTCAATGGGTGAACCCTCGACGGCAAACGCGCCCATGGCGGTCCAGAATGCTCTGATTGGCGTTACTGTTTCGAAAGATCGATGCGTTAACATGCGATGGTAACCAATGGTGATTCCCATGCCCGTGAGATACCAGCCTCCGACAAGCATAACGATGTCGAGCCAACGGACCATTCCGTATTGGGATGCAATAAAGATCGCCGTTATTAGACCAGCCAAGGGGAAAAGAACGGTCCCTAAAATGACGAGACGTCGCGCTACCGAATCTTCATCGGCATGCTCAATGATTGAATGTTGGGAATCCGAACTTGATCCGCTTGGAAGTGTATCTGTCGTTGTGCAGTTTGTGACCGTTGGCTTAACGCGAATGACTGGTTCCGTCCGAGTGGTTTCCGTCCGAGTGGTTTCCGTCCGAGTGGTTTCCGTTACCGATGCCATGAAAAGATTCCTATCTGTGGGGGCTTGTCCGACCGGAGAATCCGAAAACGGTGGCCTGGTGAGGCCGCGCGATCGATTGCTAAAAGTATAGGAAAAAGCGACGCAGGAATTGCGTTTGGCTTGTTTGCCAAATGTAATTCTTATGTAATGTTTGATTGGCTGCTGGCAAACGAATTTGCGACAAAAATGAGAACGGTCAGTCGCGTCGAGGAGGGGTTTCGTTTAGCGCTGGGGGAGGTGCGCAGTCTTGGGGTAGTGATTTCCGTTCAAAGGATAACACAGGGTGTCGCCAAGTTAGTTTTTGAACTAGTCGGCGACCCATTGAGTTAGGATTGACAATCTGTGTTCGAGCCGTGAAAAAAAGATGAACGTTTTTTGAGATTGGATTCTTATCGAATTAGCCAATCACCGAATCGACGTGTTCCTTTAACGAGCCATCGATTCGTGGGCCGATGTTTTCAACGACGCGAGAGGCGAAGTAATTGCCCCATTTTGCTGCGTTGTTGGCGGTCATGCCCGAAGTAATGCCGTAGAGGGCTCCCCCTGCAAAAGCGTCACCCGCTCCGTTGGTGTCGATTGCATTCACTGGGAAACCATTGACTTTGGAGACGTTCCCTTTTTCGACGACGTAGGCACCGTCACCGCCATCTGTGATAAATGCCAGATCGCAAATGGCAGCCATTTTTGTGGTGCATTCGTCGATGTTTTCGGTTTGGAAAAATTGCTTCGCTTCGTCAGCATTGCAAAAGATAATATCACAATAGTCTTTGACGACGCGGTGAAAGTCATCGGCGAATCGATCAATTAAGAACGCATCAGAAAACGTGAATGCGGTTGTGACGCCGAGTCGTTTGGATTGCTCAAATGCCTCGATACACGCTGCTCTTGGCTCTTCAGCATCCCAAAGATAGCCCTCGATGTAACTGCACTTAGATTGGGAAAGTAGGTCGACGTCGATTTCGGATTTGGTAAGCGTTGTCGAAATGCCCAGGTGCGTACACATTGTTCTCTCAGCATCTGGTGTCGTTAAAACGACGCAGGTACCGGTCGGTAAAGCAGTCTCGGGGGCGAGCGGTACGGGGAATACGATGCCGCTCTGTTCCATATCTTGTTTATAGAATTCACCGTTTGTATCGTGTGCAACTTTGCCGCAGTAAACACCACTTCCTCCGCTTTGAGCGATGGCAACCATCGTGTTGGCTGCTGAACCACCCGAGGCGAGACGGAGATTTTTACTTTCCAACTGACTGAGAACCTGAGCTTGATTCTCAGTATCCATGAGTGACATTCCACCTTTACCGAGATTCAAATTTGAAATCAATTCGTCTTCTACCTGGGCGAGGGTGTCGACAATTGCATTTCCAACACCAAACACGTCGTAGTTTTTATCAGTCACTTTTTTGTCCCGTCAAAGCTTCACAAAGAATAAGGCCTCATTATTGGGTTTTTTGCAATATCTGCAACCAGCTTAGAGGGTACTTTGAGCCCCTCGCCGAAAGCGGGTGCGTTCGATTAAACTATTGTTATGGGAAAGATTAAAACATTCATCGCTGTGAAAGTCTCGGAGCGAGTCAATAATAACGTTGGTAAAGTCGTGCGACGATTGGAAGCTCTGTGCGATCAGTACCGCTGGGTAGAGCAAGAAAATCAACTTGTTGGATTGAACTACGTTGGCGAAGTTATCGACGTCGAGGTGCCTGAGCTGTGCAAGCTGATCAAGGATGCCGTGGAACCACTCGAATCGTTTGAGATGTCAATTCAAGGAGTGGATGGTTTTTCCAGCGCACAAGAGCCTCGGACTCTCTGGATTGGCGTCGACCAAGGTCGAGAACAGTTGTGCGAACTCTATTCGGTACTGGAAGGAGTGCTGCATCATTGGGGCGTTAACAAGGATCGAAATGAATATGTCCCGCATATGACCTTGGGGCGATTGTCCCGAGGAGGGCGCTGGAATGAGGAATTGTTAAGATTGGTTCACAAACTGAGGAGCCACGACGGTGGGTTCTGTCACGTTGACGAAGTGATCGTATTTGCGAGTTATGCAGAGCGTGGTCGCCCAAGTTATACGCCGATGGCAAGAATTAAGCTGAAGGGGTGAGTTTTAATCGGGCCGAACTAGAAATCGTCTTAATTTGTTCCCAGTGCCTTCGGATGCGGGTCAACAGGTGTTCGTCAAGAGATTTAAGCCGAAGTAATTACCGTTGTTGAATTAGGGATGAATCGTCGGTTATAATCGGCTACTAGGACATTTATTTATCGAGCCCCACTTCCAATTTTCAATCGAATCTAGATGCCATTTTTCAGCCAAACTGTTGATTACCCCTTGGATGATCCACTGCTAAATTTTGCGACAGTCCTGATAGCAGGGATCATTGGCGGAGAGTTATTTGCTCTCATTCGATTGCCCAAGGTGACTGGATGGATCGCAACCGGAATTTTGCTCCGCCAATTCCAATTGCCCGGAATGGAGACTAATGCTGGGGTAAATGAGTTAGACAACTTTCTTCCCTACATGCATTTTGTTCTTGGGTTTATCGCCTTTACGGTGGGAGCGACGCTTTACTTTTCGAGTCTTAGAAATGCTGAGAAACGAGTCGGTGCTCTGTTGCTGGGCGAGTCGCTGATCACGCCGGTGGTGGTTGGAACAATTCTTTTTTTCATCGGCCCGTTGTTACCGGGCGGTGAGTTGATGACAAGGAACCCGGCGATTCTATTGGCGGCAATCGCGATCGCGGGTGCGCCCGGCACCACTGTGCTTGTGATTCAAGAGGCACGTGCACGTGGTATCTTAACCCGCACGCTGCTGGCCGTGATTGGCTTGATCGACATGGTAGCCGTCGCGGTGTTTGTTTTTGTCGCTGCTTTCCTTGGTGATGATGTTGGTTGGTTGATTGCCCTACAAGAGGTTGTTTTTCAATTTGGAGCAACTTTCTTAATCGGTTTGTCCTGTGCTGGAATCGCGATCTTGCTGACGCGGACTGTTGTTAGTCCGGCTTTCCTTGGTCCCACAATGGTCGCCATCGTGCTTGCTGCTTGGGGATTAGCATCCGGTTTTGGGGCCTCGGGTGGAATTCTGGCTTGTACGTTTGCGGGAATTGCAGTTACCAATCTTCGCCATGATCTTGTTCGTTCGTGTGAAGCTTATTTGCAGTCGATCGGTGGAGTCCTGTTCGCCTTGTTCTTTACGTTTGCGGGAATGAGATTGGATTTTGGTTTGGTGCCCCAGGCACTCGCTCTGGTGTTGTTGTATTTCGTTGCCCGGTTGATTGCTAAAGTTCTGAGCGCTTACACGTCGATGACGCTGTCCGGCGGAACAAAGAATGTGCGAAGTTATCTTGGAATAGCCTTGCTGCCTCATGGTGGTGTGGCGGTTGGATTGATTCTGCTGGTCTCCAGTGATCCGAGTTTCGATCCTGAAGTCAAAGGAATTGTAAATACAGTTGGACTGGCGGCGCTGGCAATCAATCAGTTGCTAGGTCCAAGTGCTACGCGATTGTCGATTTTGAAGGCGGGTGAAGATCATAATGACCGGCCAAGATTGCTGGATTTCTTACAAGAGCAACGTATTTCTGTCGGGCTCGATGGTGATTCGAAAGAAGACGTCATTCGAAATCTCGTCGGACAGTTGTACAGCACTTCGACGATCAAATTGCCGCAAGATGATTTTATCAAACAGGTCTTGGAAAGAGATGCTGAAGAAACGACATGCGTAGGTCGAGGTTTGATGATTCCGCACGCAATCCTTGACGAGGGTGCTGAGATGCGGGGAGTACTGGGGTTGAGTAGCAAGGGATTGGACCTTGGGGCGCCGGATGGACGTTTAGTGCATGCGGTGTTATTGCTGGCAACCCCCGAATTGGAACGCAATCGCCATCTTGAGGTGATTGCCGCGTTTGCGACCGCTATCGTCAAAGATATGAACTTGGTCGAACAGCTTTATCACGCGAGAAGTCCAGCACATGCCTACGATGTGTTGCACGCGGACGACCAAGCGGAACTTAACTACTTCTTGGAAGAAGCAGCGGATCGAGCTGGTTTGCGAGAAGAAGAGTTGTCTAACGTTGGGATGGTCAACGAGCGGGGCTTGAAGACTTAAGCGAGTCAATTGAGGTTTGTTTAAAGTTCGGGTTGCTAAATTCTCGATAACTGTACAAAATTGAGCTAGTTTGGTTTTTAGCCGAAATTCTCAATTTCCCTAAAAAAAGCGGATGGATTGACCATACGTGTCCAATCAACTGCGAATCTTATAGCTGAAGGCACTTGTAAACCGGTTTTGCGAGTCGTATCGTAGTTTTCGTCGGAAGTGGTTGAAGCGAAAGTTTTAAGCCCATTCCAATGAAACTTCTGCGAAGCCTTGAGAGATTACTCGATTCCTAGCAGGAGATAAGATGGCGACTACGACTACACCCAAGAGTAACGTAAAAACTGCGTTGGCTGAATCAAAATGCACTTTACCGGCAAAAGTTGGTAGTGGATCTCAGCAGAAACAAGTAAAAACACCGACGGTAACCAAGGCTTCCTCCCCAAATCGTAAAGTAGAGACACCCATGGCAAAAGCAAAATCTTCCGGGAAATCAGCGTCAAAAAAAGCTGTTGGTAATTCCAAGAAAAAAGGCGAAGTGGCTGCAGTCGACAAAATGCTCTCAGAGCACGAGACGTTAAAGACTGCGGTTCAGCAAATTGAAGCTCAGTTTGGTTCGGGGTCGATTATGGCTCTTGGGAACGATTCCAAGCAGGAGATACGCGGTATCTCAACAGGAAGCCTTTCGCTTGATATGGCACTCGGTGGAAGTGGATTGCCGTGTGGGCGAATTATTGAAATTTACGGTCCGGAGTCGAGTGGTAAGACAACGCTCGCTTTGCATACGATCGCGGAGGCACAGAAGTCCGGAGGCATCGCAGCGATTGTGGACGCGGAGCACGCTTTCGATCCGACTTGGGCGAAAAAATTGGGTGTTTCCCTCGATACCTTACTTGTTTCGCAACCCAGTAGCGGTGAAGAAGCAATGCAAATTGTTGAGATGCTTGTGAAGTCTAACGCAGTGGACGTGATTGTCGTCGACTCTGTGGCTGCTCTCGTTCCGAAGAAAGAATTGGACGGTGAGATTGGTGATTCACACGTTGGTTTGCAAGCGAGATTGATGAGTCAATCCATGCGAAAACTGACTGGAGCGATCTCCCGCAGCAAAACATGTACGATTTTCATTAATCAAATTCGTGAAAAAATTGGGGTTATGTTTGGAAGTCCAGAGACGACTCCCGGTGGTCGTGCGTTGAAGTTTTATACTTCGGTTCGAATTGACGTTCGTCGAATTGGTGCTTTAAAAGACGGCGATGTTCAAGTCGGGCAAAGAGTGAAAGCAAAAATTGTCAAGAACAAGGTCGCTCCACCGTTCCGAATCGCAGAATTCGATATGATGCACACCAATGGGATCAGTTACGAAGGAGATGTTCTCGATCTCGGAGTTGCTCATAAAATCGTTGCGAGAAGCGGTTCTTGGTTCAAATACGATGGGACTCATCTCGGGCAGGGAAAAGAGAAATCTAGAAATTACCTAATCGAGAATAAGGATGTCTGTGAAGAGATTCGTCGGAAAGTTCTCGAGGCCGGAGGCTATGTCGAAGATATGAGTGAAGTGCTCGAGGGAATCGACAAAGACGCGAAAGCCCACCCACCTAAGAGCTAACAGGATTTGCTTTTCGATTTAACGCAGCCTTTTGATTCTGCATTGATTGAATTTGCGTCATAACTATCAGTTCTTCAACTGTCTGAATGAGCTACTGAAACCGATCTTAACCGGCCCATTGTGGCCGGTTTTTTTTATTGCTGCCTCTCGTTTTTCAGCACGGCAATTGCGAGTATGCGTTCCTAAACGGTTTTGTTTTATAGCCCGTGTTGCCGATTGTTGAATGCTCAATTAATTCATGGTTCGGACGTTTTCTAACGCTGCTTTCAAGCGTTAGAATGCAAGCTTTGAGGATTGTAAACCAAATCTGATGGTTGGAGCTTAAGCGATGTTTGTATTGAAAACGAATTTAATAGGCGCGTTCGTTTTGGTTGCCATTTATCTTTTTATGGATTCGATATTTGTCGATTCGGCCAGAGCTCAGTCTGGCGTTGCCGATGAGCGTGGGTTCTTAGGGGTTCATTATCAGATGGCTGATGATGGAAAGGGAATCGTTGTCATCAAGACAGTTGATGCTTCTCCGGCGAAAGGGCTGTTAAAGCCTGGGGATCAAATTTCAAATTTTGAGAACAGCCAAATAAAGTCGCTTCGGCAATTTCGAGAGATGACATCCAAGCATGGGGTTGGTGACGAAATCACTTTTAATCTTCTTCGTGCAGGGAACTCTGTGACCGTCCAAATTAAATTAGCAAAGTGGCCGTTGGTGATTCCAGAATTGCCAAAAATGAAATTAGACGAATCTCCACTGAAACCTGAAGATTTTGAGCAGGTGAAATTTAAATCGCTGGATGGGTTGGTGATTACCGCTGATCTTTATCAACGCTCGCTAGATGCTGACGCACCAATGATCGTGCTTTGTCACCAGGCGGGGTGGTCGCGGGGAGAGTACCGCCAAATTGCTCCGCGGTTAAATAAGTTAGGCTTTCAGTGTCTCGCGATTGATCAAAGATCCGGTGGTGAGGTGAATGGTGTCACAAATGAGACACATCGAGAAGCGGTTGTTCAGAGTAAAACCACCGAGTTTGTTGATGCTGAAAGAGATATGATCGCCGCAATCAAATGGTCTCAGAAAAACTATCCCAGGGCTAAATTGATTTTATGGGGCAGTTCGTACAGTTCTTCGTTGGCTCTGCGGATTGTTGGCGAAAATCCTGACTTGGTCAGCGGCGTAATGGCCTTTTCGCCAGGAGAATATTTTGGCGGTGAAGGTAGAAATGATCGGTGGATCGAGAAATCTGCTTCGAAAATTAAGGTGCCCCTGTTTATTACGTCATCCAAGGCGGAGGCTCCCAGGTGGAAAGGGATTTTTGATGCTGTTCCTGCTCAAGCGAAAACTTCTTACGTGCCTGACACGAATGGGAATCACGGGGCACGGGCGCTATGGCCCAAATTTTCAGACCATGCCGGCTATTGGGCGGCAGTGGAGCAGTTTCTGGCTCAATTCTAAAGAAGTGGTTTGTGAAAACGTCGGTTTTGGTTGTTTTTAAAATCCTAAATTCGATGGCTCATGAAGTGATCGTTCTGGTCGATTTGGCCTTTCGGCGATATATTGGTTGAACTGCCCCGTTTCCGGAAAAGACAATGAAAACCGACGAATTAAGATCCAAATATCTCGAATTTTTTCAAACAAAAGGCCACACGGTTTGCCCGAGTGATGTGATGGTCCCCAAGTGGGACAAATCGGTGCTATTTACGCCGGCGGGAATGAACCAATTTAAGGACCATTTTCTTGGAAAGGTCGAGCTGGAATTCACCCGTGCTACGAGTTCTCAGAAGTGTCTGCGAACGGGTGACATTGAGAATGTTGGGCGGACTGCCTACCACCACACATTTTTCGAGATGCTTGGAAACTTTAGCTTTGGAGATTATTTCAAGCGGGAAGCGATTCATTGGGCGTGGGAGTTTTTAACCGAACCCAAATGGCTTGGTTTAGAAAAAGATCGTTTGTCTGTCACGGTTTATCTGGATGACGATGAGGCCTCAAACATTTGGCACAATGAACTTGGACTGCCGTTGAATCGAATCCGACGGCTGGACGAAAAGGAAAATTTTTGGCCAGCGAGTGCCCCGTCGGCTGGCCCTGACGGCGTATGTGGACCTTGTAGTGAAATTTTTTATCACCCTGATGAAGGTCCTGAGTGCGAAATTTGGAATCTGGTATTTACCCAGTTTGATCGCGAAGGTGATCCACCCAATAATTTGCTCCCGCTGCCCAATAAGAATATAGATACAGGAATGGGATTGGAGCGGACCGCTGCGACACTGCAGGGGGTCTCCACTAACTTTCACATCGACACGCTCATGCCGATCGTGAATGCCGCTGCCGAGGTATGCGGTGTTAAGTATGAAGCCAATTCAGATAATGGCCGTCGATTGCGTCGAATTACCGATCATATCCGCGCCTGCTCGGTGGCGATTCACGAGAACGTTTATCCTGGTGCCAAGGCTGAAGAATCGGTGGTGCGAGTCCTTCTTCGGCGTGCGGTGTTGCAAGGCTACGACATGGGACTGAGAGATCCTTTCCTTTTTCAGTTAGTGCCGGCAGTAGTCGACCAGTTGGGGGGGCCGTATCCCGAGCTTCGGGAATCGGTCGGTCGCGTGGTCGCAGTGGTCGAAGAGGAAGAGAAAAGTTTTTACTCGGTAATTGATCGTGGTATTCCCCGCGTTGAAAAAATCGTTCAAGAGGCAATGGCTAATGGGCAGACAAAACTTGACGCCCAGCGAGTCGCTGATGTCTATCAAACCCATGGTGTGCCTCCGACTATTGCTGAATCAGTCGCGGAGCATCATGGTTTAAGTTTTGATTGGGCCGAATTTGATAAGTGGATGTTGGAGCATGGCGACGTAAGTAATACTGGTGAGAAAACAGTCATGGGCGATGCTGGCCCTCTCGATGAGATTAAGAAAGAGCATAAGTCGACGCTGTTTTCCGGTTACGAGGCATCTGAATCGCAAAGTTCAATCATTGGAATGTATTTCGAATTTGAAGAAGTCACCGAAGTGATGGAGCGGGTGAAAAATCAAATTACGGAAAAGCGCGTGCTGAAACAGCAGGCGTGTGAATCGATGGAAGTGATTGAGGGGAAGCAATTCATCGTTTTGCAGGAGACACCGTTTTATGGAGAATCCGGCGGTCAGGTTGGTGATACCGGTTGGATTGAAGGAGCCGCTGGGAAGTTCCACGTAGAAGATACGCAGAAGGATGGCGGGCTCATTATTCACTCTGGTCAAATGACAGAGGGAACGCTTTCTCTCGGAGAGGAGATTCGGGCACATGTCGATGAGGAACGCCGGCAAGGGATTTGCCGGGCACATAGTGCCACTCATATGTTGCATCACGCACTGCAAGAACATCTTGGTGAGCATGCTCAGCAGCGTGGCTCTCGAGTAATTGATGATGTGCTTCGTTTTGATTTTGCGAATATGGACGCTGTGCCGGAGGAACAACTGGCTTTAATCGAACAGCAAACGATTGAAAAGATTCGCGCCGCCGTCCCAGTGACAGCCGAAATTTTGCCATTGTCCGACGCTCGTGAGCAAGGGGCAATGATGTTGTTTGGCGAGAAGTATCCTGATCCTGTGCGGATGGTGTCTATTGGCGAGTTCAGTAAAGAACTGTGCGGAGGGATCCATGTCTCCAACTCAAGCGACGTAGACGCGTTTGAAATCTACTCCGAGGAAAACATGGGAGCGGGAACCCGTCGCATTCATGCGTGGACCGGAGCCAAGGCGAGGGAAAACCAGATCCGAATTATGGAGGACTGTCGTAAATTGGCGGCGGATCTTTCGGTCGTTTGGACCGACGTTCCGGTTGCAGTGACTCATCTTAGCCAGAAAGTGAAGAGCCTCAAGAAACAGCTTAGTTCGGGTCGTAAGTCTTCGGAGGTTCTACCGACCTTTGAGAAGCATGAATCAGCTGAGGCGACTGATGCAGATTATTTTGAATTGCGTAGCATTATGCGGCACACAGCCCGAGCTCTCAACGTTCCGGTTCTTCAGGTGGCAGATCGCGTTCATGTAATGTTGCAAGAGGTGGTCGCTCTCGAGGAGGAACTCGAGCGATTGAGTGAAGCCGGCAACGTTGACGTAGACGAGTTAATTGCAGCAGCCGAATTGGTCGGTGATGTTAGGGTTATTGCTCATCAACTCCCCAATGCGAATCGCGGGTTAATGGTTCAGTTGATTGACCAAATCCGTAAAAAAACAAATCCTGCCGCGATTTTATTAGCGTCCAGTTCCGGCGATTCAGAGGTTATGCTATCCGCTGGAATGACTCGTGATCTTGTTGAGCGGGGGTACAGTGCTGGTAATTGGATTCGCGAAGTCGCGGCCGTCGTAGATGGGCGAGGGGGTGGTAAGCCTGATTTAGCCCAGGCTGGTGGTAAAAATCCAGCTAAAATAGATGACGCGTTGCGGACAGCATTTGATTTAATTAAATCGAAACATTCTGACTGAAAACAGGGTATGCTTTAATGCTTCCCTAATTAACACCCGCCTCTGGTAATCAGGGGCATTCTTGCAATTTTTTTGAAACCACGAGGAGTTAAGGTATGCGAGTTTTTGCATCTTCATTTTTTCTGTTATTAACGATGGTTTGCTCATCGTTGCTGGCTCAGACTGGCACGCTTGATGAAAAAGACAAAGCGGTCGTTGTATTTGATTTGCGTCTAGATGACATGCGAAATAGTGTCCTTGGAAAAAAGCTCGGGATGGAAGCGCAGCTTGCGGGGGTAGCTTCGGAGGATGAGCCTGGTCCAAATGAGATCGACCGAGTGTTCGGGGCAATGAGCCTGCCTCAGAGTATGCAGGAGGCTATGATGGCCCAATTTGGGGAGGTCAAATTTGATTTCTTTGTGAAAGTTTATTTCAACACGGAAGCTGCCGTCGATAAGCTACTCGTAGAGATTGACTCTGAATCAGCTGAAACTGTTGAAAACGATGGGAAGACATTTTACGAAATGCCCGCGGATGGTCCCGTTCCTGCAGGCTTAGTGTACATGCAGGTTGTTGATTCTAAGACAGTCGAACTGGGAACCAAAAAATACCTTTTTCATCCAAACCGAAAGTTGTTAACTGACAATTTGATGGCGGCTGCGAAAGACTCTCCGGAAGTTCCAATTCGGATGGCGATGGATTTTTCGGGTGCTAGGGGACTGGTGACTGAACTAGTTGAGATGGGGAAGCAACAGGCTGGAGGCAACGGTCCTGCAGGAATGTTTATTGACTTGCTCAATAATGTCCAAGACCTTTCAGTCATGGTTGGGATGAATGAAAAAGATCTTTTGACGATTAAGGCAACCGGGGTGGATGACGAAAAAGCTAAAGAGCTACGAGGTGGTGTCGATGCGATGTTGGGGTTGGCAAAGATGTCGATGCAACAATTCATGCCCATGGTTGAAAGTACGGATCCCGAAGCAGCCAAGATGCTGGGAGTGATCAGCAAGGCACTTAAGGCGAAGGGAAGCGGCCGCGAAGTACTTGTCAAAATCCCAGCTCCCAAGGGCTTGGGGGATTTCCTTGGTAAGCAAATGGAGAATCTACCAATGCTGTTGCAAATGGGCGGACAATCTGGAGGTGGTTTCTAATTTGACCAGTAATTGAAAAATAGAGAGCGACGCTGCAAGGCGTCGCTTTTTTTTTGATTCGTTGGGTTCTGCTAGTCGAGGAATTTCGAGAGGAGTACTAGCGACCATTGATTTTGGGAATCGACGAATTCATCGCTCCCAGTGACCATTTCTATAGCAGGGTAAGCGAGCTCCAGATCACGGTAAAACAGACAAGCACGAAATTGCGGCGCCTTGAAAAAGATCGTTTAAATTGATTGATCTTGTTCGGATTCGATTCCAGTTTTTCAATCAGTTCAATACGCTGTTTGAGACTTGGGTGGAGTAGTGTTTGTTTTTCGTAATATCCCCTGCCTAATGCAGCCAGACGCAGCAAGGCGTTTCTTAGATCGTTCGTGTAATCTGAATCAGGTTCGACTCTGTTCGCACTTTGGGTTTGGCAGGCAAAAATATCGGCCTCGTGTTCCATTTGATGTGAGATCCATGGGAGGCTAATCAAGAGAAACGCCAGGTAAATCCCGATTGGCAGTAATGTCGATGCCACACTTGGCCATTGCATCAGGCCCCCGTCAAAAACAGGAGTTGGCAAACCAGTCCATTGGGACTGTGTCTGAGCAATTGCCAAGACTGGAAGGGTGATAAAGCAAAGTCGCGTAAATGTGTGCCAAAGCATCACGTGCCCTGCCTCATGTCTTGCAATAGCCAGAACTTCGTTCCGTGGGAATAAGTTTAACAGTTGGTCAGAGAGTAACATCATTCGGTAGTGAGGAATGAGACCAACGACGACAGCATTGGCGACTTGATTTCCCGTTCGCCATATTCGCAGTCTCCTCAAGGAAATTCGGTTTTGGATAAATATGGATTTGATTTGGCTTTCAAGAACTTGGTCGTTGAAGTTCGTATGGGAGCAAGCTGTCAATAAAAGCACGGGAAGGCCGGCAGCGAGTGTCACAAATAAAGCCGCGAAGCTCATCGATTTTTCATAAGTGTTGAGGTCGGCAAGATACGGTTCAAGGTCTCGAATGAGGATGATCGTTGCTGCGGGAAATATGACGAAGAGCAGGCACGACTGAAATCGAATGCAGGTTAATCCAATTTTTCTTTTCATTGAAAAATACAGCGAACGCGTCTTCGGTTTTTCTTTGGTGAGGTCCGAGAAGATTATCCAAGACGTGAATAATGAAAAAACTACCGGCAGTAAAATGAAGAACTCATCCAGTAAAGGCCAGCGGTCGAGTTGCCAGGTGCCACGCACAACATCTTGCCAGCGAATCGCCCAGACAGTGGCGAGGCTTGCCGACAACCAGACAGCGCTGTGACACGCTGAGAGTCGTGCAATGACTTGGTCCCGCTGTTTGACGTCTACTTGATTGAGTGGGACTTGAATCGAAACGAAATAGGTTTGAAATATCGCGAGACCCGGGACCAAAATTGCCAAGACACCCACCATCAATATCGTTAGCCAAAGTTGTTCGTACTTGACAGGTTGGGAACCGGTCAGTTCGCTGCCAAGCAGCGTAAGTAGAATCACCGCACCAACAATGAGATTCATGGTCTTGTATGAGTAATGCGAGAAGAAATAAGAGCTGGATGCGGTTCGGGGGCAGATCTGTACAAACCGTTTGCTTCTAGAGTAGTTAGAGACCTAGAAGATGTCGACGAAAAAGCCCGCGGCATTTTACAATGCCACGGGCTTTGATCGTAATCAAATTGGTTTTGGTGAGTTTGGTCGGATGGTTAGTCTTAAACCAGCCAATCAGGAAGCTCATCAAAGGCTGGTAAATTAATTAGGTGTACAGAGTCGATGGCATCATTTTCAAGCACACGTTCGAGTGTTGGAGTGGAAACGATGGAGTCCACATTGAGAATGCCGATTGCCGATCCGCCCTGATCCCCCTCGCGTCCGACGGCCATCTGAGCGATGTTGACCTGTTCTTCGGCAAGCACGCTACCAACGTAGCCAATGATTCCTGGAATGTCAGAGTGGTTGAAGATCAAAAGATTGCCATCCATGTAAGTTTCTGTCCGATACTCATCCAGTCGGACTAGCCGAGGCATGCTTTTTCCAAACAGCGTTCCTGTTGCCGTCCGCGTGACACTTTCCCCGGAAACCGTAGCGGTAATAGAACTGCTAAAGTCACCCGTATCTGAATTGGAAGTTCGGGAAATATCGATGCCTCGTTCACGGCAAAGCATCTCGGCGTTGATAATGTTAGCATCGTCGGTCACGTGACCGAGCAGTCCTGCACAGAATGCGGAGACTAGAGGCCGCGTATCTTTTTCTGAAATATCGCCCTGGAATTCAAGTTCGCATTTTTCGATTGCCGCGCCATGCCATTGCCCAAGTAGAACTCCAAGTCGGTGGGCAACGTCGAGATGGCTTCGGAGATCGTTGAGTGTTTTTGGGTCAAGCGAAATCGTATTGACTGCTGATTTAATTTCGCCGGTGGTCAAGAAATTAACCAATAGGTCGACGGCCTCTACCGCAACTTCGATTTGAGCTTCATCAGTGCTCGCACCTAGATGCGGAGTGCACAGCACATTGTCCATTTGAAAAAGCGGATTGTCGGTGCACGGTTCTTCTGGGTAAACGTCTAGTGCAACACCGCCCAGTTGCCCGGATTCCAGCCCAGCAATTAACGCATCGTTGTCGTAGATGCCGCCGCGGGCACAATTGACCAGTCTAGCGTTCGGCTTCATTAACTTGACTTCCTCGTGGCCAATCAGCCCCTTGGTTTCGGGGGTTAAAGGTGTATGCACGGTTAGGTAGTCAATTTTTGGTAGAAGGTCACTTACTTGGGCAACTTTAGTGATGCCAAGATCCTCGGCTCGTTCGGACGACAGGAAGGGATCATAGCCGATAACATCCATGCCAAATGCCCGTGCTCGCGAAGCCACTTCCAAGCCAATTCGACCCAGGCCGACGATACCGAGGGTTTTGCCACTGACTTGGGACCCTTTAAATTTCTTTCGATCCCATCGCCCAGCTTGTAAGCTTGAGTAGGCGGGGCCAATCTTTCGAGAGAGGCCGAGCAAGAGGGCCATTGTATGTTCGGCCGTGCTGATGGTGTTGCCAGCGGGTGTATTCATAACGACGATACCCAGGAGCGTCGCGGTCGATTTATCGATATTGTCTGTTCCGACCCCTGCACGGACGATGGCTTTGAGTGACTTATTTCCCTCCAGCGTTTCGGCTGTGATTTTCACACCGCTACGACAGACCGCGCCGTCATAGTGGGTAAGCGCTTCACGAAGTTCTTCACCTTTGAGACCAATTTTGATGTCAAAAGTTATTCCTTCCGCGGATTCCAGTTTGGCCAAGCCTTCTGCAGCTAGGTCGTCGAGAACAATGATACGCGCCATTGGGTCGTCTTTCGATTTTGTAGAGGTTTGTAGCGGTGGTTGAGTGGCAACTGACATTTTGATTTCGTCCTTTGTTAACCGTTCTTCCGGGCAAAATCTGCCATGAATTGAGCTAGTGATTCAACGCCCTCGATCGGCATTGCGTTGTAGATCGACGCACGAATTCCTCCGAGGCTTCTGTGTCCCTTGAGAGTGGTCAAACCCGCTTGAGTTGCTTCGGTGAGGAATTGGGTTTCTAAATCTTCGGTCTTCAATGTGAACACAACGTTCATAATCGATCGGTCATCTTTTGCAGCATGGCCCGAGTAGAAACCATTGCTTTGGTCAATCTCGTTGTACAGAAGGCTTGCCTTGTCCTGATTAAATTGACTGATACTCGCCAACCCGCCTTTTTCTTCTTGTAGCCATTTACAAACGAGGCCGGTCACATAGATCGCAAAGGTTGGTGGCGTATTGAATCGTGAACCAGCTTTCGAATGCTTTGAATAATCGAGATAACTTGGCAAGCGATCATCGCAGCGGTCTAGTAGTTCTTTTTTCAAAATCAAAACATTCACTCCTGCGATCCCTGCATTTTTTTGGGCACAGGCGTAAATTAATCCGTATTTCTCAATGTCGATCGGTTCTGAAAAAAGATCGGATGACTTATCGACCAGTAGTGGAACGTCTCCCGTCTCGGGTAAATCCCAGTACTTAACTCCGTGTATGGTTTCATTGGAGGTTAAGTGGCAATAGGCTGCGTTTGGAGTTAGTTGTAGTTCGTCTTGTTTTGGCACTTTGTTGTAACTCGAGTCGTTGCCATCCCAAGCAATGTTGAGGTTTCCAAATCGAGAGACCTCGGCGGCAGTTTTTTTACCCCATGCACCCGTCACAATGACATCCGCTGTCTGACTTTTTTCGGTTAAAAAATTCATCGGCATCATGACATTCTGAAGTGCGCTGCCGCCCTGCAGAAAGAGTACTTCGTGAGTGTCCGGTAGGTTGGTCAGCTCAGCAATTCGAGAGGTTGCATCATTAAGGATCTCATCGAAATCCTTACTCCGATGGCTAATTTCAAGAACACTCGAGCCGACGCCGGGAAGAGAAAGCATTTCACTTTGAATTTGCTCTAATACGACCTCGGGAAGTACTGCTGGCCCTGCTGAAAAATTAAATACGCGAGATGTCGTCTTGGTCATGGTTGTCTCAAAGGATGTCGAAAAAAAGACGCGAAAATATTCGGCGAATTAGTTTGGAGTGTTATCTGGTGGGAAAATTAAACCTAGATTCAGGAATCTCGAAATCACAGGCGTCAGTTGCACCTCGTCCTGATCGTAGAATCAGTAAAGGCGTCCTTCCAGTTTTGTCTTACAAAAACCAATTGGATTCGGAGCAGAAAAAAGCCATGCCGACCGAACTTGACCGATTCTAAACGTCGATTATGAGGGTGAAAAGTGCGGCAAGGGAAAGCCAAGACGTAGTTTCCGTTTAAGATCCCACGGACAATTTAAGATTTGAAAGTACGCTGCACAGCGCGTGCTTTCTTGGGGCAACTGCATTGACGTTAATCGTCATTTATAGTGTCAATTCCTCCGCAGAGCTCAGGATGCCCTTAGCCGCTGAAAGAGTAGGCAAGAAAAGCCTCGGAATTGATTCGGTTTAGGTAGTTTTTTCGGTTTGAAATTTTTATCGAATCAATCTGGGGAATGCGATGGAATTCGAAAAAGGCTGCTCTTTTCAGGCTCTCGCTCGTTCTCAAATTAAAACTTCGAGTAGGGAGTTGTTGAGCCATATCTCGCGGGAGCGGGGGTCGCTGCGTTCGCGGTAACGCCAGTCGGAGAGTTGTAGCCGAATTGTTGAACCAATTGGTTTTGTAGGCTGGCCACTTTTGCTGCGATTTGAGGCTGCTTCGGATTTACCTGGAGTGCTCTGGCGTAGCTGTCCAACGCTAATTTAGCCTGACCTTGAGCTTCCCTGACTGATCCCATTGCCGCTAAAACCTGGACATCATTTGGATTGATTTTTAGTGCGTCAACAAGCAGATCAGCGGCACGACTGTTGTCGCCATATTCCTGATAGAGTTTGGCCAATTCCACGACTGGTTCGGTCGAGGTTGGATAGCGATTTTTCCATGAGCTAATGAGGTCAAAAGCATATTGTTCCTGACCGGTCTCAATCAGCAACACGGCCAGTGAGCGATGGGCTTCTTGATGTTGATCATCAATGGCTATCGTGCGTCGATAGAGTTGTTCGGCACTTTGTGTTGCTTGAAGGTTTTTTGTTTGCTTGCCGAGGGCGTAATAGCTTGCACCAAGGTTGTAGATGGCATCGGCGTCGTTTGGATTCATTTCAATCGCTTTGTTGAATTCTGCGATCGCTGTTGTGATTTGTCCCTGATTGTAGGCTTGGCATCCGATGGCATTATGTCGGTTGGCACCAAGTTTACATCCTGTCGATACTGTGAGGATGAGCATTGCCAACGCACCAACAGAGAGAATCGTTAGGTAGCGAAGTGAAGCGTTTGTCGCTGGGAACATGGTTGCATTTCTCGTCATTTGCTCAAGTTGAAAACAGCTGTCCGGCGTTCCGTTTTAGCGCGAACACGCGGATAAACTCGAGGAAAGTTAGAGAAACTGAAACGTCGCCGCAAGATCAGTGAGGAGGTTTGGGCGGTGCTGGCAAACTAGCTGCGGGTTTGATGCAAGCGGGCGAACTGGAAAGCGTCTTTCAAAGCAAATTATGCAGTTCTAAAGTTAGTCGATTGTTCCCATTTACCGATTCCCGGTTGTTTGTTGGAATCGAGAAGTGACTGTTGGATAATTTTGATCGTTTCAGTCCATTGATAACCAAGATTGCAAACCGGGAAAAGTGCGGGCGAGTAATCTAAAAGTGGTTTGGAGCGATCTATCCAGGGTTTAAGTAACTCAAATTGAGGAGAGATCGATTGCCAAGTGGGAATTCCGGGGAACTCAGGCCCATGGATTGAGTGAGCAAGCGAAAATTCGAAGAGCGATTGTGAATCGGAAGGTGTTACCGTTGTGCGTTTCGTTTCGCGGCGAGTTGTCTTTGCTGGCACCGACTCGGTGCTAAACAGACCAATAGCGGGGGGAGTCGTTATTTTGGCAACAACTACAGCAGGAGGATTAATCTTAATTAGGTAGCTGCTGTAAATATTCAATGAGATTACGAGTGTCGCGACTAACGCCAAAATGATACTCGTGTTCCGTGTAAGAAATTCGGTGGTAATCACTGAGGCGGGAGCAGGCAGTCCTTGAACAGTGGTGTCGCATGCAAAAGCTGATTCCATTTTTTCGTAATCTTGCAGCAACACCGAGCATTCGGAGCATCGGGTAGCGTGTTCAGTAAGCCTTGCGTCAGCACTCAAAATTAAACGGTCATCCAGAAGTTGGTGAATGCGGTTCTCAAAATCGCTGCAATGGAGGGTGTCAGTTCTCTTCATTTAGCACTCCTCGTGTACGTAATTTCATGATCAGCTCGCGCCGTGCCCGGTGAACCCAGGTCTTCACGGTTCCCAATGGAATATCGAGTGACTCGCTGATTTCGTTGTAACACATTTCATTTTTGTGGAATAACACGAATGCGTCGCGATACTCTTTTCTAACCGTTAGGAGCGCGTGGTCCAGTTCCTCGGAGAGAAGTTTGGCTTTGCTTTCATCTACAGAATGATCTGCAACGGGATGATCGAGGGTTAGTGTTCCGGGACGACGCATTCGCTGGGCTAAGCGAGTTCGGCAGCGGTTACCGGCAATTGTTAACAGCCAAGGCTCGAAGGCTCGCTCTGGATCCCAGCGATGGAGGTTTTTCGCGACACGAACAAAGGTTTCCTGCATGGCGTCTTCAGCGTCTTCTCGCTGCCCAAGCATGCGAAAGCAAAGGCCGTAAACCTGTCCGCGGAATCGACGGATTAATTTACTGAAGGAAAGCTGATCCCCCGCGATACACTGGTTCACCAAAATTGGAAGTTCTTCAGCCAAATTGCACACTCGCTTTCAGAATTATGTAGGCAATACTCATAAAGTTCAGCTAAGGTTTTCAGATCGCTGCGATTTTTGAGTATTTTTGGAATATTCGCCTACAATTGTCTGTAGGCTGAGACATTCCTATTTCGATTCGAGGGGATTGAAATTGGCAAATATATTGAAAAAACAAAAAAAAGAGCCGCTTCTTGGTAAAGAATGGCTCTGTGGGAGATCTCAGTTGTCAGCGTAATATCGTTTAACGACGGTTGAAGAACTTTTTCAAGACATCATCGGCGGCGCTTGTTGAGTTGTCATGCTGATGTTTGGGCATGGGTGGTAACTTTTTTGGACCATCTTCGGAAGGTGATTCTTCGTCTCCACTATTTTCCGCGGTCGAATCTTTTTTAGATGTGCCGAAAACACTCGTTTCCTCAAGATTCAACTGAATGGTTTCAGAAGAGGCAATGGCGTCGCGTTCAGCGGTGTTGGGATCGTCTTCTGCGTCGGTAAGCCAGTCGGTAATACTGTCTTCGAGCGAAGGTCTTTTATTTTGTGCAGTTCTTGCAGCGGCTTCGACCACATCACCAACTCTTGGTTTCTTGGCACTTGCCTTAACTGGGTCAATTACGACCTCAAACTGGAGGCGGCCAATCCGAAGTGAATCGCCAGATTTGGCCGCATGGGTTTCGGTCAGTTGCTTACCATTAACAAATGTTCCGTTTCGACTGGCAAGGTCGTTGATCACTACTTTTCCGTCACCGAAAAGAATTTCACAATGTTCGCGACTAACTAAGTCGCTGGCAGGCCTAAGATGGGCGGTATCTCCACGTCCGATGATGAATCTCGGAACAGCAATAGTGATCTCACGACCATCATTCTTACCACCGACAACTCTTAAAACTACTTGCATTCCGTTTCGTCCCCTCGATTTCAGGATCGCCTGTGACTCATTCCGTGTCGCAAAAACACCTCAATTGCGACACACAGTAAAATAAGCCTCGAATTTCCATCATTATGTTCAACAAAGAAGGAAAGTCAAACTGTGTAACATCAGCTAATTGTAGATGAAATTCGTTCGCTATGTTGACATTTGACAACAAATTTTTGGAAGCGACCACTTATTAGATTTGATTTAGAGAAGATAAGGACGGGTCTAGCTCCGGTTAAGCCATTTAGGGTTTCTAAAGTGGCTATTTTGGACTCGTTTGACCGCTATATTTTCCGGTTCCGTCAAATTTTGCCGATCCATGTTGGTCCCTAAATAATTTTCAATTGAGGGCAGAAGGCGACTTGCCAGCTCAGCAAAGGTGTATTTCGAACCACTAAGATCGTTGATGCCGTACAATTCCGGGGCGGAACTAGACTTCCCATACAAGACACTGCCGTGTTGAAGCAGGGAGTTCTTCAACCGCCGTTGGGCACTTCCAACAATCTTATGTCCATTAAAAACAACGTCTCCTGGAGAGCGTCGCCGGAAACACAGAAACGCCTTGGGGTCGACTGGACTGGGAGAATTTCCAATGCCATGCAGTTCGGGCGGATGTTCGGCGAGGTTCGCAGCGGCCGTCGAATCACGATACAAAGCAGTTGTTAGGCCATCCTCTTTAAAAACACCGATGATTATTTTGTGAATCGCGTCGTAGAGTTCTTCATTTTGCGATGACCAGCGGTTGGAACTCGGTACGCAAAGGCTGTAGGTGAGTTCGCGATCGTGTACGATCGCGCCGCCCCCAGTGCGGCGCCGAACTAGTGGGCAGTTCAGGCTGGAGGGATGCTGTTCTCGGTCGGCGTGTTTTTGAAAGTACCCAAGCGACAATGTCGGTTGGCTCCACTGGTAAAAACGGAGCGTGACCAAACCAGTCAGATCGGCGGTTTCCAAAATCGCCTGATCGACTGCCATGTTCCAACTGCCAGTCGAGGGTGGATCGATAATTAAACGAGCCCGCTGCATGGTTTTCCTGAATTCCTGCTAAGCAATCAACGGTACCTAAGTAGTGCCTGTCTAAATCACTCTGTCTCTTCGTAATCTGAGACAGGAGGGCATGAACAGACAAAATTTCGATCTCCGTAGACATCGTCGATTCGATTTACAGTTGGCCAAAACTTGGCTTGCCGAGTGTGGTTGCTCGGGAAAACTGCCTCTTCACGCGTGTAGGGACGATCCCAGTTTTCATCAACGAGGTCATCCAGTGTGTGTGGCGCTTGATGCGTTACACAAGCTTCGGCAGTCACAGTGCCGTCTTCAACTGCCTGAATTTCTTTTCGAATCGAGAGCATCGCATCGCAGAAACGATCCAACTCAGATTTCGATTCACTTTCCGTAGGTTCGATCATGATCGTCCCGCCCACAGGCCATGACATAGTCGGGGCATGGAATCCGTAATCCATGAGCCGTTTGGCCAGGTCGACTTCGGTGATTCCTGTTGATTCTTTGAGTGGTCTGAGGTCGACAATGCATTCATGGGCAACGCGATCGTTGCGGCCCTTGAAAAGGACTTCGAAAGCACCTTCGAGTCGTTTGGCAATATAGTTGGCGTTGAGAATCGCGACTTGCGTTGCTTTCTTGAGCCCCGTTCCACCCATCAGGTGAATGTAGGCCCACGAGATTGGGAGGATCGCTGAACTCCCATATTGTGCTCCCGATACAGCGCCATTATCGGCACTGGCGGTTTCTTCAGTTGGGTGAATCACGTGGTTTGGCAAAAAAGGAGCAAGGTGTGACTTAACCCCGATCGGTCCCATGCCCGGTCCACCGCCACCGTGCGGGATGCAGAAGGTTTTATGTAGGTTTAGGTGGGAGACGTCTGAGCCAAATTTCCCTGGTGCCGCGATACCGACTAACGCATTCATGTTCGCCCCATCCATGTAAACCTGTCCGCCAAATTGGTGGACGATTTCGCATGACTCACGAATTGTTTCTTCGAAAACTCCATGCGTGCTCGGGTAGGTGATCATTAAGCTCGATAGATTGTCAGCGTGCTGCTCGGCCTTTGCTTTCAGATCTTCAAGGTCGATGTTCCCGCTGTCGTCTGTTTTTACGACGACGACTTTCAAACCCATCATGCTCGCACTGGCGGGGTTGGTGCCGTGGGCAGAGCTAGGGATCAGGCAGATGTCACGATGGCTTTCTCCAAGGCTTTCATGGTAACGCCGAATCGCCAGCAATCCCGCGTACTCGCCCTGGGCTCCGGAGTTGGGTTGCATCGACATCGCGTCATAACCAGTGATTTCGATTAGCCAATCACGCAATTCCTCAATCATCGTTTGGTAACCGACCCACTGATCACGAGGGGCGAATGGGTGGACGTTTGCAAACCCGTTAAACGTGACCGGAATCATTTCGGCAGTCGCGTTGAGTTTCATCGTGCATGACCCGAGAGGAATCATGCCATGCGTCAAAGAAAAGTCTTTGTTCTCAAGTCTTTTCAGATAGCGGAGCATCTCGGTCTCAGAGTGGTAACGATGAAACACAGGGTGGGTCAGGAATTCGGACTGACGAAGCAGTTCGTCTGGAACAGACGAGGTGAATGTCTCTCCAGAGAGTTCAGGATCAATACCTGAAGTGTCGACCCCAAAAGCTGACAAGAGTAGAACGATGTCCTCGCCGCTGGTTGTTTCATCAAAACTGAACCCAACGTGGTTTGAATCAATGAGGCGAAGGTTTAATCCAAATTCCTTCGTCGCTGCATTGACAATTGCTTCCGCGTTTTCCGCGATCACAGAAACTGTGTCAAAGAAACTTTGATGCTCAAGTTGGAAGCCTGCCGATTGCAAACGTTGGGCGGCGAAATGCGTTAATGAATTCACTCGCGTCGCAATCGTTTTCAGTTTTTCAGGGCCGTGATAAACCGCATAAAACACTGCCATGTTGGCCAGCAGTGCTTGGGCTGTACAGATGTTGGAGGTCGCTTTATCCCGGCGAATGTGTTGCTCTCGGGTTTGCATCGCCATCCGGAGTGCTGTTTTTCCGCGTCGATCTTTGGAGACTCCAATGATTCGGCCGGGAGCGGAACGTTTGTAGGCGTCACGGGTGGCAAAGAAAGCCGCGTGTGGGCCACCAAAACCCATCGGTACCCCGAATCGCTGAGCACTGCCAAGAACAATGTCGGCTCCCATTTCTCCTGGTGGTTTAAGGAGCGTAAGGCTCAGCAGATCACTTGCGACGGCTACTAAGGCTTTGCGATCATGAACGCTGTCGATGACAGAGGTTAGATCTTTGATTTCTCCGGTCGTCCCTGGGTACTGCAGTAATGCTCCGAAAATCTCATGGTCGCCGGCAGACTCTGTCGGCCCGATGATCAATTCAAAGCCAAAGTACTTTGCACGTGTTTGGATGACATCCAGCGTTTGAGGGTGCACGTCATCTGCGACAAAAAACTGATTGCAGGCAAGTTTACTGGCTCGCTTACACAACGCCATGGCTTCGGCCGCAGCGGTTGCTTCATCGAGCAGCGAAGCGTTCGCCATTGCCATCCCAGTGAGATCCATGACCATCTGCTGGAATGTCAACAAGCTCTCAAGGCGACCTTGGGCAATTTCTGCCTGATAAGGGGTGTAGGCGGTGTACCATCCCGGATTTTCTAAAACGTTTCGCAAGATGACGTTGGGGACGTGAGTCCCGTAATAACCCATGCCGATCATTGAACGGTTGACGACATTTTCGTCTGCGTATCCATGAAGCTGTTTCAACGTTGCATGTTCCGTTGTACTCTCAGGCAGGTTAAGTGCCCGCTCAAGCAAGATACTCGAAGGAACGGTTGAGTCGATCAGGTCATCAAGTGATTCAGCGCCGACGGTGGCCAGCATCTCCGATATGTCACTTGCACTGGGGCCGATATGGCGGTCGATGAAATCTTCTTGCTGCGCCAGTTGCCGAATGTCAGTACCTTCAAGCGATTGGGTTGTCATTAAATCGTTCACTTCGTCTAGGGGTTGAGCGTCGATCGGAAAGTTCGACTAATTAAATCGGAGCAAGACTGTCACAGTCGTGGCTCAGAGCACGGTAAATTTGCGAATTTCAAAACGACAACAGAAAGACCGGTTGTTGACTTCCTGTTGTCGTGAGTTTCATGTTGCATTTCGGGCGAAAGGCTATCCTGGCTCTTCCAAATCGGAATCCGAATTGAAGGAATGCCCGTAGTTTAACCCGTCAAACGAGTTGGAAGTTAATGCGCTTCGTCACACTGCTTTTGGTAGGCAGCGTAATCCATCAGGTTCTCGGGAGTATCACCACTGACTTTTACCTTGATGATCCAGCCTTCGCCGTACGGGTCAGAGTTGAGGATCTCTAAATTGTCAGGCAGCGAGGTGTTAACTTCTACGATTTCCCCATTCATTGGGCTGTAAAGCTCACTGGTGGCTTTGACTGACTCAACTTCTCCGAACGAATTGCCTGCGGTAACCGCGGTGCCGGCGGCTGGCAAATCCATGTAGACCAAATCGGTCAACGCTTCCACTGCATTGGCTGAAATGCCGATGGTGGCAATTTTCCCCCCATCCTGTTCAGCGATATGGGCCCATTCGTGTGTTTCAGCGAAAATTAGTTCTTCTGGTGTCACCGTAAAAGCTCCATCAATTGAAGGTTTGAAATTAAATGATTGATTAGTATGTGTGGGGATTTTGGAAGCATGGAATCGAGCAACATGGGACCGTTTGTTGACTAGATTGTCATTAAACGGGGCGTTGGTAAAAGGGCACTTTTACGACAGTGGCTTTATGAAGTTTTCCGCGAATGTCAACCGACAATGCTGTTCCAAGTTCCCGATGGTCAGGGTGGATGTAAGCCATTGAAATCGACTTTTGTAGTGTTGGCGTGTAGCTCCCGCTGGTCACGACTCCTACCGCTTGTTCACCGTGAAAGACTTTGCAATCTTCGCGAGCGGCTCGCCGGCCTTCCAGTTCAAGCCCAGTTCTAATCCAAAGGTCGCTGTCTTTCCTTGCTTCGGCGATCGAGGTTCGACCGACAAATTCTCGCCCTTTCATTTGGATCGCAAATTTCAAATCAGTTTGGGCAGGATTTGTTGCTTCATTAAGTTCGTGCCCATAAAGAGGCATTCCTGCTTCCAGACGTAATGTGTCTCTTGCAGCCAGCCCGGCGGCTCCACCTTGAGCTGCCGCGGCAAGACTGAACACCTCATCCCAAATAAGCTGAGCATCTTCATTGGGAATCATGATTTCACAACCGTCCTCGCCGGTGTAGCCTGTGCGGGAAAGGATCGCTTCTTTTCCGCAAATGCGAGTCGTTGTTCCGGTGTAATACGGGAGGGAGTCTGGGTCGACGTCAGACAATTTTTTTACTGCCTCGTTAGCCAGAGGGCCTTGGACTGCAATCATCGCAGAGGTTTCTGTGCGGTCGTCAATTTGAATGTCTGTGCCCGACTTACGCTCGTTGAGCCAGTCTACGATTTTGGCTCGGTTACTGGCATTCACAACCATCATATGAAATGGCTCGCCATTGAGGTCAGGGAGGTGGTAGACCAAAACGTCATCGAGGATTCCGCCCGAATCATTAGTCATTAGAGAATATCGGATCTTACCGCATTCGACCCCGGCAACCCGTCGAGTGGTTAAGCCGTCGAGAAATTCCGCAACATTGGTCCCGGAAAAATAGAGCCTACCCATATGAGAAACATCAAACATTCCAATCGAATTGCGGGTTTGTTGGTGTTCTTCGATGATACTCGTGTATTGCACGGGCATCGACCAACCGGCAAATTCCACCATGCGTCCTTGGTGGTCAATATGCCATTGGTGGAGCGGTGTTTTCAAAAGTTGTTTATCTGAGTCCACATGAACCTCGTAGGGGTGACGACAACGATCGCGAAAACGACCGGTGCGACTACACTCTCAGACCGAGATACGTTTCGGTTTGAGAAGTCGCCATCGTGTAATTGGGCGGTTTGAAATGTTAAAGAGCAGACCACATTTTACCGATTCGGTGCGGTGTTTCTAGGGGCTAAACGGGATAGTTCCTAAATCAAAATTGCCCGTTCTCTTGCCAATCATTGCAGTCGAATTAAATTTTAGGCAAACTTGGATGTTTGTATCGCTGACGCCATGACGAAATCGGGTTGACTGACCGATCTTCTGTCTAAACAAGGAAAGCGATCGAGTAGCCGACCGCCAGAAATGTCGGGTTTTGATGAGGGGGTTTTTGCTGAAAGGATGGGGTTCGGTGTCAGGATGGTTGCCGATCGGTATCGTACGCCCCATGCTGGAGGCAATCCCTGAATCGCACCTAAGTCGAACCGAGTTTTTTGCTTGGCGTCATAATTCGCCTGGTTTATTGCAAAATTTGTTTGCTGGAATGGATACATGAAATTAGCCAATAAAACGTCCAAACCGACCGAGCCGCTGCATCCCCTCGAAGTTTCGCACTTGCAAGCGAGGCGAGAGCGAGTCTTTTTGGTTATGGCGGGGATTTTCCTCGGCTCGCTGACAATGTTAAATATTCTTGGGATCAGTCGGTTCCTCGTTTTTTTTAGCATCGATGCAACCGATGCCGGTAGGACTGTGAATTGGGGGCAGTGGGCAAGCACCGCCGGAGGATGGAGTTTTGCCGTAGCCGTTGGGGTTCTCCCCTACCCCGTCACTTTTCTCTGTACCGATTTAATAAGTGAGTTTTATGGCCGTCGTCGAGCAAATTGGGTTGTAACCGTCGGTTTCTTGCTAAACATTTGGGTCGTATTCATTTTGTATCTTGGAGGTATTATGCCTCAGGTTCCCGAGATGGATCCGCAGACAGGACTGCCGCCGATTGAAAGCGTCTCGGTGCTTGAGGGAAATGTTTCTGATCCAAACAATTTTGCGTTTTATCAAATACGTGCGTTAACCTTTGGGGCGGTAACAGCTTCGATGGTCGCTTACCTCGCTGCACAATTTTGCGATGTCTATTTGTTTCACTTTTGGAAACGTCTTACAAAAGGGAAGCACTTATGGTTGCGAAATAATGGATCAACCTTGGTCAGTCAGGCTGTTGACACAGTTGCCGTGATTTTAATCACTCACTTTTACGCACACGCTTTACCCATACCCGCGGGTTTGCCTAACGATGAGCTGTTTCAAAAATTGCTGATGTTTATCATCACGGGATACGTCTTTAAATTGGTGATCGCGTTGTTTGACACGATTCCATTCTATTTTTTGACTGCGTTACTAAAACGATACCTTGAGTTTGATCCGCTGACAGAGCATGCGGAGTGATTAGCGGCGAGAGACTTGAACCCACTGTTGGCAAAGACCTTTGTAAAAAAATGCTCGGTGCTGGCAATGTCGGCCAAACTTGAGTCCCACGAGACCGACACGGCTGATTGAATGTTTACTTGATCACTTCCGCAGTGCTGGAAGGCTTGCTGGGCTGCGGGGAAGCTAGTTCCAGCGTGTCACCAAGTTGACGTTCTTCGATGTCGGTTATCACTTCTTCTTCTTCTTCTTCTTCTTCTTCTGGCGGAGGCAGCAATTCAATTTGATTGGGTTGGTTTTCGACTTCGTCCGTTTTAGGGCTTGGTAAGGAAGGGCTAGGTAGCGAGTTTGGGAGGATCTCAATGTCAGTTCCCTCTACCGAGGGTTCACCATCGCCCGAGTTAATTGGGGAATTAAGAGCGGCGTAATTTTTTTCGGTTTTCAACGAACCGTCTTCATTCCATGCCCGCCAGAGGCTAACAGGCTGGTCATTTTGGTACGTGCCTTCGATACGTTTCATGCCGTTCTTGTACCACCAAACCCAGCGTTCCGATTTCTTGCCATTGTCGTAGGTCCCCTCGGTTTGTTTGTTGCCATTTTCATGCCACCAAACGAACTGCCCTGCGGGTTGTCCGTTGTCGAATTGTCCACGCTTTTTGGGCTGACCATTTTCGAACCAGGACATCGCTGCTCCACTTTGGATTTGGGATCCGAGTGTTCGGTACTTCGCTGGCTGGGCGGTCCACCAGTTGTCTTTTGCCTGAGGCTTGTTTTGTGGGCCAAGAAAGTAGTCGACTGTTTTTTTGACATTGGGTCGATAGAACGTCGAGTTTCTTATGATGGGTCGGCCAACGACGTAGCGTTGCTGATCGAGTATTTGCTCGGCTTCATTAAATTCAGTCACGTCACCATCGAGGTAGCCGCCTTGGAATGTTGCTACCCTCATTTTAGCGCTGTTGGGGTAGTACCAGTTTGCGGAGCCTTCCCGAATTCCCTGTTTGTAGTTGATTTCAAAAATCTTCAAACCGAATTGATCATAGATTGACCACAGGCCGTTTAATTGACCGTCTTTAAATTGTGCGACCGAGAGGAAGGGGCCTTTAAATAGATTGAATGGTTTTGTTTTAAACAGACCGCCGGAGTCGGCAGCATGGATTCGGCTCCAGGAACCGTCCATTTTGCCATCGGTGTAATTTCCTTTGGTAACGATTTGGCCAGTTTTATCGAATGATTCCCACGCACCCTGGTTTCGGTAATTTCCATTTTCATCTAGTTCAACTTTACGAATGATGCTGGGGGTTCCGTCGGGAAATCTTTGGACAATGGTGTTGTCATCGGGTGCATTGGCATCATTGGATGGGGCGGCAGAAGAAATTGCATTCGTGGACTTGAGAGGAGTGGACTGAATTGATGGGAGGAATGGGCTGGGCGATGGCCCGCTCGTACGAGCATTTTTTTCCCGGTTTGAGAGCGGGGCGGTCGTCTCAGATTCCAGTTGGGGAAACGGTTGAAAAATGAGTTGCTCATTTCCACGTAAATCGCCTTGCTCGCTTCTACCTGTTTCGCGGAATTTGCCAGGCTTCTGTTCAGATTGAAATTGGAATTCCGGTGCTTCGCTAAACACTGGCGAGGATACGGGTATGACTGGGATTGAATTTAGCCGACCGTTTATTGCTGCTTTGAACGCGGGTTGAGGGAAGTTGGTGGGAGCGGAGAGTGCTGCGGGGGATGCGTTAACCTGCTGGCCGTTAACGAGTGAGGGGATTGTCAGCGATAGCAGGCAGACTGCAACCGAAATGGCTTTGGGCAGTTTGGCGTATCGACTTGCGTCGAGAGGATTTGGGCAACTGACTTTGCCGCATGAATTGAGGGTTAGTTTTGGAGTTGCCATCGCTTTTAATTCGCCTGAAGAGACCTTGAATCAGCAGAGTGTCATATCCGCAGAATTGCTCTTTCTGTTATCGGTCATATTTTTGGCGATGCTCAGCAAAGCGGCGTTGCGCTTTATGTCCAATTTAATCTGACTTACTGGCAGAGGAACGGTGGGGAGTTTTCCGGTAATTAGGTTTGTCAGGGCAAGCCAAGGGAGGCCGGATTGGACTTGCGACCAGTCTTTTACAGAACTGCTCTGTTAGAGCGACTCTTGATTTTTGTTTTTACGGTAACTCTCAATGAGCTTTTTGAGTGCAGCATCTTTTTCAAAAAAACGATTACCCTTAAATCCATAGACTGCGATAACGGTGAAATGCTGATCGTCGACTGCGCTGTCTAATAGGTCTTCTGCGGAAAGACAAAGCCGGCCAGAGCGATTGGCCAATTTGAAATTCAGATTGCCGATCCCGTCAAAAGCTCGGTAGACGACTTCGGTGCACACGAGTTTATCCGCTCGGGTGAAGTCAAATTCAAAGTCATATTCCTTGCCTTCATGGCTTATCCCTCTGGCGATTCCGTCTCGAATTTGATCTTTGGATAAATTAGGTCGAATGATGGTGCACGCATCCACGTTAAGCGTGTCATTTAATTCTCGGAAAAGCACGCCGTCTTTGCGTGCTTCGAGGACACACTTTGGGTCTTGGGCACGCTGAAGTTGTGGGGACCTGTTTTCTGGGTCAAGTTCTGCTCGCTCTTCGAGGCTACCTATATAAAGTGATGCGTGTGGCCAAAAGCCAGGAAGAAATAAATTAGTGGCAGCATCGTCGTGGCGTGTGATGATGACATCGCCAGGCTTTAGAAGGTGCTGGATTTTTCGCTGCACAATCGGAGTGACACGCTTCCGTTTCCACTGGTTGCGAATTTCAGAGAGCAAACGT
>JAAEMV010000001.1 GCA_024225195.1 Planctomycetaceae bacterium | reverse complement strand
TCAAATTTGAGCATTAACACGGCTTCCTTTGTTCCCTCCGCAACATTTACGGTAACCCCAAGTGATCAAGACAGACTTGTAAATACAGAAATTTATTACAGCTATGATCCAAATTCCAGAACCCGTTTCTGGATCCGAGCCAACGAAAAGTCGGCGAAAGGAATTTGGTCTGCCCAAGCCCCGCTACCGGCTGACCTGCCAATCTATTTCTTCGCAATCTGTCGCTACCAACTGGATAAACCACAAGCACTCGAGCGAGGTAAAACTAACACTTTCGTCCTCGATTCAGAGGAACAATCTTTTGTGCCAGAATCTATCAATCTAGGTTCACTCGTAAATTTAGCTGACCCTGCCCTAGTTTTTGAAGACTTTAGTAACGGCTCTCGAGATTGGTCGAGTCGCGATCAAAGAAGCATCAAGACCTACAAATTTCAAAACCCTCAACTTGATCGATCTCCGAATAGAAAATTGGCAATTACAATCGACCCACAAGGAAAACAGCTGGCGCTTCGTTTGAACATCAGTAGTCAATTCCTGAGTCGTGAAAACAACCTTGGCAATTTTTCATACACCACTCGTATTACTGGTGACCAACCTAGGGAACTCGTCATCGCTGCCGCAGATTTTAAAAATACGGATAAGAAAAAACTGGAATGGTCAAAAATTGCGACTTTTGAAGTAACCCTTATCGACGAAAAAACTCGCGGCAAAATCGACCTCACCTCTCCCGAGGGGCATGCGATACTAAAGCAAATCCGCTTGATCGATTAGTTACTCCCTCTCCAAAACCTGGAAAGCTCTCATGATAGCTAGACTTTGGTTGGTACTTTTATCAACAACCGTGATCGCATTTTCGCTCTCGCAACTGCAAGCCGATGAACTGTCCACGCAACGAGTGCAACCAAATATTATCTTAATCATGGCGGACGACATCGCCTACGATAACATTGGTTGCTATGGCAGTACACATTTTAAAACACCCTGCCTCGACGCGCTGGCTAAAACTGGCGTCAAGTTTAATTTCTGCTACTCCGAACCCGTTTGCACTTCGAGTCGTGTCAAAATCATGACCGGGCGGGACAACATTCGAAACTACACTGTTTTTGGGAAACTTGACCCCAAAGAGCAGACTTTCGGGACGATGATGCAGGATGCCGGCTACGACACAGCGATTGCTGGAAAGTGGCAGCTTCACGGAAACAACGGTGCGCTCGCACCCGATTGCGGTTTTGATACTTTCTGTCTTTGGAACTACCCCGGAACAGAACGATCTCGATATTGGAAACCGAGTCTGCTTCGCGATGGAAAAAAAGTACCAATTGATAAAAACTCTTATGGACCGAAAATATGCACGGACTTTCTCATCGAGTTTATTGAGCAAAAAAGGGACAAACCTTTTTTCGCCTACTATCCAATGCTCTCAGTACACTCACCGTTTCTCCCGACGCCGGACAGTAAAAACCGAAACCACAAAAACGCTTCCGACAACTATCGTGACATGGTTAGCTACATGGACAAATGCGTGCAAAGACTTGTCGATACCTTGGAAAAAAATGGCCTACGCGAAAATACGATCGTCATTTTCACAACCGACAATGGTACCAACACCAACCTGACCTATCCATACAAAGGCGCGACCCGCAAAGGAGAGAAAGCGTACCCAACCGATGGTGGTTGCCACGCACCCTTGATCGTCAATTGCCCTGGAACTGTTACCGCTGGCTTTGAAACCAATGACCTCGTCGACTTCTCGGACGTCTTGCCTACGCTCGCCGAAATTGGAAATGCACAGCTACCTGATGTGACTCTCGACGGTCGAAGTTTTTGGCCGCAATGCACCGGTAAGCCCGGCAACCCAAGAGAATGGATCTTCCAGTACTACTACCCAAAGAAGAAGGACGCTGCCACACAATATGGCGAGGGAAAGCCGTTTATCATTTGGGCGCAAGATCAAAAATTCAAGCTTTAC